>NZ_ANOG01000974.1 GCF_000346295.1 Rhodopirellula maiorica SM1 | reverse complement strand
CAACTTTGCCTTTGCCTTTGCCTTTGCCTTTGCCTTTGCCTTTGTCGTTCAGTCGTCTCACGAAGTCATGTTTTTCCTGCGGTGAGACACCGGCATAAAACTCGTCGATTCCCCGCTTTTCAGCCACGGCTTTGGCAGTGGGCTGAGCATCGCCTGTAAGCATCCAAAGCATGCTTCGCAGCGATGACGTCAGAAACCGGAATGGAGGGAATGGAGTGTTGCTTCGCAAGCTTAACCGCTTCCTCAAGAAACTGAGGGAGATCGTCAACGCGATGGTCGTCTCGAGGTTCTTGCATAAAAAGCGTTCCCGTAGTTTCTCTCTTTCAGCCGGGAGTTATCTTGCTCAACGCTGCCGTTTTCGGTCGGCACACAATCGACTGTTGTGGCGGCATAGGACCAATCTCCCAGCCCACTATTCGACCCGCAAACCCCCGTTAGTTTCACTTTGTCACGGAGTCAATCAACTCGTCTAAGAATTGAATCTGAGGCTCATTCGCGGCGGTTTTGCAGGCCACTATCAAGTCAGAAATCGCCGTAGTCTTTTTCTTCATTGCACAACTTCACAATTTCGCGGAGTCGGCGTTCCAGCAGAATTTCGTGAAATGGGTCGCTCGCGTCAGTCTCAAGCCACTCCACAAACTGCTTTGGAAGCCGACGGATGTAGGCCACTTGATAGCAAACTGTCGCCACCGAGACCCCCAGCCAATCGGCAGCAGCTCGCACGCTCAGCCCCTGAACCGACACCAGTCTTTCCGCTCGTCTTGCCCTCTTGAAAACTTTCCTGAGCCTTCCCTTTCACAAGCAACTTCTGTTAATCTGCTGTCGGGGTGCCCGTCGCGGAACCCCGCTTTTTCCCGATAAAAGAGCGTAATGGAAAGAAACCCGAAAAATTGCGTTGAGCGTTCTCTCGGGGAGTATCTTTGCCCAGCTACGCAACACTTTCACGCGTGAGCTGACAAAGGACACATCGGAGGTGATAGCCTGACTTCGTATAGCCTCGTCCAGTCGATTGGTGAGTTGCATTGCCTTAGTCCATCCAGCCTGAACAAACAGGTCCATCAGGGCTGCAAAAACGCGAATATTAGATCGGAAATATCCGAGATACTCAACGAGATTGAGATCGACAATGCAGACAACTCCACCAGGTACCTCCAGCTGAAATGGTTCTTCGTTCGCCCATAAACATCACGAAAGACGAAAGAAACACGATTGAATCGCTCATGCTCAAAGGCATCTCTGAACTCAAGGAGTTTCAGGTTCACAGCTCGGTCGACAGAATCGCGATTTCATGGCTTGATCGATTTCGCGAATATTCAGGCTAACTCAAGAGCACTAAAATCATCTAAATTGAAGCCGAAAACGTGGCATATATGGTGAGGAGAACTTAGCTCTTACATGTTGTGATTTACGGCATCTAAATGGTCGCCGTTTATGCGTCAAGATACTTGAGGGCCTTTAGCTTGAACGAAACAAACTGCAGCTTCGAGAATTTAGGTAAACAGAAAATTGACTGACGATCTTTCAGATATCGAGTTCGTGAGGCAAATGCTGCGACGTCCAGAGCGGCATCTCGATCGCTTGACCATCGAATTTCGATGGGAAGCGACGCGACGGCATCCGGTTTATCTTCAGCTTTGGGAAATCCAGCAATCCGCTCAGGCGATGTCGCCGCCAGCGACTTGGCACGAGGTTCGACAAATCGAAGACGTGATCAATGCGTGCAACGCGATTCGGGTCGTGTCTGAACCGGTTGATCCGGCATTGTCGTTCGAGGAACTATCAGCCTTGGAACCCAGCGAGCTTTTCCACTGCAATGCGCTGCAGCCAGTGACCGTAAAGATGATGCTGGGAGTCATCGGAAAACACCTGTCTTCCGATTCGCTTCGGAGAGTTGCCGAGACGTTCAAGAGTATTGCGGATGGCAAAGATGGCGCGCTTGACACGAACGAAGCGTTAGTTGCGTTTGCGGAGATTATCAATTCGGTGGAACCAGAAATGGAGGCGGTTGTGCCGGGACCGTTCTATGTTGTGAGCCCCGTCGCTCCACGAGAACAATGGCAAGAAGATATGGCGCGGTGCCAGAACTATTGGCGAGAGCAACTCAATCTTCAACCTAGCCGAGACCGTCCACGTGACTATCCGAACTATCTCCGGGCTTGGGATCTCAGCGAAGGATTTAGCGAAGGGCGATACCATCGTGATCGTGCTACATCATTCGTCGACGTTGGACGGGAGCTGCGTAAAGACGAGTCTACGATCAGAAGGTGGTATCACCGTGCGTTCTTCTTGATTACAGGCCATGAATTTTCAAACGAAAACTGGCACTCGGTCATGGGGTTCCAGCAGCTTTCAGGTTTCATGGGGCTGACGATCAGTCCAGTGTCCCGCGAAAGACTGAGGCGAACCAATTTACAGCAGCGCGATGTCGATTTCTCCACGGTTCAACAAGACGAGAGTTTCCTCGATACGGCGGCTGCTCCATCTTCGGTGGCCGATCTTAGGGAAATCTGCACGCGTGTCTGTCAGCTTATTAAAGATGGGCTTAGTGATACGGGAATCATCGACCGAATCGAGATTGAGTTTGGCACGCAGCAAGATATCAACGACGCTGAAATTCGCGACGCGATCAACTACCTGCGATCGCGAGACGATGTCCGCAGTCACTACTTGGGTGATCGCTGAAAAATAGCTTTCGGCTTAAGTGACGGATGGAAGAGAGTAAGGAAATCTCATTTTTCCTTGCTCACGGTCGCGGCATGAGCGGCCCCCGATTCAGAACAATCTGATTCGATGTCAAATGCAAGCAATTCAGACCGCCCGGAAGGCTGTCTATCTCCGAAAGAGTTCGCCCGACGTGCCGGGGTCAGCAAGTCGACCGTTGATCGGTATCTCAAACAAGGACTTCTTACCAAGGTGCAGCGGAGAAAAGGCTACCGCGTTTGGATTCCCGAACGCGAACTTTACTCTGCGGTGATTTGCCCTCAAACGCAAGAGTCATCGAAACTCGATGACTGTAAGCCGAGTGGTCTCCAGGAAGAGAAAGCAGCCGATCCACTGCCGGGCAAAGTTCCGGCTTGGATGAAGGGCTTGCAAAACACAAACACAGGAGGCAGTGATGCCAAGAAAGTACAAGAAGGGTGACGAGCCCGAAAAACATCAGTGCCAGTTTTTCAACTGGCCCATCTACCAGCGTAAAAGCGGTGTTTGGTATGCAGACGGCCGATCCAACGGAGCCTGCCTGAAGCGTACATCGCTTGGAAGCAAAGACCGAGATGAGGCGATTTCTAATCTGCATCGACTCGACCGCGTCCAGGCAGAGAACCTCGGACTGGTACCGCGTTCGAGGTCCGATCCGGGAAAGAAGCGATTGACTCTAACCGCTGGTCGCAAGCTTTTTGACGACCACAATGAACGTCCGATCTTGGTGGGAGGCACCAAGCCAAGTACGCGAAAACGCTACAGAGCGATCCTTGACAAGTTTCTTCAGTTCGCCTTGACGATTCGGATTTCCGAGTGGAACCAGATCACCGAACGAACCTTGTCCGAATATGCCAAGCATCTTGCCGATTTGGGTTACGCAAGAAAGACGATCTACGGAGAGCTAAATCTGCTCAAGACGGCATTCAAATGGCTTTGCAACGAAGGGCACATCGACCGAGAGCCATTGAAGTTGAAGCTTCGCAAAGCCGAATGCGAACGGGCCTATTGCTACACGAGCGAGGAGGTCAATGCAATGTTGACGCACTGTGCAGAAACCAAGCCACTCGGCTGGCTATATGGCGTCATCACCGCATTGGCATGCACCGGCCTGCGCATCGGCGAACTTGCATCGCTCAAGTGGTCAGACATTCGTTTCCATGATCGCACACTCACGATCGCAGATGAAAGCGGATTTTCGGATCAGCAAGGCAGCGACCGCCGCTCAACCAAGAGTAGTCGTAGCCGGCACATTCCGCTTCGCAACGAGTTGCATGCGTTGCTTGAGTCGTTGCCGCAAACCGAGGCGTACGTTTTTCGAGGACCAAGAGGCGGCCGTCTCAAACCAGACACAGTCCGCAACATCCTGGTCCGCGAGGTGATTGAAATACTCACCCCTCGTTTCCCGAAAAAGTTCGCCGGTCAACGAAGTTTCGCGGACGGTCGACTCCACAGTCTGCGACATTACTTTTGCAGCGTATGCGCCAATACCGGCATCCCTGAACGCATCGTCATGGAATGGCTCGGTCACGCCGACAGCGAGATGGTTCGTCACTACTACCATCTCAATGATGAAGAGTCACGCCGAAAGATGGATCAGCTGCCGCCTATTGGGGACATACCAGACGGCGAGAAAGATAACGGCGAAGACGACGACCTTGCGGCAGCGAGCTAAGGATGAAGAATCAGTGCCAAGACCACGATCTTGGCACACCTGTGGCACACAGCGGTGTGCCAAGAAAAAACACCCTCAAAAACACGGGGTTTTTGAGGGTGTTTTTGTAGAAGCGGAGGACACGGGACTCGAACCCGCAACCCGTTTCCGGGCAACTGATTTCGAATCAGCCTGCTAGCCATTCGCTTATCCTCCGGCTCTGCGATTTTGATCGCTACGCGGTATGTTCGCTTTGATCGCGGTCTGCGTCAAGTGCGGCTGACGCAGCAATTTCTATTCCGATCCAATTTTACTCGCGTGCCTCAACTGCGGTCCGAAACGACGATCCGGTCGATGTTGGACGCAGTGCGAATTCGCTGCAATTGATCGACGATTTCGGGTTCGGACATCAACATCGACTCGATCTCGGCCGCTCGAGTGTGGGCCGAAGAAACCGTCACGCTGCTACCGCCCGCTTGCCCAGGATCACTGACAGCGACTTCGACCGGTGGGTTCACACCGATTCCGGCCGCTTCGAGTCGCGAACGGATTGCGGCAGCGACTTGATCGATCATCGAACGCAGTTTTGACTCGCCGATGGGCTCGTCATCAGCCGAGCCGCTCTGCAGTACTTCGTCGAACCCGACGGCGCTAGATACGCTGCTGGCCAATTCGCCAACCATTTGGCTGGCAAAACTCGCCGCTTCGATCGCCATCCGCGCCGTGGTGATAGGTGAAGTCAATCGACTGTCTCAGTGTTTGTGTTCAGTGGTGAAGTGGAATTCTTTGAGCCATTTTTCCCACTTATGAGCATCGTCGTGCGAATTGAGCTTCAATTCGTGCCATTCAGGACAGCGATATTTGACGTCCATATGTCCGTTATGCTGATCCGTTTTGACTTCGCAACCGAGTTTTTTCAGGGTTTTGGCAATCGTATCGGCTTTTTTGGCATCGTGGATGTGCTTCGCCTTCCATTCTTTCAATTGGTAACGCACGACCTCGTTCGCAGGCGCCGTCGTGGCCGCTGCGTGCTGCGGTGGTGCCGCCGAAACAGCGGTGGGAAGCAATGTCAAAGCGATTGCGATCATGAACATTCGGAACATCTGCGATCCTATGGAAATGAGTTTTAGGGGATTGCTGTGGGAAGCAACGAACGGACTCAGCCGACCGCGCTAGCGCAAGCGGTGGGCAGCGTTTAGTAAGGAATCTGGGGCCGCCACGTCAAGGTGGTTTTGCACGAGTCGTATTTTACGACCTGTTTGGGGGTACGTCATCTCGCCAATTCGCCAATTCGCTAGCGGTGATACCCCAATGCCATCTACTTTGGCACTAAAGGGGTGGCGTTTGTAGCGGTGCGGCGCAAGCCGCCCGGTGAAAATCGAACGTTTTACTCGCTGCAACCGGGTGGCTTGCGCCTAATGCCATCTACTTTGGCAACCATTGGGGGATGCTCAAGTAGTGGGATTCGCCAGAATTCCCATCTTTGCTGTTGAAACACCAGGAACTCTGGCGATTCCCACTACGAAAGTAGATGGCATTGGGCGATAACCTGGCGGTGGGGGGGTGTGGATGCACAGGGGCTATAGATACTCGGATACAGGCAATACTAAGATTTTTCCGTCGCCGATCCGCCCGGTTCGGGTCACCGAGACGATTTTTTGCAGGATTTCTTCACAGCGAGAATCGTCGACCCACAGCGTGATTTCGACTTTGGGGACAAAGGCCTGCGAATACTCGGTCTCTTTGTATTCGTTCAAATAGCTCTTTTGGCGGCCGTAGCCCTTCACCTCCATCACGCTGAGGGCTTCCAGCGGGGCGCGACGCAGACTCGCCAGCACCTGCTCGGCGAGATGAGGACGTACCGTGGTGATGATTTGTTTCATTCGAACGCCCTGTGACGTAGCATCGCGTTTGACGACGTGTCTGCTTGCAAGCGTCCATCCTATGCCGGATTTTTCACAAGCGGTACCAGCGGATGCGAAGGAATTGCCCTAAATACAACAATTCTTTGACGAGAATTTCCCAAATCAACCTGGTACTCTGTCAGACTTCGATTTGACGGTTGAGTATAGAGCCGTTGTTCTTACTTGCGAGGTGAAACCAGCGGGGGAAATCGTGCGACAACACGTGCCGAGCCGAATGTTTTCTCATCACGAATCGATAGCCGTGGAATTCGTGCTTCCGACGTGGGACGATTGGTTACCCGTTGGTTGGCTTTGCTCCTATAATTGAGCTGAGCAGTTTGAGCAGATTGAGGAGTAGAGTGGATCCGAGCCGTGCGGCTCTGGAAATCGTAGACCAGTGACATGCTTGGAGTCTTTCGTCAATTTATGGAAAAGAAGCAATGAAAGATGCAACCAAATGGGGCGAGACGATTTCCGCTTGCGTTGCCCTGCGGCGAGGCATCGTGCCTTTTCTATTGACTGGGGTCTTGGCCCTCGCGTCAGTGGTGGTCGCGGCGTCAACGGTCACTCTCACTTCAACGGTGGCCCTGGCAGCCGATCCGAAAGACGACGCGCCGGAGTCCAAACCTAATCGGGTCAAAGTGGGGTACGTGATCGACATGCCGGCCACTTTGACGGCCGACGGCACTGCATCGATTTTGGCTCAGCTGAATCGATTGGCAGAATCGTCGACCGATCAGTCTCGAGTGACCGTTGTGATTCGCTACGCTGCTGGCGATGACAAGGACGGCCAAGCGTCGTCTGGGGAAACCGGGTTTGAGGACGCGCTGCGTTTAGCCCGAGCGATGACGGGACCCGACCTGCGCCGCGTGCGTGTGGTTTCATGGATCCAGGGACCCGTCGAAGGCCATTTAGTGTTGCCGATTTTGGCGTCGGATCTGTTGATCGTTTCGAATTCGGGCGTGATCGCCGACGCGACAAAGAATGAAACCAGTTCCGACGAAACGATTGAGGTCAGCTATCGATCGATCGCCGCTCGTCGAGGTTTGTTCCCGCCCGAAGTGGTCAGTGCCTTGGTGGATCCTGGGATTGCACTGGCACGCGTCACCAAGGTCGATGGCAGCGAAGTGTTCGCTGCAGGCGAAGCATTAACTGAATTGCGGGCTGGGGGGGAAATCACCAGCGAAACCATTTGGGCCACTGCGGAAAGTCCGCTGCGAATCGATGCCAATCAACTCCGCACCTCACGAATTGCAGCGGGGATTGTCAACCGCGATGACCAGGCAGCCGAGTTACTCGATCTCGCAGCAATCAATCCGCTTGACGCGAAACAGACGCTTGGCGATCCGGTCGGCGTGTTGTTGGAAATGGTTGGCTCCATTAATTCAGGGCGATCACGCCGGTGGCAAAGCAATTTAACGGCAACGCTCGAGTCGGGTGAGATCAACACATGGGTGGTCGCGATCGATTCGCCCGGCGGAAGTCTAAGCCAAAGTGCGACGTTGGCCGCTTGGTTCGCTCAACCCGATCCTCCGCTGCAGACCGTAGCTGGATACGTGCAAGGGGAAGCTCGCGGTGACGCGTCGCTAATCGCGATTGCATGTCGACCGATGTACATGAACCCTAATGCCAAACTTGGCGGTCCTGGTGCCGAAGCGATCGATGCGGGGATGGTGATTCGCCACGATGAATTAATCGAGCAGATCGCCCGCGCGACCAAACGGCCTGCGGCTTTGATCCGTGGATTGTTGGACCCGAATCTCGAAGTCTATCGCTACACCAATCGAAAGACAGGGCGGATTCGTTACGCCACTGAATCGGATTTGATCGAAGGGGCGGCCGACGTGGATGCCGAACGTGATCGATGGCAACGCGGTGAACGAATCGAATTGGCTGCGGGTTTGACGTCCTCGCAAGCGATCGCGTTGGGGTTAGCCGATGGCGAATCGGCGTCGGTCGATGATGTTTCGCGCCGCGTCGGGTTGAGCGGTACGCCGCCACCGGTGACGGATCGCAAGATGGTGCGGTTCGTCGAAAAGCTCGGCCGCAGTCACGCCTTGGCGTTCCTGTTGTTATTCATCGGATTCGCGGCGCTGTCGACCGAAGCCAATGCGCCTGGTTTGGGCATACCGGGGTTCATCGCGGTGATCTGTTTCGCGATGTATTTTTGGATCAAATTTTTGGCTGGGACTGCCGAGTGGCTCGAGCTGTTAGCATTTTCACTCGGATTGATCTGTATCGCCATCGAAGTCTTCGTGGTGCCGGGGTTTGGCGTGTTTGGGATTGGCGGTATCGGATTGACGGTCCTGGGGATCGTGTTGATGAGCCAAACGTTCATCGTGCCGCGAAACGTGTATCAATTGCAAGTGTTGACGCAAAGCATCTGGACGGCGTTGTTTGCCGGGTTCGGTTTGATCGGTGGCTTTATTGCGTTTCGGATGTTGATGCCGCACGTACCGCTGCTCGGCGGATTGACGATGGAACCGCCCGATACCGCGGCCGTAAACGAAGCGGAAAAACTGGCCGATTACACTCATTTGCAAGGCCAAGTGGGAACCGCCACGACACCGCTTCGTCCGGCGGGAAAGGCGAGATTTGGCGACCAAATTGTGCAGGTGGTCAGCGATGGGACTCCGATTGCATCCGGCGATCCGGTGCGAGTGTTCGAGATCCATGGAACGCGGATCGTGGTTGAGGCGGTAGAGAATTAATGCCGCTTTACTACGCCTACGGACTGCTTTTGCTGTTCTACATTCTGTTGGTTTTGGAGTTCATGATTCCGACCGGCGGATTGGTCGGGATCGCTGCGGTGGTGACAATCATTTCCGCATTGGCGGTTGCGTTTGCTCATAGTGTGACCGCAGGGATCACGTTGTTGATCATCGTCGCGCTGACGACGCCATTGATCTTTATCGCCGTGATTCGTGTCTGGCCACATACGCCGATCGGTCGCCGAATTCTAAATCGGCGACCTGGCGAAATGAACGAAGGGCGTGCCAAGCGGAAACTTGCCAACGGCACGTCGCTTGACGAAATGGTGGGACACATTGGAATTGCAAAAACCAATCTGCTGCCAAGCGGATTGGTCAAAGTGGATGACGTCCGCTTGGACGCCGTCAGTTTGGGGATGCCGATTGACGCGGGCCAATCGATCATTGTGACCAAGGTCGAAGCGGGAAAAGTCTACGTTCGCCCAATCAGTGAAGCCGAGCGAGCGGCGGCCGAGCGGGCGGTGGCCACGTCGGCTGAATCCACTGAACCACCAGTGTCACCGCCGTCGCTTGAAAATCCGCCCGAATCGTTCGATTTTGATACGCTGGATCTTGATTCGAGTCCCAATTGAGTGGATCCGCGATTGGTTCGGGCTCCAATGGATGAGGCGTCCGGCGGCATTGCTATAGTTGACATTGGCCTCGCGGAGCGGGACATTAGGGGGCAGTGATGCCTCCTTGATCGAACTGCTTTGACACCGCAAGTGTTTTAGCCTGAGCTTGCCTCCCCTTTGGAACTGCACCCGATGTTAAAACTTGCCCTTCTTGCTCAAGAGTTGCCCAGCGCGACCGTGCCGATTTTGATCGGTGCGTTGGTTCTGTTCGCTGGGATGATGGTGCTGTTATTCGTGTTCGCAAGCTACTTTGGTTTGTGGATTCAATCGCAACTGACCGGTGCGAACATCTCGATCTTTAATCTGTTGGGGATGACGTTCCGAAAGGTGAACGCTCGCAGCATCGTACGCAGCAAGATCATGGCGACTCAGGCAGGGTTGGAAGATCCTGAGATCACCGGCGAAGCGCTCGAAGCACACTACTTGGCTGGCGGGAATGTCCAGCAAGTGATCCGAGCTCTGATCGCGGCCAAAAAGGCGAAGACGATCTCGTTAACCTTTCGCGAAGCCACGGCGATCGACTTGGCCGGCCGTGATGTTTTGGAATCGGTGCAAACCAGTGTGTATCCGAAAGTTATCGATTGCCCGCCGCGTGGGGCCGTAAAACCATCGTTGGATGCTGTCGCCAAAGACGGGATCCAATTGAAAGTCAAGGCACGTGTGACCGTGCGTGCAAACTTGCAGCAATTGATCGGTGGTGCAACCGAAGAAACGATCATCGCTCGCGTCGGCGAAGGGATCGTCAGCGCAATCGGTAGTGCGACGAATCACAAAGCGGTGCTGGAAAATCCAGACGTGATCAGTAAAGCGGTGCTTGCCAAACGACTTGATTCGCAAACCGCGTTTGAAATCGTTTCGATCGACATCGCGGATATCGACGTTGGCGCCAACATCGGAGCTCGATTGCAGGCCGATCAAGCCGAAGCAGACACGCAGGTCGCACGAGCTCGTGCCGAAGGAAAACGGGCATCCGCGGTCGCCGAAGAACAAGAGATGCAGGCAAAGATCGAAGAGAGCCGTGCGTCATTGGTCTTGGCACAAGCCTCGGTGCCCGAAGCGATGGCCGAAGCGTTCCGCAGCGGGAATTTGCATATCTTGGATTACTACAAACTGCAGAACGTTAGTGCGGATACCGAAATGCGAAAGGCGATCGCAGGAACCGGTCGTCATGTGGTCGAAACCAATTATGGTAAAGACTAGTGATGGTAGAATCGCTGACGTAATCAGACGTTTCATCGGGAACGGCCGTTCGTAAAAAAACGGACGAAAAACGCGGACGTGTCGCGACCCGAGAAAATCAAAACCAAAGAAACTATCATGGCTGGTGATCTCGAAGACTTTCTGCGTCGTGCCGCCCAGCGTCGTCAAGCAAACGCGGGCAATCCACCGGCAGCGGCGCGTCCTGCCGCGGCTCAACCTGCGGTCCCCGAACAGCGTAAACGGCCTCAATATAGTAACCATCGCACCGAGCGAATGATCCGCGAGGTCGAGGAAGAAATTTATGTCGCCGAAGTCGTCGAGGACGAACCGAGTCCTTGGCAAGAGCGACAGCGGAAGATTGAGGAAGCGAAGCGTGCGGCGGCCGAAGCCGAATCGATGGCCGCAAAAGCGATGGACAAGGTCAAGAAGAGCGGCGCTCAGGCCTCTCATCCATTGGACGGCGGGCCACAAATGACCGGCAATGTCGCAGCCGATCTGATTCGCTTGCTGCACAGCCCCCAAGGCGTTCAACAGGCAGTGCTGCTCCGCGAGATCCTCGATCGTCCCATCGACCGCTGGTAAACCAGCCCCGTCACCTATTCCTCGTGTTATGCAGTGTTTTCATAACCCGACGCGTAAGTTTTGAAGTTGCGCTGTTCTTTATGTTCCGCGCAAAAGCCCCAGCCTTTTGCCTCGCCCGGTCCAACGGGCCGGGTTAATCGATTCATCCGAACCGAAGGGCCCATCCGAAGTTTCTCTCCCCTTTCCCCGCGAATCGCCTCTTTAGAAAATCGCAACTTCAGAAATGACGCATTCGGGTCACGTAAATTGCTTCACAGCGTTGGGCAAAGCGACTAATGCTAGGAAAGACGCCTGCCTGGCTGCTTAATAAGCCGAATGGCTTGCGGGTGGACGGCTCCCCCGTTTGATTCGCGTCACGCTTGAATCGGTGCTCGCGTCATTTTCTAAATTCACGCCTCTCTTGCGTGAATTTGCGCCGCGTTCTGCGGTTAAGAACCCACGCCATGATTCCGCGCTCGCGTTGATCATGTGTCTCGTGCCGGTGTTTTGGCTCGCGATTTGCCTACCTACCACAATGCTGTGTTTGCGGGATCTCTGCTGCGGCGTGTTTTGGTTCTCCTGTTTCGCTCCCTTTTCGATCGAGTTCCCATGGATGTACGCGACAAGCTCGCGATTCTTGCCGACGCTGCCAAATACGATGCCTCCTGCGCCAGCAGCGGTGCGAAGAGCACTCGCGCCGGTAGCGAGATTGGCAGTACCGAGGGGATGGGGATCTGCCACAGCTACACCCCGGATGGTCGCTGTATTTCGCTGCTGAAAATCTTGCTGACCAATTTTTGCATTTACGATTGTCAGTACTGTGTCAATCGCGTTTCCAGCGATACGCCACGAGCCCGTTTTACGGTCGAAGAAGTCGTGTCATTGACGATGGAGTTCTATAAACGCAACTACATCGAAGGTTTGTTTCTGAGTTCGGGGATCATTCAAAATTCAGACTACACGATGGAGCAGTTGATTGCGGTTGCCAAAACGCTCCGCACCGAAAAACACTACGGCGGCTACATTCATTTGAAGACGATTCCCAACGCATCGGCGGCGTTGATCGAAGAGGCGGGGAAGTGGGCGGACCGCTTAAGTGTGAACATCGAACTGCCAACCGAAGGAGATCTTTACCAGTTGGCGCCTGAAAAGAAGAAGCCTCAGATCGTCAGTGCGATGCATGGCATTCGTGACAAGATCGACGAAACGAAACAAGAGCAAGCATCGGGTTTCAAGCCGCCTTCGTTTGCGCCCGCCGGACAAAGCACGCAGATGATTGTCGGGGCAACCGAGACGCCGGATTTAGAAGTGCTGAAAACAGCATCGGAATTGTACACCGGGCAAAAATTGCGAAGGGTCTATTATTCGGCGTACAGTCCGATTCCGCATGCCGACGCCCGGCTGCCAGGGCAATCGCCACCGTTGATTCGTGAACATCGACTGTACCAAGCGGATTGGTTGATGCGGTTTTATGGATTCGAGGCAAACGAGATCGTGGCCGAAAAGGACCACAACTTGTTGCTTGACATCGATCCCAAATTGGCTTGGGCGCTGGCAAATCGACATTTCTTTCCCGTCGATGTGAATCGGGCCAGCCAGGAAGAGTTGTTGCGAATTCCAGGGATTGGGGTTCGCAACGTCCAACGGATTTTGAACCTGCGGCGGCACAAGAATCTTCGCACCGCCGATCTGCGGAAGTTGCGAGTTGCTTGGAATCGAGCCAAGGTGTTTGTGTTGACCGCCGATCACAATCCGGGCGTTGCTGATTTGGACAAGCTAAACCTGGGGAAACAGGTCGCTCCGAAGTCGCAACAACTGATGTTATTTGATGCAGCAAGCTCGGCAGTGACCGGCGAGGTGTAGGGGGCGATGACTTTTTTCTTGAATGTGGAAACGTTCACGCAGTGGCGTGATCAAGCACGTGCATTGTTGGTCAGTGGCGTCACTCCTTCGGAGATTCACTTTTCGAGCGACGCCGACCAACCGAACCTGTTCGAAACGGCGGCGCCGTCAAAACTTAAATCGAACTCGAGTTCGGTCGCGCCCACGGTGCCACCCGCGTTCCTCGAAATTGCTAAGCACGTTGCATGTCATCGCGACGCGGGGCGGTGGGAGCTGTTGTACCGTACGCTGTGGCGATTGACGCATGGCGAGCGGCATCTGCTGGAAATTTCCACCGATGACGACGTGTTTGCGCTGAACCAGATGAAAAAGGCGGTCACTCGCGACGTGCATAAGATGAAAGCGTTTGTGCGGTTTCGCAAGGTGGTTGCGGAATCGGTTTCGCGAGACAATCAGCAGCACCAGCAGCAGGCGGAAACGCAGACGAATTACATCGCCTGGCATCGCCCGGACCACCGCATCGTCACGTTGGCGGCTCCATTTTTCTCGCGTCGCTTCAAGGCGATGAATTGGACGATCTTGACACCCGACGAATCGGTTTCGTGGGACCAACGCGAACTAAAATATGGCCCCGGGGTTCCCGTCAACGAGGCACCCGGCGCGGATTCGCTCGAGGACCTTTGGAAGACCTATTACGCTTCGATCTTCAATCCGGCGCGTGTGAAGGTCGCGATGATGAAACGCGAGATGCCGGTGCGGCATTGGCCGACGCTACCCGAAACCGAATTGATTCCTGAACTGCTTCAGCAAGCTTCCTCGCGTGTCGCAGAGATGATCGCCAACAACGAAGGGTTTGCTGAAACCGCGACGCACTACATGCCCAGCGACCGGTCGCTGCCGTCACTTCGAGCGGCGGCAACCCACTGCCAAGCCTGCGATTTGCACCAATGTGCAACTCAGATGGTGTTTGGCGAGGGCTCGCCATCGGCACGAATCGTCATCGTTGGGGAACAGCCAGGGGATCGCGAAGATATCGAAGGACGCCCCTTCGTCGGTCCAGCCGGTCAATTGTTGGACGATGCATTGCGCGGATTGGAGATTGATCGCGAGGACGTTTATATCACCAATGTGGTCAAGCACTTTAAATTCACCGAGCGAGGAAAACAGCGTCTGCACAAAAAGCCAAACTCGCGAGAAATTTTTGCCTGCAGACCATGGTTGGAAGCCGAAATCGCCACGATTCGTCCCGACACCATCCTTTGTCTTGGCGCGACGCCAGCATCCGCGTTGTTTGGTCGTGATTTTCGAGTCACGAAGCAACGTGGCGAAGTGATGGCCACCGATTGGTGCAAACGAACGATCGCGACGTGGCATCCGGCAGCCATTCTGCGTATGCCCAACCTCGACCGACGCAACCAAATGCATCAGCAATTCGTCAGCGATCTGGCTTTGGCGCTGGATCGATAGACCGCAACCAGAACCATCGATCGTTGACGCGACCGACGAGAAAACAATGAACGATTTACTGCAAACCACACCGAGAGGGCTGTATTGTGCGTTGGGCGATTTTTACGTCGATCCGCACCAAGCTGTCGACCGCGCCGTGGTTACCCATGCGCACACCGATCATGCCCGCTGGGGCTGCCGTCGTTATTTGGCCGCCCAACAAAGCGAGCATCTATTGAGGATGCGAATGAATGACGATGCTGAGTTTCAATTTCTGCCCTACGGTGAATCAATCAAGATCCGAGGCGTGCACGTCAGCTTTCATCCCGCGGGTCACATGCTCGGTTCAGCCCAAGTACGGCTCGAGCACCGAGGAAAGGTGGCTGTCGTGACGGGCGATTACAAATTGGGATCCGATCCGACTTGCGAACCTTGGCAACCCATCCGGTGTGATCTGTTGGTTACCGAGTCGACGTTCGGTTTACCCGTCTATCGTTGGGACCCCGAACAAACGACGATGGCGTCGATCAACCAGTGGTGGCGCGACACTGAGGCCGAAGGGAGATGTTGTGTGCTGTATGGCTATGCGGTTGGAAAGAGTCAGCGGTTGATTGCAGGACTCGATCCAACCATCGGACCGATCTACACACATGGGGCTGTCGAAAAGGGAACCGAGGCGTATCGGAAAACCGGTGTCTCGTTGCCACCGACCACCTACGTCGGCGCGGTCGAGGGAAAACACGATTACAGCGGTGGCATGGTCGTGGCGGTGCCGAGTGCTCATGGGACACCGTGGATGCGTCGCTTCGGTCGCGTTCGTACCGCGATGGCGAGCGGATGGATGGCGGTACGCGGAGCCCGCCGGCGGCGATCGGTCGACCGTGGGTTTGTGGTCAGCGATCATGTCGATTGGCCATCACTGTTACAGGCCGTTCAGTTGTGCGATCCCGAGATGGTTTGGGTTACGCACGGCTATACCGCCGCGGTGGCTCGGTATTTGCAAGAAAACGGTCGAGATGCCCGCGTGATTGATTCGCGTGGTCGAGGTGAATCCGACGAAGACGCATCGCCGGCGGACGTCGACGACGGCTCGGCGTTGAACGCGGACAAGGGAACCGCGGACCAGGGAACCGCGGACCAGGGAACCGCGGACCAGGGCAACGTTGACCAGGGAAACGTGGACCAGAGAGACGAGTCATGATTCGCTTCGCAGCCCTCTTTACCGCTTTGGACTCGACAACCAAAACCAACGAGAAAATCGCCGCGATGGCTGGCTATTTTGCTGCTGCCACCGCGGCCGATGCCGCTTGGGCTACGTA
Source organism: Rhodopirellula maiorica SM1 (assembly GCF_000346295.1). Taxonomy (GTDB): domain Bacteria; phylum Planctomycetota; class Planctomycetia; order Pirellulales; family Pirellulaceae; genus Novipirellula; species Novipirellula maiorica. The sequence continues at coordinate 9,662 of NZ_ANOG01000974.1, read as the reverse complement.
CTTTTTGTCTGGCAACAAGCCGCGTCAATTGGTGCCGACGAAACGGTTACGGTTATGGGCGTCCGAAGAAGCCAATATTCCGCTGTGGTTGTTCGAGGAATCGTATCATGCGGTGGGCGATTTGGCCGAATCACTCGCCCTTGTCGTTCCGCCAGGCGAATTGGTCGATGATTTGTCGCTCTCCGAGTGGATGGAAACTCGATTGTTGCCTCTTCGATCGATGGACGAAACTCAACAGCGTGAAGCGATCACGAAGATTTGGCGTGAATCGACTCCCGCGATGCGGTTCGTAATCATGAAGCTGGTCACGGGAGCGTTTCGAGTGGGAGTCAGCAAGCGGTTGGTGACGCGGGCGATTGCGATGCAGTCGGGAATCTCGGCAGACGTGGTGTCGCATCGATTGATGGGCAATTGGAAACCGACCGCGGCCTTCTTTCAAAAGCTTGTCGATCCCGACGTCCAGGACACCATCGCAAGCCAACCCTATCCGTTCTGTTTGGCTCATCCGATCGATATCCACGAAGGGCCCGAGCCATTAGGTGACTCAGGCGATTACGTAGCCGAGTGGAAATGGGACGGCATCCGTGGCCAAGTGATTCGTCGCAGCGACCAGACGTTTATTTGGTCGCGTGGCGAGGAGTTGATGGAAAATCGCTGGCCCGAAATCGAATCGGCAGCCGCATGCCTGCCCAACGGCACGGTGATTGATGGCGAAATATTAGCGGCGACGGCGGAGGGGCAAGTGTTGCCGTTCGCTCAATTGCAGCGCCGGATTGCGAGAAAAACGGTGGGCAAGAAGTTGCTTTCGGAAGTTCCCGTTGTGTTTCACGCCTTTGATTTGCTTGAACACGACGGAAACGACATCCGCGACCGCCCGTTTATAGAGCGGCGATCTGCATTGGAGGATGTACTGCGAGAGATTAAGCATCCGAGTTTATGCGTCACGAGCATGATCGAGGCGCAGTCATGGGATGATTGGGCCACGATTCGCGAAGACAGTCGCGATCAAAATGCCGAAGGTTTGATGCTGAAACGCAAGGACGGCAAATACGACGTTGGTCGCGTGCGAGGAACGTGGTGGAAGTGGAAGGTCGCGCCCTATACGATCGATGCCGTGCTGCTGTACGCGCAAAAAGGACACGGGAAACGGGCCAGTTTGTACACCGACTATACGTTTGCGTTATGGGACGGCGGGACGTTGGTGCCCTTTGCCAAGGCGTACAGTGGATTGGATGACAAAGAGATTCGGCAAGTCGATCATTTTGTTCGGCGTAATACCAATGAATCATTTGGCCCCGTACGCAGCGTGACCCCGACGTTGGTGATGGAGTTGGCGTTTGAAGGACTGCAGCGATCACCGCGACACAAAAGTGGAATCGCAACCCGGTTTCCGCGAATTGTTCGTTGGCGTCACGACAAGAAACCCGAAGACGCGAACCAACTAAGCGAACTGTTAGCCCTCTTACCCAACTGATTCTCCCGTCGCGAACGTCGCGGAGACTTTCGTTTTTTCCAGTCGTATTTCGGGGGAATCTGGATGACGGTCTGGATGCCTCTCCCCCATTTTCACTTGTCATGCTTCAACCTCGACCGAAATCCGAAACGCCTTTGCAATCGGTGGAACGCTATTTTGCGTCCATCGGCTGGAAACCGTTTCGTTTCCAGCGATCGGTGTGGCGGGCGTACGCAAATGGGGCGAGTGGGTTAGTTCATTCGGCAACCGGAACCGGAAAAACGTTGGCGGTTTGGATGGGGCCGATCCTGAAGTGGATCAAAGACAACCCTGATCGCACGAAATGGAACCCGAAACGTCCGCCTCCGGTGCGAGTGCTATGGATCACTCCGCTGCGAGCCCTGGCGGGTGATACCGAGGCCTCGCTGCGTGCTCCGATCGACGGACTCGGATTGCCGTGGCTGCTCGAATCACGTACCGGCGATAGCAAGGCAAGTGCCAAAGCGAGACAGAACAAACGATTGCCTACGTCGCTGGTGACAACGCCCGAGAGTTTGTCATTGATGCTGACGCATGAACGTCTGCTCGAGCAGTTGTCGGGTTTAGAAGCGGTGATTGTCGACGAATGGCACGAGTTGCTGGGAACAAAACGAGGTATCCAAACCGAGTTGGGATTAGCACGTCTGCGGAAACTGAATCCGCAACTTCGTACCTGGGGTGTGTCCGCAACGCTTGGGAATTTAGACGAAGCCCGTGAGTCTTTGCTGGGAGTCGAACCGGTCGGCGAGGCTCGAGTGATCCAAGGCTATACAAAAAAACGCCTGAAACTCGAGTCTTTGATCCCCGCCAACATGGAACGGTTCCCTTGGACGGGGCACATTGGGACCAAGATGGTGCCTCAAGTCGCGGAGTTGATTGCCAAGGTGAAGAGCGTCCTGGTGTTTGCCAACACTCGTTCGCAAACCGAGATCTGGTATCAACATCTACTGAAACAGCGGCCGGATTGGGCCGGTGAAATTGCCCTGCACCATGGATCGCTTGATACCAACGTTCGCCGCTGGGTCGAGAATGGATTGCGCGATGGATCACTGCGAGCGGTTGTCTGCACCAGCAGTTTGGATCTCGGCGTCGATTTCACAGCGGTCGATCTCGTCATTCAAATCGGCAGTCCCAAGGGTGCCGCTCGACTGCTGCAGCGTGCCGGTCGCAGCGGACATCAACCCGATGCCGAGAGTCGCTTGGCATTCGTGCCCACCAATGCGATCGAATTGATCGAACTTGCTGCAGCGCAAGACGCCATTCGTAAAGGGCATCTCGAAGCGCGGCCGCTATTGCGAAAACCACTCGATGTGTTATCTCAGCACGTTGTGACGATCGCAATCGGAGGCGGATTTGCGTCGGATGATTTGTTGCAAGAGGTACGCACCACACATGCCTATCAATCGCTTACTGATCACGAGTGGCAATGGGTACTCGATTTTGTTGTGCGTGGCGGCAAGTCGCTTGAGGCCTATCCCGATTTCCACCGCGTCAATCTGCATAGCGGCCGCTATATTGTCGAGGATCGGCGGCGGATCACGGCACATCGCATGAATATCGGCACGATTGTTTCCGACGCGTCGATGAAGGTTAAATTCTTGAAAGGCAAAACGCTGGGGACGGCCGAAGAGCATTTTTTGTCGAAACTAAATCCGGGAGATCGTTTTCTGTTTGCGGGTCGTTTGGTGTCGTTGGTTCGAGTCCGAGATAACGTAGCCTATGTCCGCCGGGCCACGGGGGAACCCGATTCCGTGCCCCGCTGGATGGGCGGGCGTATGCCATTGTCCAGTGAACTGAGTGCCGAACTGCGATTGAAAATCGAGCAGGCAGCAGACGGGAAATTCGTAGGTCGCGAGATGAAGGCGCTGCGACGTTTATTCGAGATCCAAAGCCGCTGGAGCGCGCTGCCGCGAAGCGACCAATTGTTGATCGAGCGAATTGAAACGCGTGGCGGTCACCAGTTGTTTCTGTTCCCGTTCGAAGGACGGTTGGTCCACGAAGGCTTGTCCGCTCTGCTGGCGTATCGAATATCACGGTTCCAAAAGACGACCTTCACCATGGCGTGTAATGATCATGGGATCGTGTTGCAGTCGCCGCACCGAATCGATATTCATGATGCGATCGCACAAAAGATTTTTTCAGCCGACGATCTCGTCAGTGACATTCTCAATAGCATGAATTCGACCGAGATGGCGAAACGTCAATTCCGGCAAATCGCTCGTGTAGCCGGTCTGATCCAACAGGGATTCCCTGGACGCGGCAAAAGTACAAGTCATATCCAAGCAAGCAGCAATTTATTCTTCGATGTGTTTAGCCAATACGATCCCGACAATTTGTTGTTAGAGCAAAGTCGTCGCGAAGTGCTTGAGTTTCAACTTGAATCGTCTCGTATGTTTGACGCACTTGACCGGATCGAGCGGAGTCAAATTGTGGTCACCGAGCCACGCAAAGTCACGCCGCTATCGTTTTCGTTGTTGGTCGATAAGTTGCGAGACCGTGTCAGCAGCGAAACGTTGGCGGAGCGGATTCGGCGGTTGCAGTCGCAATTAGAAAAAGAGGCCGACAAGGAGAATTAGGCGATGGTGCAAACCATGGATGTGGAGATCGAGGGAATCGAGTTGCAATTGCAAGCTGACCGAACGATGTTTTGGCCTCAGCAGCAGACTTTGTTTGTGGCGGATACGCATTTTGGCAAGGCAGCAACGTTCCGCCGCCACGGAATTCCGGTCCCCAGCGGCAGCACGGCGGGGACTTTGGAGAAAATTGAAACTCGTCTGCGTGAAACTCAGGCGAATCAGCTAATCATCCTCGGCGACATGTTTCATGCCCGATCCTCACTTTCGCCAAAAGTGTGTGGGTTGCTCAAATCCTTCTTTGCTAGACATGAACATGTCCAGTTCACGCTGGTGCGGGGAAACCACGACGCGCAAGTCGGGCAATTGCCGTCGTCGTGGCCGATCGAGGTGGTCGAGCCCGGTGTGCAGATCGAATCGGTCGCATTAGGGCATCATCCGGCACCCGTTCCCCGCGGCGCATCGTTGTTGTTGTGTGGTCATCTGCACCCTGCGGTTCGCTTTGCCGTTGGCGGCGAGGACTTTGGCAAACTCCCCTGTTTTTGGCTGTCCAATCGCTGTTTCGTGTTGCCAGCGATTGGTGAGTTCACCGGTACGCATCCGATTCGGCCGCAACGCGATGACCAAACTTGGATGATCCTCGACGACGCGACGCCAAGTGGCAGTACCGAAACGATGTTGATGCATCAACGCTATCGATGAAACTCAGTGGCGGTATGCGGCACGGCGGTATGCAGTTTGCGTGTTTGGGGCGCTGAACGAGATTCATCGCTTCAGCGTCGTAGGCGAGTGGTGATGCAGTGACCAAGAAAACAATACGCGGATCTGATGGGATATTGGAAACAAACCTTTTCTGAATTTTCGGCGGATCGTTGCACAACGCTCGCCGCTGCGTTGGCTTACTTCACGGCGTTTGCGTTACCGCCGTTACTGTATTTGTTGCTGACGATTTTGACATTCGGAATGTCGCTTGCCTACGACTCCGAACAGGCCAAGGCCGAGGCACAACAGGTCTTAACGACCCAGACGGCTCAGTTAATCGGAAACCAATCGATCAATGAAGAGATTTCTGCGATTCTGAAAAACAATGACGAAACCTCAGGCAAATGGTGGAAGTCGTTGCTTAGTTTTGCGGGAATCGTACTCGGTGCGACCGGCGTGGTGGCAGCGCTGCAAGATGCGATGAATCAGGTGTGGGCGGTCCGCCCGAATCCAGACAAATCGGGTATCAAAGTGATGCTTCGCAAACGTCTGCTTTCGTTTGGGATGATTCTAGGGTTGGGAATTCTACTGCTCGCATCGCTGATCGTTTCCACGGTCGTGACGGCGGCCGGTGAGCGTTTGACAGAATGGATCGGGATCCGATTGGGATTGGTCAGCGGACTCAGTTATCTGGTTCAAGCGTTGGTGGTCATGATCGTGTTCGCAGCGATCTTCAAATGGATGCCGGATGCAAAAACGGAGTGGCGAGAGGTGATCGTAGGTGCATTCATCAGCACGGTATTGTTTCTGGTCGGTCGCTATGCACTGGATTGGTACTTTTCGTTCGCCACGCCGGGGGCCCAACTGAGTTCCGCCGCGGCTTCGATCGCGGTACTGTTGGTGTGGGTGTATTACACGTCGATGATTGTGTTGTTCGGAGCCGAGTGCGTTCAGGTTTATGCGATGCGTTACGGCAAAGGGGTTCGCCCCGAACACCACGCAGTGCATGTCGTCGAAACGATCGAGCGAAGCTGATTTCCTGATCCCGAAGACGCGTCCAAACGCAGGGGCAGGTTGCTCGTAATTTAGCCTGCTCTGAATTTGGCCTGCTCGGTGGCCAATCACCTTGCGCGTTCGGCGAGCATGCCATTTGCTTTCTCAGCGGTGTGCCGCGGACGGTGGAGCTTCCGATGGCGAATCGGCACATGATTCGCTGAATTGGTAGGAAACCCCACCACGATTGTTATTCAAAGGAAATGCAAAATGTTGATACCCATTATTGGTTGGATGATCTCAGGATTGATCATCGGTTTGATCGCGCGTGCTCTTGTTCCGGGACGTCAGGCGATTGGATTGTTGCGAACGATGTTGCTGGGAATCGTCGGCTCGTTTGTTGGTGGTTTCGCTGGTTATTTGATTATGGGCGGCGAACCGCTACAAGCCTCGGGATGGATCGGCTCGATTGTCGGCGCGGTCGTCTTGTTGGTGCTGTTTTCAAGAGGCGATCGTGAGACCGCCTAAAGCGGCATTTACGTCCAATGCCACGGCAATCATGCTTGTCAATCGTTCCCCCGCAACGTTTCTCTCTAGACGCTACGTTCACTCATTGGGAAATTTGAAAATGGATATTCCTCAAATACATTCGGAAGCCGACGGCGCCATCGGAACGATGGGGCAAATCCATTTAGCTGCTGGAAAGCAAGTGGCGATGCGTCAATGGCGCGAGGATCCTGGACAATACTCAGAATCGCATTGTCGTGACTACGAGACCGTCGGCTTTTTGCTAACAGGCGTTATCGAGATCGAGTTGGACGGCGGAAAAGCCACGATCGAAGCCGGCGATTCTTGGCTCGTCCCCGAAGGAGCACCTCATCGCTATCGGATCGTCGAACCGATCGTGGCGATTGAAGCCACCAGTCCGCCCGCCTGTTTTGGCGACCGTGATGAAATGGACAGCATCACACACAAGCAGCACACCAGTTGATGCATTCAGCTTATGCATCAGTGAGAAGCGATTCGCTTCATTTCGTCGTCAGTAAGCACGCGGTCAAAAAATGCGACTTCGTCGAGCCGCCCTTCCCAATTGGAATCGTTGTCGCTTCGTCCTCCGACAAAAATCTGCTCAAGCCCAGGATGGGGTGGTGCCGCCGATTCGCTCTGCACTTCCGCGGTTTCGCTTCCGTTCAGGTAGACTCGCACGTTCGAGCCCTCGCGAACAAGTACAAGATGATTCCATGTCCAGCGTGGGATCACGGTACTGCCAACCAGCGATTCGTCGCTCGTTCCCTGTTTGAAAACCAGTCGCCCGGCATTCTCGCCGCTGCCGACAACACCCAAATGTTCGCCGAATTGAGTCGTGCTGTGGGCATGGTCGCGTGAAAACAGCCAACCCGAGATCTCTCGTGCATCGGCGGGCATCCCGTTCCAAAACCACATCGACACGCTGTAACCGTGTGGCGTGCCGCCGATTCCCGATCGCAACCGACCGCCTGCGAAATGGGCACAACGATTGGGTTCGTCGATCGCCGTCAATGCCGCCGATGCAGGGCCTTCTAAAAAGAACACGACGCCCGGTTCATAGATTGCATCGCGATGGTTCGCCGAGCTGTCGCGAGCAATCGGAGCTTCCATGTCGTCCAGACGCCAATAGGCAAACGGTTTGGCGTCAAGTGTTGCTTGACATGCGGGGCCATTTGGCTGACCGAGCGGACGTCGCGGTTTTCCTGAGACCTTTTCGATCAGTCGCATCGCTGTCGCCACGATCTTGGGTTCCGCCTGGACTTCGAGTCCTGCCGAACGGGCTGCCCACGTGTTGTAGCCGCCAAGCGGATGTTGTTCCGCTGGCGGAATGTAACCATCGGCACCGTTGGCAAGTTCAATCACCATCGTTTTTTCAAACGGACTTTGCTGTTTCAGCTTCAACCCCGACAGAGCGTAGGTTTCGTTGGGGGTGGTGGCGATTGCAATGTCGCCGATTCGCATCGCTTGTACGACCACTTCGGTCGATTGCAAATCGTGTAGCAAGACTTGTTCGCGAGCGTAGACCTCCGTGGTGGTCTTTGGTAACTCGCCCTCGAGTGTTTCGACAATTTGCTGAGCCCATTGAAGCCGCTGTTGATCGGGGACGCGGTAGTTCAAACGGAACCGAGATTCTGCCATCTCGATCGTATCGGCGTCGTCGTACTCGATTGCATCGAGTGTTTCGGTAGCGATGTTTAGTAGTGCATCGGTGTAGCTTTGGATCGTGCTGTATTGACTTGGCTCGGCCGCGGCGTAGTCACGTCGCCAAATATCACCGCTGCATCCGTGGGACATCGTGGCCACGACGTTCTTGGCGTCGGGATATTTTTGTGTGATATAGTTTTGCATGCCGTTGCAGTACAGTCCGTAGTAGTCGGCGCTGATCGGCGGAGAGTCGCCAAAGTAATGCATCGAGAAATTCGATAGCACGGCGATAGGAACGCCGGCGTGGGATTCAAACGCGATCATCGACAACTCAGGATCTTCGGGACCGGACTCGCCCGTCACGTCATCGGGATTGCGTGCCGCGTGCATATTGGCTCGCACGGTGGGGTTGCCAAAGGGATCGTTGTCGATCCTGTCGGGACGCCGAATCCAACGTCTCAAGGCTGTGAATTCTGCTGCCTCGGCCGACCCCCAACCGACTCGGGCGGGTTGCAGATTGGCTTCCGCGGCAACGATCGATTCGACAATCCGCTCTCGCAATAACGGGATATAGGTCAAATCAGCATCGGTCCCCAACGCTCCGAACGCCGACGGCGCGGTGTGGGTATGCGTGGCCGAGATCATGATATGATCCGGCTTCAATTTAGTGCGTTTGGCAGCACGGTTTTTGGCATCGTCCAACAACACTTTGGGCACCATACAGCTATCAACGACAACCAACGCGATCGATTCGCTGCCGTCGCTGACGACGATCGCTCGCGAGCTAACCGGCGTTTTAATTTGCTTTGCGGTTTTCGATGTCATCCCTCCGTTGACCAATACCGGAAACTCAATCGGCGAGACGTCGACAATGGCGGCTCCGACCTGCAATTCTGCCATGGCGGCCGAATTCGATAGACAACTCAATGCGGTAGCAAACGTGACAGCTAAACAGAATCGGTTCATCGAAACACCGGATGGGTAGGTAGGGCGGGGGGAAAGGTAGGCGTAAGACTTGGATTGCCGGTGGGGGCGGATGACCATTCTAGTGGATCGAGAAACACGAGGGGGCGATCCCCATACCGTGGAACACGAAAATCTCCGCCCGCTCACCTTTCCACATCGAGGTCGGTTTGTCAAAACAGAGATCTGAAGGGGCGAATCGATGAATTCCGATCGTCTAGTGGGGAAGGACTTAACGTGATCGCCGGCGTTACGCTGGCAGTTGCTCGCCTTCTCTTCCGTCCATCGCCCTTGATTCGATCCCAGTCACGCGTGAGCCCCATTTAAGCCGGTCCTGATGAGCCATTTCTCTTACGAACTTTTACATCGCGATTCTGAAACGGGCGCCCGCCGCGGTGTTTTTTCAACGCCGCACGGGACCGTCCAAACGCCCGGATTTATGCCTGTGGGGACACAAGGCACCGTGAAAGGGGTCACGATTGATCAAGTTGCGGCCACCGGGGCTGAAATGATTCTGGGCAATACGTACCATTTGGCGCTCCGGCCCGGGCACGAAACGGTGCGTCGTTTAGGAGGACTGCATGGGATGACGCTGTGGGAAGGCCCGATTCTGACCGATAGCGGTGGCTTCCAAATCTTCAGCCTTGAATCGATTCGCGAAATCAACGAACAACAGGCGACCTTTCGCAGCCACATCGACGGATCGATTGTGCAACTGACTCCCGAACACAGTATCGAAATCCAAGAGTCACTCGGCAGCGACGTTG
>NZ_ANOG01000973.1 GCF_000346295.1 Rhodopirellula maiorica SM1 | reverse complement strand
TGAAGTGGCCCGAGATTGGAACTCAGGTTCCGTTGGCGTGTTTAATATTGGGCGCGTTGTCCTCGGTTGCGGCGACGGCGATGGGGTGGTCATTTGCAACCCAGCAAGGTTACGCGGGGTGGGACCGTGTCGATTTCGATTCCGAGGTTTTTTGGCATCGTTGGAGCGGCATTATTGTCACGATCATGGCGGTCGCGCTGATGGTCGTCGCGGCGATCAGCGTTTGGAAGGACAGCATTGCTTGGACACGGATCTGGAAAGTCGGGCTATTGGTGGTCGCTGGGATCGTCGGCTTGGTCGGGCATCAAGGCGGTGAATTGAGCTATGGCAAGGACTTTTATCCCAAAGCGTTTCGAGTCTTGTTCGGTACCGATGGCCAGTCACAGTCGCCGATCGCCGTGGTCGTCGAGTCGAAAGACGGGGTGACGGTCGAAACCCAATCGACCGCTTCTGAGTCAGAGTAGTCTGCAATCCCTCAGTTTACGATTCGGCGGTTAGCGGTCCGACCCATCGGTGGCACGTTTCCATGTTGGACGCCGCAGAGAAGAAGAGAAGTGTTGAGGCCATCGTTCGCTCAGGTGGTGCGGCGAGGCAAGTTTGTGGGGTGTGGGGTGCCTCCCGCGTCGTGGCTGGCTCCGCTACATTGGTGCTGCATACGGACGTCTTCTTTCTCCTCTTATCATGAACCACCGTCGTGTCGAAAAAGAGTGCAGACGCTAGGAAAAAGCCTAACCCGATTGATTTGCCGCTTCCCGATCATCGATTTATGAATCGGGAACTGAGCTGGCTCGAATTCAATCAACGCGTCCTCGAACAGGCCGAGGATCGATCGGTGCCGCTGTTGGAGCGAGCCAAATTCCTAGCGATTTCAGGTTCCAATCTCGACGAGTTTATGATGGTCCGCGTCGGCGGGCTGAAACTGCAATTCGACCGCAATGCGATGGTACGTGATGCGGCGGGTTTGACCGTGTCACAGCAGATCAATGCGGTTTCGAGCCGTGTGCACGAGATGGTGGCTCGCCAATATGATTTGCTTCGCGATGTGCTTGAGCCCCAGTTGGCGGCGGCCGAAATTCGCCGAGTCAAGGTCAGCGATTGTAGTGACCGAGCTCGTGAAGTCGCCGACCAACGATTCCACAGCGATGTTTCAGCCGTCTTGTCGCCGCATGCGATCACCCACGATCGGCCGTTTCCGCTGCTGCAAGGATTAGGCGTTCATCTGTGTGTTCGTCTACGCGCGTTGCCAGAAAAGAAACCTCAGGCCGATGCTAGCGACGAGGCGGCGACCGAATCGGACCCGCCGGTTGAGTCCGCGTCCGAGTCTTCGGCGTCTAGCAAAGCGAGCACGAAAGGGACGCGCAGCACGAAGGGGGCGAGCAAAACCGGGACGGGCAAAACCGGGGCGGCACCCTCCAAAAAGGCTAAAACCGCCGCCACATCGGATGCGAAATCAGATTCCGCAAGTGAGTCGGAAGAGGGCGATTCGTGGCAATTTGCCGTAATTCCGCTTGGCCGCTCTGTGCCCCGGCTGGTTTCGATGCCTTCGGAGCGTGGGCACGATTACATCCTGCTGGAAGATCTCGTGACGCATTACGTCGAAGATTTTTTCCCAGGCCGCGAGGTGATGGAGTGTGTTGCGTTTCGGATCACCCGAAACGCCGATGTGGAGCTGCAAGAGGATGGTGCGGCGGACCTTGTCGATGGCATGGAAGAAGTGCTTGAGAGTCGACGATTGTCTCGCGTCGTTCGGCTCGAGTACAGTGCGGCGGCGAGCGACCACGTGGTCTCGTTTTTGTCCGAAGTGATGCAGTTGACCAACCAGGATCTCTATCCGATCGATGGTCCGATGGATCTGAGTTACCTGTTCACCTTGCACGGACTCGAAGGCTTTGATTCGCTGCGTGATGAAGCATGGGTGCCGCAGGCACATCCCAGTATCGATCCTGCGGAGGGCTTGTTCACCACGATTGCCAAAGGCGATGTGCTGCTAGTTCATCCCTACGAGCGTTTTGATCCGATCGTCCGTTTGGTCGAAGAAGCCGCGGTCGATCCCGATGTGTTAGCGATCAAACAGGTGTTGTACCGGACCAGCAGGCGGAGCCCGATTGTTGCTGCACTGATGCGTGCGGCTGAACGGGGAAAATACGTCTCGGTAATCGTGGAACTAAAGGCACGTTTTGATGAGGCCCGGAATATCGAATGGGCTCGGGAAATGGAGCAGGCCGGGGTCCAAGTGATCTACGGTATCCGTGGACTGAAGACGCATGCGAAGGTTTGCATCATCGTTCGCCGCGAGCCGCAGGGGATTGTTCGATACCTGCATTTTGGCACGGGGAATTACAACGAAGCGACGGCAAACCTGTACAGCGACGTGTCGTTGTTGACATGCAATGATACGCTCGGCGCTGATGCCACGACCTTCTTTAACGCCGTCACCGGGGCAAGTCAGCCTCTGCAATTACAGTTGCTGGCCGCGGCACCAATCACGCTGCGAAAACGAATTCTCGATTTGATCGAAGCCGAGA
>NZ_ANOG01000972.1 GCF_000346295.1 Rhodopirellula maiorica SM1 | reverse complement strand
AACGCCGAGATCGAACCCGAGGCCAGTCACCGCGCCGACGAGATTCACTTGCTGCTGAATTATCTACTGCATTCTCACGATCTGTTGATCAAGACGAGCCCGTCGACATGGTTGGTGGTCCAGCATGCGAATCCCGAAAGTGCCGCATCATTTCTTTCGCGAATGGCTAAGGAAACCACATCGCTCAATCGCAATCGTCCCCAAGGTCCCTTGCCTGTGCTGGATGTTCAGCAGCAGGGAATATTATCCATCCATGCAAGCGGCGATGAATTGATGCATCCGATCCGGTGTATCGCAAATGCTGCCTTTCCTTCGTTCGCGCTATCTCCCGACCATTACGAGGTGAACCATGTCTAAGCAAACACGTGTTTTGATCGTCGAAGACGACGAAGCCATTCGATTCGGAACTCAGCTTCGATTAGAAACTCGCGATTTCGCAGTCAGCACAGCGATCGACGGATGCGACGGACTGCAGCAAATCCGAGCGGATCAGCCAGATGTGATTTTGATGGACATTCGCATGCCCAACATGGACGGACTAACCGCGTTGGCGGAATTAAAAGCCGATCCCACAACAAGCGAGATCCCCGTGATCATCGCGTCGGCAAGTTTGGGCGACAAAACCACGGCGCTTGATATCGGGGCCAAATATTTCCTTTGCAAACCATATTCGAATGACGCATTGTTCGCGGTGGTTGATTCCTCGCTGTAATCCGTTTTTCCCATTCTTACACTTCAGGCACACTGCCAATGCAATCGCTACACGTCTTGGTGATCGAAGACGACGTCGACTTCGCCAACACCTTAGAAATGACACTCCGTGCATCACATCATCATGTCACAGTGACGCACAACTGGTTGTCGGTGATGGCAAAACTGCGAACCGACGACTTCGATCTGATTGTTGCTGATGTAGAAACACCGACCGGCAATGGATTGACGGCGTTAGAGTTTCTCAACCAGGACGATGCGGTAGCCAAAATCGAAAAGGTCTTTGTCACGGGCCGCGATGATGCGGAAACAATGCGTCGTTGCCGGGAAATGAATGCCGCGTATCTGCACAAAACACCTCGCGTGTTTGCGGAACTCGACGAATTCGTTCGCTCGATTTGCAACACACCTGCGCGGGTTCACGCCTAACTCGACGCTGCCGTGTTACTCTTCTCCCACCAAGCCACCGCTCATGAACACGACCTCCGATACGCAATCCGATGGCGTCCGCAGCACCTTGGTGGCAGCGGGAACGATGCGTTGGTTTCACTGGGTGATCGTCGTTTTTTCGCTCGGTTTGACGCTATTGGCGTGGAACTATTCTCGCAACCAACTCCACGCACGAATTCGTTTGCAATTCGATCGTGATGCCGATCGAACGGTCGAACTGGTTCGTGAACGGATGCGAAAGTACGAAGACGCATTGTGGTCTGGCGTCGCGTTTATCGGCACGCTCGATGGAAATGTGGATCATCAGAAATGGAAACGCTATGCCGCATCCATTCAGATTGAACAGAAGTATCCTGGAATCAATGGCATCGGAGTGATCCAATCGTTGGACGATTCCGAATTCCCCGCGTTCTTGCAGCGTCAACGCCAAGAACGTCCCGGTTTTACCGTACATCCGCCAAGCGAACGAGACGAATATTGGCCGATCACGTGCATCGTTCCGCTGCAGGAGAACGCCCAAGCGCTGGGGCTTGATATGGCGCACGAATCGAACCGGATCACAGCGGCAAAAAAGGCGCGTGACACAGGACGAGCTCAAGTCACCGGCCCCATCGTGTTGGTTCAAGACTCGATGAAGACGCCTGGATTCCTTTTCTTTGCTCCTTTTTATCAAGGTCGCCTGCACCAGCATGACACGGTCGACGCTGATCGTTTCGCCGGCCTCGTTTACGCGCCGTTCGTGTTCAGAAAATTGATGAAAGGGACTCTGGCAAAACAGAACCGTCACGTTGGAATCCGGATCGAAGATGCGGGCGAAGTGCTGTTCGATGAACACGTCACTAGCGACGCCGATTTTGACCCCAATCCATTATTTAAAAAAACAATCGATGTCGCCGCCTATGGTCGAACTTGGACGTTTGACGTGTGGAGCACCAAGTCGTTCCGAGCGAATGTCGACACGACTCAACCGTTGACCATACTCGCCGCCGGCTTGATCATTGACGGCTTGCTGATCGGATTGTTTCTGTTGATTTCAAGCGCCTCGCGAAAGGCACTTCGCTTGGCTGATGAGATGACGCGAGATTTGGAAAATCTTCGTTTGGCCGCGGATGTCAATCAGATCGGAGTATGGGATTTTGATCCGAATAGTGGCGAGGTCCGGTGTGATGATGCGATGTACCGATTGTATGGCCACAACCGCGACACGTTCTCAGCAACCTACGATGCATGGTTACACAGTCTTCATCCCGACGATCGCAATGCGTGCAACGCCGCATTTCAAAACGCTTTGACCGGAGAAAGCACGTTTGATTGCGAGTTCCGCATCATTCACCCAAGCGGAGCCGTCCGGCATATCAGCGCCAAAGCGATGGTATTTTTTGACGAAGCGGGACGTCCCGTTCGCATGCTCGGTGCCAATTCAGACATTACCGATCGAAAGCATGCCGCATGTGAACTAGAGTCCACCCGCCGATTGCAAGCCGCGATTCAGAACGCCGCCGGGGTCGCCATCATTGCCACCGATCCACAAGGCAGGATCGTCGTTTTTAATGACGCCGCGCAGAAAATGTTGGGCTATAGCAAAGATGAAATGATCGATCGATCCAACCCGGGCGTGTTTCATGACAGCGTCGAAGTGCGGGAACGGGCAAGCGAACTCAGTGAAGAATTCGGACGCGAAGTGGAACCAGGATTCGAAGTCTTTGTCATCAAGGCACGTCAAAGCGAATCCGAGCAACGGGAATGGACCTACATCCGCAAAGACGGCAGCCGGTTTCCCGTGCTGTTGACCGTGACGGCACTCCGTGACCAAGACGAAAACATCACCGGGTACCTTGGGATCGCTGCCGACATCTCTGAACGCAAACTTGCCCACGAGCGGATTGAAAAGGCGAATGCAAGCTTGGCTCGCAGCAACGAAGAACTGGCCCAATTCGCTTACGTCGCCTCTCATGATCTGCAGGAACCGCTGCGAAAGGTCAACTCGTTCTGCGAATTACTCGAACAAGATTGTGGCAACGAACTTAGCGACGACGCCAAACTGTATATGTCGTACATCATGGACGGTGGCCGCCGGATGAGAACGTTGATCCAAGATCTGTTAGCCTATTCGCGAGTGGAATCTGAAGGTCGACGCTTGTCGCGTGTCGACGCCAACGAGACCTTGCAATACGCCATCGACAATCTGTCCGAGTCGATTCGCGAATCCAACGCCCAGATTACCCATGACACCTTGCCGATGGCCCAAGCGGACCCAGGGCAACTCGCGCAACTATTCCAGAATCTCATTGGCAACGCGATCAAGTACCGCGGCGACAATGATCCCCGTGTTCATATCCGCGGCGAGGTCACTGGATCACGGTGCATTTATTCAATCGAAGACAATGGGATCGGAATTGATCTGTGTTACCGCGAACAGGTCTTTGGTGTCTTCAAACGATTGCACAATCGCAGCAAGTACAAGGGCACTGGAATCGGGTTGGCAATTTGCAAACGCATTATCGATCGCGTCGATGGCCGCATCTGGATCGAATCATCGGAAAGCGGCGGATCAATCTTCCGTTTCGAGATTCCGCACGGATTAGGCGATGAGCTAAACAGAGAAAACCACCTGCAGCTTGCAGCATGTGGTGCGGACTGAGCCGGTTGGAAAATTCTTTTAGCCACTTAGGCAAACGCAGCGAGGCAATTTTTGTGACCCAAATGCGTAAGTTTCAAAGCTGCGTTTTTGTATAGAGGGGCAACGCCCCAGAAGTTTACCTAGCCCAGCCCAACGGGCTGGGTCCAAGCAAATCAATGAACCGTAGGGCCAACGGCCCGGTCGTTTGTTCGGATCCACTAAGGCTGAGCGGCGTCTTTCTTTGTTTGGCTTTCCTTCATCTGCTCGCGGAGCTCTTGGCAGGCGTCCGACGGGTTGCTGCACAGCGAGCAACTGACACTGCCGTCTTCGTTTTTCTTGCCGGCCAAACCGCCACACGAACCACTGATGGATTTGCGTCCGAAGATGACTCCGATCGCCATCGCGCAGAGGATGATTCCGAATCCGATAACCGTGATGATCAAGGTGGGCAGCATGCGAGTATACAGCGATGGTAGTTCATTAGAGGAAGCTTCGACTGTGGGATGGGCTTCGGAGGTCGTGCTCGCTTTGGGCTCGACTGCGTAGCTGGAAAGGGATCCGGTTCCGACACGCACAAATTCATCGCCGCGTCGCCGGATGACCAAGACGTCCAGAGCCTGCTCCGCGGCAACCTTGATGCCTTCGTCGGCGCCAAGCACGTTGATAGCAGTCGCCCATCCATCCGCTTTCATGCATGTATCGGCGATCACCGACACCGAGGCCAAATCATGTTCGATCGGGCGACCGGTGCGAGGATCAATCGTGTGTGAATAGCGTTTGCCATCGACTTCGAAATAGATGCGGTAGTCACCGAGGTGGCCATTGCTTGATCTTGCATCGGAT
>NZ_ANOG01000971.1 GCF_000346295.1 Rhodopirellula maiorica SM1 | reverse complement strand
ACCATCGCACAATTCCGAATAATCATGACAACCGGAACACCGCTGTCCTATGATTACGTCGCCCGAACGAGCTAAATTTTTGGGTTTTGACACGAGTTGTGCTGTCGCCAACGTGGCTTGGCGATCTCGTTGTGGCGGGAGGAGTGGGGACGGACAAGTTGACGAATTCCGCCCGCTGGATCGACGCTGCTGCTCGCACCGCAACGTCGATCCTGTCTTGATAGCAAACGTTATCTAATTGCCATCGATTGTGGCAATCAACGATTTTCGTTGCTTATCGATGAATGCCAGCATTTCTTCGGTTCGCGGACGAACTGCGGCATCGTATTCCTCGGTGATATCGTCGCGGTCGTTGAAGCTGTCGGCCTCAGGTAGTTCAGCCGAGATCGTTTTAGGAACCGCGAAACCAGCTGCCTTGGCCGCTTCCTGCAAGTAGGCCTGAGCCACGGCGAGATGACGAACACTTTGTCCAGCGTCGTAGCGGTACTGCGCAATGCGAGCGTCCATCTGTGCTCGCCGAATTTCTTTCTCGGCTTCTTTCAAGGTTGCAGCGGTGGCTTTCGATTTCAACGGTTTGTGATCGAGTTTCACATCCGCTTGATCGGGAGCGTCCGCTCGCAGAACATGAGATTTGGCCATGCATAATTCGCCAAGAGTAATGCAGTCGTGGATTACTTGATCCGACGGGACGTCCTCGTCATTGCGCAGTGCGATCGCGAGTTCTTCGAGCCGATCTGCACACGAATTAATTCCCGCATGGCCATTCGTCATCGCCGCAGACGCCGCCAAGCCCAACCAAGCTGCGTTCTTTTCGAGCGACAGCGCCAATTTGTCGTTCTGTCCCTTACCGACGAGCGCTCGCGATTCTTCGAGACGATCGAGCGCGTCGTAACACAACGGCCAATAGGTTGCCTTGGCGACGACAAACCAACCGCGAGTCTCATCGGGACGCTGGTCCGTATCTCGCTGCACCGCACGTCCTTTATCATCGGTTTCAAGCGTTTTCTTTTCAGCCGATTTTGCCTCCCCCGTTTTCGTATCAGCCTTCGCGACCGAGACACCGCCGAGCGACAGAGCCGAAATGGAAACAGAGAGCAGCGCCCCCGAAAGCAGATTCATCGTGTGATTCATGACGAGATTCCAATTGGAGAGAGTGTGTGAGTGTTGACTGGGATTTCAAGTCGACTTGCAATAAGAAAACTCGGGGTCAACCTCGTTACTATTGCAAATCGATGACTAAATAACACAAAGAAAATCGCTTAGTTTCGATTGATTCTGCGAATACACTCCAAAATTATCCTTACTCGATTTTTCAGATGCTCTTCTCTTCTGCTATCCGAATCTCGTTCCGGTTGAATGTTGGAACCGTGGCCCGCGGGCTGTTGAATTTAGTCGTACGACGGACTTCCTAGTCCGTCGAATACACCAGTGACGGACGAGGTAGCCCATCAGCCACCCCTTGCCGCAGGAAACTTCATCGAATCAACAGCCATCAGAAGCTAGGGAAGTTCGCTCGACCTGGGCCGTCCACGTCCGCGATCAGTTCGACCGTGTCAGGATCGCATTCATCAACGGCGGCGAGATACGGTCGGCGTACACCAACGCTTTACCAGCCAGACTCAAGATCACCTCGCTGCGTCGCGACTCGATTGCCGCCATCGTTGCACGAGCCACTTTCGCAGGCGGCCAACTTCCGATGCTTTTGGATTGTGCAGCGTCATCGGAACCGATCAACGAATCAAAAAACTCACTTCGGGTTGTGCTGGGACTGACCAGCGTCACTTGAATGGAGTTGCCATGGCTAGTGTCGCCGGCCAATTCGGCTCGCAGTGAATCGCTCAAACCATGAAGTGCAAACTTGCTCGCACAATACTCACTCTTGTCCGGGACGGCGCGATGTCCTAGCACGCTGCTAATGTTACAGATCACCGCGTTACGGCCGCGGCGTAACATCGGGATCGCATGCCGCATCAATTCGGCAGGCGCAAAGAAATTGACTTCCATGATTCGCCGCAAGCGATCTTCGTTGGCGTCTGCGAATGGGCCAATCGCACCGATTCCGGCATTGTTGACCAACAAATCCAAACGGCCACCATCGACGTCGGCGGCTGCCGCTAGAATCTCGGCACGCACACCGGCATCGGTCACATCACCGACGACCGGAATCAAGCGTCCCGGACAATTCCGGGTTCCGAGATCCGCTAATCGCTCGCCGCGACGTGCGACGGCAACCACCGTGGCTCCGCGATCGAGCAGCAATTCGCACAAGCAGTGACCAATTCCGCTGCTAGCTCCCGTAACAACGGCGATTGAATCCTTGGGGTTCCACCGCATCGATCCGAAATCCTTTCGTAGACGAACTACGCCACTTCGCTTGACGAATCCGACAGTGGTACCGAAGGTAGATCGATGGAAATCGATGATTTTTCGTCTTCGGCAGACTGATTGTCATTGGTTTTCCCAAGACGTTCGTCCATGTAACGAATCGCAACGGCGTCTCGATGCACCGGTCCCATCGCTCCGGCAGGAACGCGAACATGGATGGTCACCATTTCTTCGCCGTACTTTCGCGACAATACTTCGCCCTTGGCCGCCAAGTAGGCCAATAACTTGCCGTCGCTCGGCGCCACGTCGACTTCCAAATCAAAGAACTCGCGTCCGAGTGCCTCGCCCACCGCTTCGATCAATGGCACCAGCCCTGTGTTGCTCTTCGCACTGACCGGAATCGCATTGGGATAACGGTCGAGCACTCGGTTCAGAACCGCGGAACTCTTGATCGCATCGATCTTGTTGAGCACCAACAGCGTGTCTTTCTCTTCGATCTCGAGTTCCTCGAGTACACGATAGACCGCGCTGATTTGCTCGAACACCGTCGGACTGCTGGCGTCGGCAACATGCAACAACAAATCAGCTTGCCGCGTTTCTTCGAGCGTTGATTTGAAACTGGCGACCAACGAGTGAGGCAGATCGCGGATGAATCCGACCGTATCACTCAGCAGCACCGTGCCCCAACCAGGCAATTGCCAACGCCGCGTTCGTGTATCGAGCGTGGCAAACAATTTGTCGGCGGCATGCACATCGGCTGCCGTCAACGCATTCATCAAAGTGCTCTTGCCGGCATTGGTGTAGCCGACCAACGAAACCGTTGGTGCTTCTTTACGAGCCTGAACTTGTTGTTCACGCCGACGCTCGACCTTGGACAGTTCTTCCTTCAGATCGTGAATCCGTTTCTGTGCCAAACGGCGGTCGACTTCCAATTGCTTTTCACCCGGTCCACGCATGCCGACGCCCATCGCTTGACGCGACAAGTGGGTCCACATCCGTTTCAAACGTGGCAACGAATACTCGAGTTGAGCCAGTTCGATCGCCAAACGAGCTTCATAGGTGCGAGCTCCGGCAGCAAAGATGTCGAGAATCAATTCGGTGCGATCGATCACCTTGGCATCGATCGCTTTTTCGAGATTTCGAACTTGAGCAGGGTTCAGATCATTATCAAAGATCACCACGTCGGCATCATGCCGCTCGACCATCAGCCGAAGTTCTTCGACTTTGCCCTTGCCCAAAAACGTGCCATGATTGGGTCGCGTCAACCGCTGCATCAACTCGTCGACGACTTCGGTTCCTGCGGTCGTGGCCAATCCGTAAAGTTCCTCCAGCGGATCCGCCTCGACAACTTGTTCGGGCAGGATCAGGCGGGCCAAGATGCTTCGCTCCGGCGAATCATCGCGAAGTTGGTGTTGTTCTCGCACGGTTTAGGGAGGTACCTCCAATTGAATGATTAAATCTGAACGTCAATCCCATTATAGTCCAAAAGTGTGTTTCTGTGCACAGCAGTTTGGCAGGGCAAAAGCGGCGTCGGTGCCAGGCAAAAGTTCCCCAAACCAACACAATTTTGACGGAAGACACACGGAAATTCCCTGCGTTTTGGTTCAGAATTCAAAACGTCGATCCGCAGTCAGACAGACCGCAAGATACTCCTATAGGTTCACCTAACGGTCGAGAAATCGGTTCGGGAAGTAGTAAGTAGGCCGGATCGCAGCGGAGCGGAGATCCGGCGGGGGCGAGAGTGATGGCGAATTCTTTGCCGCCGCGATGCCGGATCTTCGCTGCGTTCGATCCGGCCTACAATTCGGCTAGCGATCGAACGTCGACTTGGTGCGGAGGATGTGATGATAGTGCTGGGCAAAACGATGCGACTCGTCACGAACGTACTGCAACAACCGCAGCGCAAACGCACTTTTACTCAATCGCAACGGTTCGGAATCACCAGGTCTAAAAATTTCTTCATCGCGTTTGGCCAACGAGATCACCGTCGGCGGCGTGATGTCCTGGTCACGGAACGCGGCCATCGCTGCATTGAGTTGTCCCTTGCCACCGTCAATCAACAAGATATCGGGAAACGATTCGCCGGAATCAGAAAGCTTGCGAAAACGTCGCGACACCACTTCATAGATACTGCGAAAATCGTCGATGCCGTCGACGTCTTGGATCCGAAACCGCCGGTATCCGGGTTTGAACGGTAACCCGTCAATGAATTGAACCAGACTGGCGACCGTTTCACCGCCACCAAGATGAGCGATGTCGACCCCTTCGATAATCCGCGGCGTTTCCGCTAGCCCCAAAACTTTGCGAAGTCCCGTCAGCCCCTTTTTCGGATCGATATAAAACACCTCGGGCTGGACGTGCGTGTCGAGTTCGCCACGGTCCTCGAGTTTCTCCAACATGCGAATCTCGTCTCGCAATACCGCCGCGCGTTCGAAATCCATCGCCTTGCTGGCCGCTTTCATCTCGTCGTGCATCTCTTTGAGCAACCGCTTCTTGCCGCCTTCCATAAACGTTTGCAATCGCTTGATGTCGCGGCGATATTCCTCTTTGCTGATTCGGAAGTTACACGGCGCGGTGCACTGGTTGATGCTCGCCAACAAACAGGGACGAAACCATTTCCAACGCTCCTCGGACTCACTAATATCGAGCGTGCAAGTGCGAAAACGAAAGATTCGCTGCAGCACCTGGATCGCGCCGCGTAGCGCCCCGGCACTCGGAAAAGGCCCATACAACTTGACGCCCTTTTCCTTGGGCTCGCGTGTGATCTCGACACGTGGGAATTCATCACGCGTGGTGATCATCAAATACGGGAACGACTTATCGTCTTTGAGATCTTTGTTGTGCTTGGGCTGAATGTCTTTGACCAGTCGCGATTCCATCAACAACGCGTCGACTTCGGTTTCGCACTCGACATAGTCGATATCCGCGATCTCGCCAATCCAGATAGCGGTTCGCTGATCTTCGGCCGCCGCTTTTAGAAAGTAGCTTCCAGCGCGACTGCGAAGATTCTTGGCCTTGCCAACATAGATCACGCGGCCTGCATCGTCTTTCATCAAATAGACGCCAGGCGACTGAGGAAACGTTTTGACCTTGGTCGCCGCATGGCTGAATCCGAGCTCTGCAGACGGATCGTCCCCTGCCGCGTCCGTCAATTTGACTTCGCCTACTTTGTCAACGGTTTTGCTGTTTTGTTCAACTTCGTTCTGGTCCGCTTTTTTTAGGGGGTCATCCGGCATAGAGGGGCGATCCGTCAATTGCTTCGATCGGGGAAAAGAGGGGACGATCCACCACACTTTCCGCGTCGCAAGACGGCAAACCTGTCGACGAATTCAGTAACGATTGCGCTGACAGCGGGGTGGTGATGCCATTATTCTAGCCAGACAACCCGTTTTTGGCATTCCACCCCATTTTTGGCGATGCCACCCCATGTTCGCAGTTGCTTGTTGGCGACGCATTGTCCGCCCCCCGTCCAGCGACAGCTGACAATTGTTTCTGGCCGTGTGCTTAGCGAATCGCGGCGATGACTTTTTGCTTGAGGTCATCCTTGATGTCGGATTTCTCAATTTCTGCGACCACTTTGGCCATCACATCCTCTTGTTCGCCTGCGGCTTCTTGCATCGAGTTAATTTTGGTTTTGATGTCCGCGGCAATCGCTTCCAATGTGAAGGGATTACCGCCGGGACCGTCCCCCGGCGATGCTTGTGCACCAGGTCCGCCACCACGACCGTCTTCGTTTGGCGTTTCGCCTCCCGAACGCGATGCTTCGTTGACTCGGCCGCCGCCACCTCCGTCCATTGTTTTCAGACGAACGGCCAGCTCGGCCACTAATTTCTCAGGCGTGTAGGCAACCTCTTTCAAGCGAGCTTGGATTGCGTTTTCGCCAGATCCGCAACCGGTCACCGGCAACAAGATCAAACAGATTGCCGCGAACATTGTTAGGACGGATCGAGTAAATACAGATCGAATCATTCTTTTCCAAAATGTTGTTGTGGTTTGCGATAGAGTGTCAATCGACAGCTTAGAAATTGTCGCTCTTGATGATTTCTTTTCCTGCTTTGGTGCCCAACGCCCACCACGTTTCCATATCGATCGAATCAGTAATGAAACGAACCGAGCCGTCCATCAACGACATCTGTACTCCACCGGGATGATCGCTTGACGCGGTAATGGCCGAGTCCCCTTCGTGGCAACGAATCGTGTCGCTGCTGTAAGCTGCAATCGAAATCGTGTTGGGTGTGAAGACGTGTCCGTAGACATGTCGTTGCCAGCCATCGGTATACAACCAAGAATGCCCCTTGTACATGCTCCACGGTTCCCAGTTCTTGTAGCCGTTCAATCCATCGGTGACGACTTGGTCGATATAGGCATCGTAGGCTTCCACCAATGCCGAATTGGTGTAGTGCAAATTGCGACGGTCATCCAACATTTTGCCGCTCCCATCATTCACAAGCGACTCCGCAATCGCCGCGGTATTAGACAAACCGTCCAAGATATCGCGGAAACCAAAGTTGCGATTCGTGGTCGACCGCCAATAGTCGCTATAAGGCCCTTTTTCGTTCATCCGGTTCATGGAAATGATCCCCGGCGACACCTTGATCGCCGTTCCCGGCGCCTCCCATGGCATCAGCATGTTGCGACCATGCCCCGCGTTGGCAAGGTAGCTAAAATTGGCCGTGGTACCACCGGTCGCGACCACCGAATTGGTTACCGATTCGGTGGGGCAAAGAAAGGTCGGTATTTGGACGCGGGCCACCTCCCCTAGCTTGCTGGTATTATTGGCCAGCCCGCTCCATGCGTTCCCTCGGCCGGTACTCTCAAACGGAATCGCCTCATAGACTGCAGTCTGCTCGACATAGGGCAACATCCCGGCGTACCACGACAAATTACCCGAACCACCGCCCGGCGAATCATAGTCATCCGCCCCGCGATGCATGTGGATCGGCGTCTGATTGAACGCATCATGGTAATTGTGCATCGCCAGTGTCAGCTGTTTGAGATGATTGCTGCACTGCATCCGCCGCGCGGCTTCGCGTGCCGCCTGCACGGCGGGTAACAACAATCCGACAAGCACTCCGATAATCGCAATCACCACTAAGAGCTCGACCAATGTGAACGCGTCCCGTCGCCCAGGTTCACGCTGCTTGTTTAACTCAAACATTTTTATAAGTCCTCGAACGTTTTCGAAAGAAATAAAGAGGGTAGGAATTTGGCTGCAATCAATCGCAGCGAAGGATGGGAAGCCTAGAGCAGTGATTTGAAGATTGCGTTAGGAAAAATCGTGGCCTCGAAAGAATTACGGCGAGCTCCGCCGTGAGCGATTTTCTGCCCCGCTACGATCGTCATTGAGGCCACGGGATTGCCCTAACCCTCGCAAAAATCGCCGTCTTTTTGCGACGTCGGTCCAAGATCGATGGCTCTCGCCACCACCCAACTTGCCACCGTTCGATCGCGATTCGCCCCCAGCTCGTCCGAGCCACATCAAGATCGGCTACATTGAGGGGAAAGGCTCGGCTGCTGAACCCGACTCGGATTGGTCTTTCCTGCAATGGCTCTCATGACACCCTCGTCGTCTCATTTGATTTCTCAGGGTCCCGATGGAGCACTCTACCGGCATGGTGATCCCGCCACCGCATGTCCGCATTGGCGATTCGTGCTCACAGGACCGGCAATCACCCCCGCTCGGCTTGCTGCGATTGCCAGCAACGTTCGCTTCGTTGATCTGTTGCAGTCGCCGCATGTATGCCGCGTCATCGAAAATGGACTATCAAGAACGCCACCGATCTTGGTGGCTGAATCGCTTCCTCCGTTACGCTTAGTAGCCGTGTCGCAGGATCTCAGTCTTGCCGAGGCGTTTGCCATTGCGACTCAGCTCACGTCGGTTGTGGTGCAAGCCCATCATCTCGGTTTGTATCATCCCCACATCACGGCCGAGAACATTGCCTTGCAGCGGGCATCGGGCAACTGGGAAATTCGCTTGGACTATCTCGATCTGGCCATCGACGACACCTCGATTCGGTCGGTCGACGCTGAGAACGACCCACGCGATGCCGATCGAGAGGAACTGTGCGGCATTCTGCGGTGTTTAATTCGCCACGCGCTCGATCGCGAGGATCCATCCAACGAAACGTCTGCTGATTTACATGCTCACGCCGACGCCGTCTTGGAATGGCTCGACAGCGAACCGGTCTCCACGACGGAATCGTTGTTGACGTTGCTTCAGAGAGCGGATTCATTTCGATACGAAACGGTAGAGACCTCAGTCAATGTTGGAAACAACTCGTCACTTCAATGCAGCGAATCAGTAACGGGCAAATCAGCAACGGGCAATCCAGAAACACAAATCACACGCGTGCCTAAACCAACGCGGGGAAACGACGCAGCGACGGTGGAGCCAAATCCGGAAACCGATGGCAGTTCGATCCGCGAGTCCTCGTTTACCCCCGCAACCGCAATCGTGCAACGCGGTGATCGGTTGGGCCGTTTTTTGATTGGTGAAAAGATTGGGCAAGGCGGGATGGGAGCGGTGTTTGCCGCCACCGATCTGCTGGACAACTCGCCCGTCGCGATCAAAGTGCTGAAGACGCCCTGCGATGACTCGTCCCAATCGATCCGTCGGTTTCGCAAAGAAGCACGTTTATTGGCAGATATCCAAAACGAATTTGTCACTCGCTTGATTCATGTCGATCAGGATTGTGGTGTCCATTATTTAGCGATGGAATACATCGATGGCATCGATTTAAAGAAATGGATCACCCGTCGTAGCTGTGGCGAACCTGTTGACATCAGTGAACGCGATGCACTGAATATCGTTGGCGATATCGCTCGCGCCCTTGCATGTGCACACTCGCAAGGCATTGTGCATCGCGACATCAAGCCCGAAAACGTGCTGCTGCAGCGGCGTGCATCCAACATCAGCGATGACGACGATGATATTCAAAACTACCGCGTCAAACTTTCCGACTTCGGCATCGCCCGTCACGTCGAACAATCCGAATCGATGGAAGTCACTGGCGATGGCGTGATGATCGGCACCCCGCTGTACATGTCACCCGAACAGTGCCGCGGCAGCCATGACGTCGATCCGACCACCGACGTTTACGCGCTGGGAATCACGCTGTTTGAATTACTGACCGGGCGGGTGCCATTTCAATCCGATGATCGTATCAAATTGGCCACCATGCATCTTTACGACCGACCTCCGTCGGTACAACAATTCAACCCAAGAATCTCGGATGCTTGTGTCAGCATCGTCAATCGTGCATTGGCCAAGGAACCCGAAAAGCGATTCGTCGACGCGTCGCAATTTAGCCGCGAGATCGACCGGGTGTTGCGGGGCACGGCTTCGGATATCGAAATGCATCCGAAAATGCCGGAGCATCGTGATGACAAACTTTGGCAAAAAACCGAGCACTGGGAACTCGACAGCGATCCCGAAGAAATCTGGCCGTATGTATCCAACACCGAACGACTCAATCGCGCTATCGGATTACCCGCGGTGACCTACCGCACCGAGTACGACGAACAGCGTGGCATCCGTAAATTTGGCTCCTTTCGTATCAGTGGAGTACAAGTCGCGTGGGAAGAACATCCGTTTGAATGGATCGAAGCCAATCGCATGGGCATTTTGCGAGAATTTCAATCGGGCCCCTTCGTTTGGTTCATGAGCATTGTGACGATGGAGCCTATCGCCGGCGGTGGTACGAAACTGAGTCACGAAATTCGTGTCGAGCCACGCAATTTGCTTGGCCGCGTGATGACGACCGTGGAAGCCGACTGGAAAGCGTTTCGCAATTTAAATCGCGTTTATTTGCGTATCGACAAATCGATCCAAAGTCGTAAGCAGGGCCAAAGTCGAAAACAGGGGCAAAGAATCGATCCGTTTGAATCGCCCCACCGAATCGGCACCGCGGATGCCGAACGTTTACAAAAGCGACTTGATCGCTTGATCGAAGCCGGGGTCGATCCCGACTTGGCAAACGCGTTAGGCGTTTATCTCAGCGAAGCTCCGCCCCAAACGCTGGCTCAGATTCGTCCAATTGCGTTGGCCCGCGAGCTCAATTTCCCGTCCGATGACACCATCGACGCCTGCTTGGTCGCTGCCTCCGTCGGGCTGTTGTCACTTCGCTGGGACGTGCTCTGTCCGACCTGTCGAGCGCCGGCCGCCACGCATCAAAATTTGTCGGCGATCGATGAACACACAGATTGCGAAGCATGCCATGTCGCATTTCAATCCAATCGTGGCAACGCGATCGAGATGGTGTTTCGTGCTCATCCGGAAATCCGACACGTCGATGACCAGAACTACTGTATCGGTGGCCCCGAACACGCGCCTCATGTGGTGGCCCAGATTCGACTCGAAGCAAATGAAATGTTTGAGCTGGAGTTGCATCTATCGCAAGGGGATTATTTACTGCGTGGCCCGCGTGTTCCTCAAACTCAATCGATCCGAGTCGACGAAGGACGAGGACAGAGAGAATATTCGACCAAGCTTCTTTCGCTCGGACAATCTTCGCACATCCCTAAACTTCGCAGCGGCATGCAGCGAATCCAATTGATCAACGACGACACGTCACTGCATGTGATCCGGATCGAACGAACGATCCCTCGTGATGATGTCGTGACGGCGGCCTCGGCATCGACGATCCAGCGATTTCGCGACCTGTTTCCTGATCAAGTCTTTGCCGATGAAAACCCGATCACCGCCGAGCAAATGACGTTGTTAGCCACCACAATCCAAGACATCGAAGATCTATACGCCAATTTGGGTGACGCGGAAGTCTATAAACGGGTTCACGAAATTCATTGGCGAATGGAACAGATCGTGCAACTGCACCATGGCACGATTGCCAAGACCGTTGGCGAAAGTATGTTGGCGGCGTTCGACCGCTGTGATCACGCCATCGCAGCAGCGATTGAAATTCAACAATCCGAACGAAACCGGCCCCAATCCGTCGGCATTGGCGTGCATGCCGGACGAACCCTGGTCGCGGTCGCAAACGATCGGCTCGACTATTTTGGCAGCACCGCACGCGCTGTGATGGCAATGCCCTCGATCGCCGGCGAAGATCTGCTACTGAGCGAAAGCGTTTATGCCGATCCGAGGGTCATGCATGAATTCACTACAATGCTGGATCATGCGACTTACGAAACCGTCTCGCTGCCGGGATCGCCCCACCAACCGCTCGCGCGCATTCACGCACAACACTGAGTTTGCCGAAAGCCCGATTCTCGACCATGTTCTGATTCCATCGCGGCACCATCCCCAATAGGCTCGTTGTGACTACAATGCCGCCACGTCCTGAAGAACAGGCCGGGCCGTCAAGGAAATCATGCGTGATGACCACCACGTGTCCTCGACGGTCCGAGACGCTCTCGCAAGTTCCAATGCGAGAAAAACAATCATGTTTCGACTATTGACTACCCCCCCGACATCGCTCGCTCTCTATGGAAAACTGGTACGACTATCCTCAATACTTTGACATGGTGTTTCGGGATGAAACCCAAGCTGAAGTCGAATTTTTTGAGCAGGCATTCGAGCGATTCCGCAACGATTCCTCCACTACCAAACTGCTCGAACCGGGCTGTGGCAGCGGCCGGTTGGTCGCGGAAATGGCAGCGTGCGGCTACGACTTGACCGGATTGGACCTCAACCAACCGATGCTCGACTATCTTCGCAAACGGCTCACGCGGCGAAAAATTGATGCCACGTTGGTGCTGGGCGATATGACAAAGATGCAGTTCCCCGAGCCTTTCGACGCAGCTTTCTGCACGTTCAATACGTTCCGTCATCTGTTGAGCGAAGCCGACGCCGAGTCTCATTTGCGATCGGTCGCCGATAATCTTGTCAGCGGTGGCATTTACATCCTCGGATTCCACTGCATTCCGCTGGACGCGGATCCCGAAAGCACCGAACGTTGGACCGCTTCGCACGGGGGGACCAAGGTCCACGTGACATTGAAGGTCATCGATTTCAACCGTCGAAAACGACAAGAAACGCTGCGAGCGAGTATCAAGGCCCAAACACGCTCGGGGAAAACCCATCGCATTCGCAGCGAATTCCCGCTGCGACTCTACACCATCGCCCAAGCCAAAAGTCTGTTCCGTAAAGTCGAAGACCAGTTTGAATTGCTAGCTGCCTACGACTTTGACTACGACATCGACCAGCCGAGGACCATGGATGACGACCTGGTGGACGCCGTTTTTATCCTGAAACGGCATTAAACGACGCCGCTGCCGTCATCGGCCGAATCAAAAAAATTTGGCCATCGCGTCGCAACCTTTGCAGGGCGGCGGGGTTCATATCGGACAGGCATGTTTGATTCGCACCTGCGGTTTGTCGCAGGTTTGATTGAGGATCTGTCGATTCCCCCCGCACATGGCGATTCCCCCGCACAAGCGGGCAACTCAACAAACGAAATCGATTCGTTCCTGCAATAACGCGGCACTGAGTACCACCACCTATGGTTCAGAAAAAGGATAGTCTTCGAATGGTCCAAACCCTAAACAACCACTGGTTTCGTGTCACGATGCTACTGACAACGCTAATGTTTGGATTGACAATCGCGACAGCCTCGGCCCAAGACGAACCACGGGCGAAGGAAACCACCCCGACCGAATCAGCCTTGTCGCAGACAGAATTAAACGAGTCGACTCCGACAAAATATCGCGAGTTCGAAAGCACCGTCGAGATGGATAATTCGTTTCTGTTTCTCAATGGTGTCTACATTCCTCCCACGGCCGAATTGAAGTTCAGCAACGCTGGGGTTGAGATCAACGGCCAAATCTTTGACGAAAACGCATTTGACCTCTCCGGCTATGTCGATGATCGCGGAGGGTCGCGGCGAGGCTATGGATTCCGCGGCCGTGGTGAACGATCCGATTGGGGTGGCCGGGGCGACTGGGGCCCGCGAGGAGGCTGGGGCGAACGCGACAACGGAGACAACCGAAGACGTGAAAGCACTCGTGAATACCTTCCTCGCTCTCCGCTGATGTCCTTGGCGGGTGCGTTTGATCCAGCAGGAACAGGCACGGTTGCCGTTTTCTATTCAGGCGAAGCTCCGATGCTGTTGGAGACCAGTGAATTGGGCTATGAATTACTGAAAGCACTGTTGGGACGCGAAACCCCGTCGAAGCAGAGATGTTGCCATTCGCTTCGAACAAGCTTGACTTTGAACTCTGGCATCGCTTGGTTCAAGACTTTAAAATTTCACCCGAATTCGCCACGCGAGCTTCGGAAACAGTGAAATACTTTGAAGAGATCCATGAAAAGAACGATAGTAAAGCGGCGGCGTTTATCCTGAGCCAACAAATTGCCTTTCCGCTCAGCATGATCGCGATGGTGACCGTCGTCGTCGCGTTTGGACATCTGATGGCACACCCACAACATACGATTGCAATTGGCGACGATCCGTTGACCCTAGCCAACGCGAAAAAGGCGACAATTTGGTCGCTTACGATTGTCGGAGTGCTCTCGGCGCTCGACCTCGTCTGGACGCTGATTGCTCACCAAAGCGGTGCGATGCGAGAATTGAATCCGCTTGGCAACGGATTAATCCATGACCCGGTCCAATTGATCTTGTTCAAAATCACGATCACCGGTCTTGCGATCGGTATCCTGTACTACTTGCACGAACAACCCTTGGCACGGCGAGCAACGTGGTGGTGCTGTCTAGTGTTGACGCTACTGACCGCTCGCTGGTTGACATTCAACTCGATGTTCCTGTAGCCTCCATCGCCACCACTCGCTCGGCCCCTCCCTCCGTCCGCGGCAGTTACCGTGGGTCGAATCATGGGAATAAACGGATTGGTGATTTGATCGTTTAACAGTCAGCCGAAGGCGTACTCGCATCCGTTATGCGTACGCCTATCGGCTAACGGTTAAACGAAGCATTCTAAACTCGTCACCTCGCCCACGACCTCTTGCGTCTGCGACCGCCCCCCCAAAGCCGTCAAGAGTTTTGGGTGGCACACGCTGCGGACCGAAAGTCTCGCACGACCACTGCTGTCGATTCCTCTCGTCTCGACACTCTATCGACGCTGCGAATCTCTGCTTCCGCTTGGCGGCCGATGCGTCCCCCCTAATGCCAAACCGGGGCAACCATTGTTTGTCGCTTTTTTGTGGTCGCTGCGGTGTTTTTGACGAAACACCCTCCAATCCCAAGTGTTGAATGAACAGGCATCCTTTGGCAATGTTCGCCAAGCGATTCGCCCAAAACAATTGACTTGGAAAAGGAATGACATTGATGCGCATTGCATTGAAAGAACTAGCGATCTCCACCACGGCATTACTACTGATGACATCGGGTCAAGTAGTCAGTGCTCAAGACGACAATCAAGAAAAACCCAAACCGAAACGACCAGTCGCCGAAGCAAAAGCGGACTCGCACCCTGATGCTCCCAAACCACCTCGCATGCGTGACAAGCAGGATTTCCAAAAGGGGCCCGATCATGCTCGCCCCGACCACAAACGTGGCGAGCACCCGCACGATGGCCGACCGCGCCCCGATCATGATGGCGTTGGTCGCGGCGGCTCAGGAGAACGTGAAACTGGCGGATTAGGACGCCCTGGATCTGGGCCAAGACCTTCACGCGACGGCGACGTCAACCCGTCTGCACGAGACCGCATGCGCACGCCGCCTCGCTATGACGCTAAACGTGATCAGGACGCCAAACGAGGCAACGTGAACGGCACAAAGTCAAAAGACGAACGAGCCAACGTTAAACAGGCGAAAAGCCGCAAAGCGAACGTCGGCAAGCACGATCGTAAACGCAACAAACACGCAGCCGATGATGCCAAAGCGGATGGACGACGCAGCAAGGCACACAAGGCATCTGGTCGCGGAAAAGAACGATACGCTAGGGAGCATAACGTTGACCGAAACCGTCGCGTAGCAAGACAGGATCCCGATGTCGGTCCGCGTCAATTCGGCGATCGCCAGCAAGGCCGCCTGCGTAGCAACCGAGATCATGCTCATCGACAAGCTCGTCATCATCGCGGCGAACGCGCTCGTCACGGTT
This sequence comes from Rhodopirellula maiorica SM1, assembly GCF_000346295.1. GTDB lineage: Bacteria > Planctomycetota > Planctomycetia > Pirellulales > Pirellulaceae > Novipirellula > Novipirellula maiorica. The sequence goes on along the minus strand of NZ_ANOG01000971.1, from coordinate 1,283 downwards.
ACGCGGTGAACCGTGGCCCCCATGGACCTCGTCCAGGTGCAAATCGCATGCATCGCGGAAAACGAGGCCCACAGCGTGGGCATCACAATGTCGATCGTCATCGCAGTAGCAAGTCACACGACCGCTACGCAATGCACCGCGGACCTCATGGCGACAAATCCAGTGCACATGGAATGCGTGACGGAAAACGTGGACAACGACGTGATCATCACGGTGCAAACCATCGTCGCGGACGTGGTTCAGACAACCATGTCGCAATGCGTCGTGGTCCTCAGCAAGACAAACCGAATGGTCGTGATATGCGTCCGAGCGAAGGTGGAAAGCATCACGATGGCGGCAAAGCCAATCGCCGATTCCGCCGCTAACTCCTATCGCGTTTTGGAATGGTACCGACGGTGTTCGCGAATACCGTTGATTGTGCTAGCGTCACGGGGCCCAATGTCATCGACGTTGGGCAGCGGCACGGCGCGAGCCGTCCGGTTGAGCCGAATGAAACGTTCGGTTTAGACCGGCCGGCTCGGGTCGCACCGCTAAGCAGGTAGAAATCCCGTTAGCTGTTTGGGCGCTAGCCCCAGTTGAATGTCGGAACCGTGGCTAGCGGATTGTTGATTTAATCGTACGATGGACTTCCTAGTCCGTCGAATACACCAATGACGGACGAGGTAGTACCTCAACCACCCCTTGCCACAGGAAACGTCATTAAATCAACAGCCCGCTAGCGGCTAATTGACGGAAGGACTCCTGCCTAGCTGCTTAAGAAGCCACTCAATCCTTCGATTGATGATATCCACGGCGGTACTATGAACCGCGTCGCAGCAGAATTAAATCCGCTGCTAGGGTTACTGACATCGCGGCCAACGATTCTAAACGAGTTTGCTGGGAATGCCGCACGCCGCGGTAGGTCATCGCCAAGGCGTCAGCGATCGCATCGGTGTCCAAGTCAGCGCTCTGTTGCCAATGCTTGTGCTCGACAAACTCGACTCCGGCGGCGGACAACTCATCGACGACCATCTGCCAACGGCTGCGTCGATGCCCCGCTTGCTGGACCTGTTCGCGAAGTTCGATCAAATCCTCTTCGCCAGGCACTGCGACGATACAGATTCCGGTCTCTGACAGCACTCGCTGAATCTCGGTTGCCGGACGACGCCCGAACAACGAGATCACGCGATCGACACTTGCGTCGGCGGCTGGCAAGACTCGATCGGCATTGGCCCAAACCAAGTCCCGGCGGGCCATCCTCGAGCGGCCAATTTAATTGCTCGCTTGGAAAGNTCGACGCCACA
>NZ_ANOG01000970.1 GCF_000346295.1 Rhodopirellula maiorica SM1 | reverse complement strand
GTTTTGATTGCTCAGGCAGGAGATACGATTGAACTGGTTAATCGCGGACGAGTTCAACACAACCCCATCCTCAGTTTCTTTGCGAACCAGCCTTGCGACATACAGATTCCGCCAGGCGTGTCTAACTTGGTTACAGTGCCTTTGTCGGAGCCCGCACCTATTCCGGTTGACTGCAATATACACCCATGGATGCATGCCTACGTTTTCGTTCTGGGGCATCCATTTGTATCTTGCTCTGATACGGAGGGTAGGATCAGCATTGCGGGACTGCCCGCAAATGAAAGTCTGACGTTCCGAGTCTTTCACGAGTCCGGGCGAATTGATCGTGTGGGCATCTTGGGCGAGGAGTCCGACTGGCCGCGTAGTCGATTCAATGTCGATCTTGTTGAGGGCGTGAACGATCTGGGAGATATCCTTGTGCCTGCTGCATCACTACAGCCCAAATAAATTAGACCGCCGGGTGAAAAGATATTAATGTCGAGGCCTTAAAACCGAGTTTGTGTAGTGGTTGCTCAGACTCTCAGACAAGATTGTGGTGATTTGTTCGTCGACTCGACATGGTTCGCAGCTCGCAAACGGTTTGGCTGCAATTACGTGGGGGGGCGGTCGGTCTAAGCTGGCCGATTCGTTTGCAACGAATTTGCGACTCGATGGCGGGGCGGGTACGATGACGAACGAGCGTGATCATTGGGGGCACGATCGTCCCAGAAATTGCGGGGAACCATTCGAGGGTGACGGAGCGGCGGTGGCCGCTGTTTGGGCAGCTGTTGAGTCGTTCGCCGCCGCCCGCACATCGCTACCGTTACCCGACTGATCGATGTCAACTATCGACGTGAATGACAGACGACAAACCAAGCGAATCTGACCCACGACTTACGACGCAGTTTTCGACACGAATACTGTTTAAGCTGACCACATGGTCGGCAGTGCTGTTCTATATCGTTTGGAGCTCATGGGATCACCTTGGCTTTACACTTGTGATGTTCGTGGTTTTCTCACCTGTTATCTTTTTTGCTGAGATCGTTGATTGGCTTCTCGGTGCTAAACGCAAGTGAATCCATCGCTTTGGAAAGCAACGTGGACATTTACTTGTCATTATTCGCAATATACTTGGCGGACGATCGCTTGCTCATTCCCGTTCGCACCAGATACCGGGTAACCATCACGCGAACCGGAGAACGCGAGCTAAGCGATTTAGCCGTTAGAAACTCTCCCGATCCTGGCGAGATTTTTTGGCAAACCGATACAATTGACGATACCCTGCAACGATACAATTCCTGCGGACGAACAAGCAAAGAGCAAAAAGAGTCGCAATCTATTGGCAGTCGGATTCGCGCTGATGGTTGTGGGGCTATTCCTTTTCGCGTTTGCCTCGGCAGCTGGCGGCGTCGCTATGACCGCCGGGTTTATTGTTATTGTGTTTAGTTTTGTGGTTGGCGGAGTGACGGACAAATCAAAAGATGAACCGTTTCGAATTTCACGATATCGAGGCGACCGAGTTTGGATTAGCGGCGTGGACGCAAAACAAATTGAACGGTATCCTCCGCTTCCTTCGTAGTCATAAAACGGGTTGATGGCGAACCATGAATTGCACCGAAGAACGTGAGTAGGGCGGCTTGGCCATCACAACGTTGTTCACGCGATCTCGGTGACGACTGGCATTCGTCTATTGAATGACTCCGGTGGCACTCGTAGTGACACTAGATGGCAGGAAAATGTTGGCAGGAATATCTCATCATCTTCCTGCCATATTGGATGCCCCATCGACGCTTCAAAGCATCCGTCGGCTGCGATTGACCGACGCCCGTCGATACGAGCACGAGTACGAGCACGAGTACGAGTACGAGTACGAGTACGAGTACCGCGATGCTGAGGAACGGTTCGGCAATAAGTTCGTCGTTAGAATTTTGTTACCAATCATTTGAGAGGAAGTGTGTTCGCCATACGGCTCATGTCCTTCCGGGGACAATTAAAACGTCGAAGTTATTGCCGAACGTTTTATAA
>NZ_ANOG01000969.1 GCF_000346295.1 Rhodopirellula maiorica SM1 | reverse complement strand
CATCGTGCGGGGCGCTTTGCCGGGGTATCGATCAACGAAGTCGGCCATCCAATGGGCTGCGGCCAGTGACGCCGTGTCTCGTTTGCTGGCGGCGGGTTGCACCTATCCCGAGGCGTTTAATGCGGCGGCCAATGTCATCAAGAAGGGAGACGCACACGACTGGTTGATCGGCACGGTTCGACGACTGGAACGCGGTGAGTCCGAAGTCGGACTGACAAGATGGTCGCGTGGCGATGCCGCGTTGTTGGAAGCGATTGTCGATGGCGCCACGCTCAGCCCTGAACGACAGTGGCAGATTGCGTCGGATCATTTCAGCGATGTCGCTCGGCGTCGGTTGGTTTTGTTGACTCAGTTGATGCCCTTGTTCTCAACCGTGGTTGCTGGCGGATTGATTTGGATCGCAGTGGCGACGACACTCGGTTGGTTCTGGTACACCGTATCGAGCATGATCGGAGGGCTGACATGAACCCTTACCTCGCCACCGGTTTGCGGATATTTGGTTACTTTGTCTTCTTTGTCATCCTGTTGTTGGTTTTGCCGACTCCGGTCAGTGTTTTGTTCGCCACATTGGTGATCGTCGGCTTCGAAGATTTCCGGCGCCGCCGCTGGCAGCATGCCACTCGTACGTTCAACGAGATGGTGGGTTCGATCCAGCGGCACGACGGTCGTATCGAGAACGTGGTCGCTGCGTTTTCGCGTTCAGGACCGCTGAAAAACCAGTGTCGTCAATATCTGTACCGACTTCGGGCGGGCCAAGATCCCGTTCACGCCGCCGAGGCATCGGGAGTACCACTGTTCTTTTCCACCGCAATTGCGCTGCGGACGATTCGCAGGCCCGCGGGCGACGCAGCACAAACCAAGCGGAATTCGGATGACCGATGGGTCCAGCATTCGGACGAACTGTCCGATATCGACGCCAATGATATTCCAGCCTATGGGCAATTCATCTATCTGATTGTCGTGGCCTTGATGGTCTATCTTTGTTTGACTTTTTTGACGTTGTTCATTACTCCCACCATCGAAAAAATGCTCGAGGAATTTGGTCGGGAGTTCGATGGTTCAAGACTACTTTTACGTAATTTTGCATCGGGATGGGTGTTGGTCGGATTGTTAGTCGTGTGTGGCGTGATCGTTCCTGCGCTCAGCCGTGGACGGATTTTCGGCCTGCGGCTTCCCCAGTGGATCCCAATGCTGCCGCATCGTGCGAATCGAAAAGCCGAAGTGCTCAATGGGTTTGCAGACGCGATTGACTCGGGCATGCCGATGGATCAGGCGGTTCGTGTGGGGCATTCGATCGCACGCTGGGCGTCACAACGAAGTGAGATGCATCAAGCCTTTGTGAGACTTGAATTCGGAAACTCGATCGCTGCCGTCATGCAACAGGCAAAGTGGTTGACTCCAACCGAAGCCAAGTGGATCGAGGGATCGCCGCCGGATCGCATGAGTGAATTGTTGCGTTCGATCGCGGATCAAAACGTACGCAATGCCAACGCAAACAGCCGTTGGTTGCTGGGGATCTTTTTTCCCGTGGTGATTGTTTTGTTGGGACTGCTCGTGCTTGCTTATGGAATTGGATTGTTCGCGTCGTTGTCGGAGATCATCTATGGGATCGATTAGCCATCGCCATGCTCGACGTCGCGGCAGTTTGATCGTCGAAGCGGCGATTTGCTTCGTGCTGCTCGCGACAGCCGTCATGGCACTGATGAAGTTAGCGCAAAACAGTTCCCGGCTGTCCAAACAAGCGGACCAGCGGTTGGTGGCAACGCTTGCCGCCGAGAACGCGCTCGAACGGCTACATCATGTAGCCGGCGACGAATTGAAGTCGAGTGCCGACGAGGTGGCTGCGGCGATCGGCGAGGAATCCCGATGTGACGTCGAGGTGACGGTCGAGGATTTCCAGTCGCAATCGCGATCGGGGTTCCATCTTCGCGTCGAAGCGACCTGTTCGCCGGAAGTTCGCATCACCCTTCACGATTGGCGGTGGGATGATGATAATTAAAGCACAGCGAATTTGCGGCAAGGCACGTCGAGCTGTCACCTTGATCGAAGTGATTGGAACTCTTTCCGTCTTGCTCGCGATCGGAATTTCGGCGACGACGATCATGTCGTCAGTCACGAAAATTGGCCGACGTGGCAATGCGTTGGTTCAACAGCGGCAAGCGATCGAGCGATTTGCCGCTCAGTTTCGAGCCGATGTGCATCAAGCTAACGCGGTGCAGTCGGAAGCGGAGGGTTGGCCACTGAAATTACAAGACGACGATGTTGCTGTGCGGTACGAATTCAGTGCGGAACAGGGAGCTTTGAGACGAACCCAGTTGAAATCGAATCAAGTAACAAGCGTGGAATCGTTTGAAATCGGCAAAGAACGAAAGATTGCATTGCAAATCAGTGAGAACCGCGTGACCGTTTCCATCGACACCGATCCGTCGTCGTACCCGTTTGTCGTTGAGGCCGCACGATGAGTGGAAATCGGAAACCAAAGTTGCGTCATCGACGCGGCGCTGCATTTTTGCTGCTGGTTGTCGTCGTGCTGATGGTCGTGGTGGAGGCGACTCGGACGATGGTGGTCGGCGAATTTTCGCTGCGAAAAACCGAAATGGAACGCGCACGCGTGCGTACGATGATCGCCGCGATCGATGCGGTCGCCACACTCAACGAAGAAACGATCGAACTGCCTATCGATTCAGCAAATCAAGAACGGATCGTCGTTACGATGGGCGAAGATCAACGCGTCTTGGCACGCTGGATGCGGGGTGAATCAGTGGTCGATCAAATAACAAGACAACAGCCCGTATCGGAGTCCGAAGAATGACACAAACACGAAGCGAAACTCGCCAAGAGTTGCGAGGATTATCGTATCAACTAACCCGTCCGAAAGTCTTCGCGACTTTCGCTACGACTTCACGACGATTGGATCGTGGATTTACGCTGGTCGAACTGTTGGTCGTGATCGCAATTATCGGAGTGTTAGTGGGATTGGCACTTCCCGCGATGCAAAATATGCGTGAGTTGTCGCGACGCACGGCGTGCCAGCAGAACTTGACACAGCTTTCGCTAGCGTTGTCCTCTTATTCACTTCGCAATGTCCATTACCCCATGGGCACCATCAATCCGGCGGGGCCGATTCAAAGCGAGCCGTCGGGGTATCACCACAATTGGATCAGCGGACTGCTGCCAATGTTGGATGCGCAAAGCGTTTATGAGGCAATCGATCGCAGTGAGGGTGTTTATGCACCTGCCAACGCTGACGTACGAAGTTTGTCGATTCCGACGCTGCAATGTCCCTCGCAGTCGGGAATGCGAGAAAACACGACCTGTTACGCTGGTATTCATGCATCCAGCGAAACTCCGATCGATGCGGACAACGATGGAGTGCTGTTTTTGAACGTCCCTGTAACCGATTCCGACATCACCGACGGTTTGGCTTACACCGCGTTTGTCGGCGAAAAACTCTCTCGCTTCGAAGAGGACTTGGGCTGGATTAGTGGAACCCGTTCGAGTCTTCGCAACACGGGACATGCGATCAATGCCGAACTCGCCCGGATTCGTGGTCCTCAGGGTCCAGAGCATGAGGTTTCATCAACGTACGTAGGCGGAATCGCCAGCGACCATCCCAACGGCGCCAATGTGTTAATGGGCAATGGTAGCTATCGATTTTGCAATCCATCGATGGACGCCACTATTCTCAGGCAACTTGGTTCGCGTGCGGATGGCGAGATTCCGAATGAGTGGAAATCGGACGAACCGTACGCGGATGCGACATCAAGCACCGCGGCCACAGGTGAGACAAGCAAAGCGAGTGCACAATGACACTATCGAGTGGGGCGTCGCGGAATGTCGCCACCGCATCCGGCGGTAATCCTCGTCGTAGTGAACCGCGTCGCGTTGGCTTTACGACCGTCGAATTATTCGGCGTTTTGATCATCATCACCGTGTTGATTTGGATGTTGTTGCCGGCAGTGCAAGCGGCGCGCGAACAAGCGCGGCGAACCAGTTGTGCGAACAATTTGATGCAAGTTGGATTGGGCGTACAGGCGTATCATGAGGCGTTTGGGCAATTTCCGGTGCAGTTGTCGGGGACGGACGCCAATCCTGCGGCGGGAAAGGACAACGATCGTCGACTCAGCATCTTTGTCGGACTGTTGCCGTTTTTGGGGCACGACGCGGCTTGGAACGAGATTCAAACGACGCGCGAGATGGAAGATGGTTTTCTCTATGACATGGGCATGGGCATGGGGCAAGCCGATTGGGGCGATGATGAGTTGACAGAGCAGGAAACAGATTTAGATGAGGGCGAGGGGACGCTACCCGAACCTTGGGTCGCAGGCGGTCCCGAACCGTTCGTCGACAGTTATGAGCCATGGCGTTGGGAGTTCTCCGTCTATCGTTGTCCGAGTGATCCAGGCATGGGAGCTCCGGCTTACGGCCGAACAAATTACGCGGTCTGTTTCGGGGATGGCATGGTGGCTGCGGATACGGGGCCCTATCAACTGGTTGATGGAGTGTTTGTATATAGCGACACGCTTGCCGAGCAGACCGAAGCGGCGATGCGAGGCGTGTTTGTTCCACGCGTGGTGACACGGATAAGTGATATCACCGATGGATTATCCAACACCATCATGTTGGGTGAAATCGCGACCGATCTTGGCGACCAAGATATTCGTACGAGTCCAATCGCGGGGCCAGGGTCCGAGCTGCGAGATCATCCGAATTGGGCCCGCGATCTGGCGAAGTTGATTGATCCCGAACGACCGCGGTTTTGGAAGGTCGAGGAGGTGGCGACCGATCTCCGTTTGGCCCAAGAAAAGGGACGCGGTTTTCGTTGGGGCGATGGGATGCCGTTGTATTCCGGTTTCAATACGATTCTGCCACCCAATCGCGAGATTACCTTAGCACAAGACAACGACGACAGCTGGGGCGTGTTAACCGCAAGCAGTCGACATCAAGGTGGGGCTCATGTCTGTTTTGCCGATGGCAGTGTGCGGTTTATCGGTGATTCGATTGAAGCGGGAGATGAGAGTCGCAGTTCGGTCTACCTCGGAAGCCCCAATCCGCCGGGCAGCAAGAGTCCATATGGTTTATGGGGCTCGCTGGGCACGCGATCCAGTGGCGAGTTGACGCAGTTGCCATCGCCGTAGCCCGAATCAAAGTTTGGTAGGCCGGTAGGCCGGATCAAGTCGCGATAGCGACGCAGA
>NZ_ANOG01000968.1 GCF_000346295.1 Rhodopirellula maiorica SM1 | reverse complement strand
CCACGCCCAATCGGCTTAGCCGAGCCAAGCAACAAATCAACGACATGCTCGATGTGATGGCGGGCGATCGCGTCGGCTTGGTCGTGTTTGCGGGCGAAGTTCGCCAAGTGGTTCCGATGACCAACCACTACGACGATTTTCGCCGCTCACTCAAAGAAGTGGGAACGCATTCGATCCGCCGCGGTGGGTCGCGTTTAGGGGATGCGATACGAGTGGCCAGCGAAGGATTCTTGAGCAAAACCAACGATCACAAGGCGATGGTCATTCTGACCGACGGCGAGGACCAAGAGAGTGAACCGCTGAAAGTCGCCAAGCAAGCCCACAAGGATCGCGGTGTGCGGATCTTCACGATCGGCTTGGGCAACATGAGCGAAGGGGCGAGGATTCCTACAGGCACCAACGGCGATTCCAACTACGTGACTTACGACGGACAACAAGTTTGGTCAAAACTGGACGGTGCAATATTGCAGGCGGTGGCTACCGAAACCAACGGAGCCTTCATTCCAGCTGAAACCAAACAAGTCGATATGGCGAGTGTGTATCACCAATATGTCGCGAAGGTGGAACAGCAACAATTTGAAACCGCCAAGATCAATCAATACGAAGCGAGGTTCCAGTGGTTTGTCGGTTTGGCACTGATCAGTTTCCTGTGCGAGGCATTCATGACACATTGGTTACCGATATCTTCGAATGATTCGGTTCAAGCAGAGGGACAAGCAATATGATTGGAATCAAGACTTCTTTGCGAATTGCGTTGATCGCAATCGTATTCACTCCGTTTGCATATGCCGACGAAGTCGTCCCGTCGGATGCATATCGCTACAATGAAGCCGTGGAACTGTATGCCGCAGGTGAAACCACACGTGCCGCCGAAACGTTCCAACAACTCAGTGGCTCGGATCGTGACGAGATCGCCGCCCGCTCACGTTACAACCTAGGAAACGACCGCTATGCCGAAGCGTTAAAGTTGCTGGAAAGCGAGAAGAGCGACCCGGTAACGGCAGTCGGACTACTTCAAGACGCGGTGAAACATTATCGCAGCAGTTTGGCGATCGCTCCGGACGACGAAGACGCGCGAGCCAATATTGAGTTAGCCATGCAGCTGATCTCGCAAATCCAACAACAGCAGGAGGACGAGTCAAAGTCGCCCGAACCACCTCAGTCGGAACAGCAAAAAGAACAACAGCAGCAGCAACAGGAACAACAGCCGAACGATCCGCAACAACAAAACGATTCGGGTAGTGACCAATCGGAGTCAGAACAAGATTCGTCTGAGCCCAATGATTCGAATCCGCAAGAGGGATCGGATCCGGAAAAGTCCGAGGCACAGCAATCCAAGGACGCGGGGCAAGCAGGTGAATCGGATTCGAATTCCGAAGGTCAGGCGAACAAAGATCAAAACCAGGACTCAGCCGAAAACGATCCTTCGCAATCCGATGCGAACGAAGGACAATCGGAATCGAACCAAGACGCAGCAAACGACGAGGGCCAAAGCAGTGAACCGCAATCGATGCCGTCGGATACGAATCCCCCGTCCGACACCGCAGCGGAGGATCCCAACACAAAGCAGCCGCCGCAAAGTGCGGCTAACGAAAACGCGGACACCGATCCGAGTGACGCTAGCGATCAATCGGCCAACGCTGCGGAATCCGATCCTTCAAAAACCGAAGGCGAACTTTCGGCCGCCAACGCCCAAAACGAAACGACGCTGCAGCTGCGGACCAGGATGACTTCCCAGCCCCCGAC
>NZ_ANOG01000967.1 GCF_000346295.1 Rhodopirellula maiorica SM1 | reverse complement strand
TATCGAGCGATAAAGGGCCTTTTCGGTTTTCAGCCGTTCGCGAACCAACGAATCGATTTCACCACTGGACGCGTCGTGCGGGATCAACGTTCGTGTGACTTTGGGCAGTTCGGCAACGTCGGCCGGGTAATCGCACTCATGCGTGACACCGACGAGTTGGTCGCGAAGCCCCAAAGCACAGACAATTTCGGTCGCGCTGGGCAAAAGAGAAATGATTCGCATTGCAGTTCCGCTGGATTCTTGTAACGAGATCGAAATCGTTACAGATCACTGACTGCTTTGCAATCCGAGCAACGAGTCGGCCCACTGCATCGGCATGGACGCCAACGAGTTGGTCAGCACTTCGGACCACCACTGCGTCGTTTCCGCTAAGTCGGATTCCGTATAACGCTGGAATTGAGGATGTCGCGACTGATTAGGGATGACCGCCACGTCGATCGGGTAGTCGACGTCGGTCACGCTGGTTCGCGTGGCGTCAAAGGCGAGCAGCGCCAACGCCACGGCCGAGCGTAATGGGGTTTCGTAATTCAACAAACGGTCCAGGATGGGTTTGCCGTAATAGGTGCGTCCGATCATAAAGTAAGGTGAATCCATTGCGGCTTCGACCCAATTGCCCTCGGGATAAACGTAAAACAATTGCGGCGATTGGTCGGCCAGCAAACAGCCGCCGATGATCGCGTGCATGTTGAATGTATGGCCGGTCGACGAGAGCGAGGGGCCATCTTCATTGCGAACGCGTCTGAGTTGCTCGCCAAATAAGTTGGCGAATTGGTACAGCCGCTCGACGGGAGTTTGCGTTTGTCGCAAGGTTTCTTCGACGTAGATCAGCGTCTTGTCACGAACGGAACGAAGCCCGCTCGTCATCGTGAACAGCGATGCGTCGCCGTGCTGAAACTCGGCCAGTTTTTGCTTATTGACTTGTTCGCTACCACGAGTGATGCGTGTGTCTGCCAGTGCCACGATTCCATCACGTACCTGGATGCCAATACAAAACGTCACGAGATTGCCCACGTTGAATGGAAAAGAAACGGAAAACCGCTCTGATAGTGCACAATCCGTTCCAAAAGTGTTATTGGTTTTCAGGTTGTCGCGGACATCGCTTTTTCTAGCGAATCTGGCCAAGAGTTTCGGCGGGGGAATCGATGCCAAAACGAAAAGTCTTGGCGACTTCCGCGACGAAAGCCTAACACCCGATGACAAGCCGGAGGCTTGTCCCGCATTTGGATTAACTCAGTGCGGGCTCGTCAAGCGGTTCGACTGCGTAGGATTCGTTGTCCGGGTTCAGTGTCAAGCGAAACGAAGCAGTGACATGGGGGCTCTGCGTTTTCAGGGCATCGAAAACCGACTGCATCGTTACCGCATTCAACTGGGCGTCTTGCGGTCCACAGGCGTCAACGACCACCAAATGAGTGACGTCGGGCGCCATCTCAATTTGGTTTTGCAGGTAGCCTTTTACCAGTGGGTAGGGCGTCAGCGGACGCGGACTGTTTGCACAAAATGCATCATAGGGTGCTTTGTCCGAGAAACCATAGATGACGTGATAGGATGACACCGAATCGTTAGGCATCAACGTCGGTCCGATACGCACTTTATCGAAGTTGAGTACGTAGCAGGGCGTGGCAAGGGTGATTGTATTCATCGGAGTCAATGTGGATGTAGAGGAAAGTGATTTAGAGTGATCGTCCAAGTGTGCCGAGGCAATTCGAGGACGCGTTGATGACGAATCTTTGCGGAGACGACGAAGGGGGCCAGCGCGGAAGGCATCTGCGAGTGCGGCGGGGACTTTTGCCTCGGCCAAGACGAATGCGGCTCGGTTGCGGCTGACGTGGGCTTTCATTTTCTGCTCCAGCGCGACCGCTTCGGCGCGACGGCCTTCGGCAAACGCGCGAGCGATACGCGTGTCGGCGTCGGCTTGGTCACTTTGCAATCGAGCGCCAATGTTTTCACCGACATCAATGTCGTAAATGTCGATCGAGACGATGGCAAACGCAGTATTAGCGTCTAGTCCGTTGGTGATCGCTCCTTTGGAAATCGTCGACGGCATCTCCAAGACATCCATGTGTGTTTCCGCCGACCCAATCGCGGTAATGATGCCCTGACCCACGCGAGCGATGATGGTTTCTTCGGTTGCCCCGCCGATCAATTGTTCCAAATTCGTTCGCACGGTCACGCGTGCACCCACTCGCAACTCCACTCCGTTTTTCGCGACGGCGCTTAACGTATGCGAACCACCACCTTCGCTGCGAGGACAATGGATGACTTTGGGCGACACGCTCGTTTGAACCGCCAACAACACGTCTCGCCCGGCGAGGTCAATCGCCGCGGCACGATCAAAATCCAAGTCGATACCCGCGCGATGTGCGGCGATCTGAGCTTGCACGACATTCATCACATCGCCACCAGCCAAATGATGAGCTTGCAACCGATTCGTGCTCATCCCAGTGTTGCGATCGATCGATAAACCGGCTTGTCTTGCCATGATTTTCGCTGTCACGATCAAGCGATGCTCGACACGAAGGAAACTCATCACAATCAAACTTTTCATTGTGATGTCAGCGCCTGACATATAAGCTTGCAGCCAATACGATCCCCACTTGGCAATGATCGTAAGGATCAGCAAACTCAAAACGACTGCGAAGACACCCAGCCCCACCATCACTTGCCAGAAACTGGGAAGTTCTAATTCCGCAACAAAATCGAACACAACCGCCACCTTTTGTTGGGCAGTCCACAGGCGACTCGTCCACAGAACCATTGCTTTGGACGCAGTCAAGTTTCAATCGAAACCCGCGATAGATGCAGTTCGCGAAGAGGGGTTGATCGAAGAATTGTGTGTTAGAGGTAGCCGATGTGTCCAATAATTTGTGGGGATTGTCGGCTACCACACCTCTCTATTTAGAATCCTAGAGGCGTGCTGGCAAAATGCAATGCCCCCAAGAGCCGTGTGTCGTTGGCGTACGTTGTTGGCGTACCATGATCCTCGTTGACCATTTCCCTACTCCTACACCACTGAGGACGTAGGATCGACACAAATTGAGCTTCAAGACAAGACGGCGCTGTTGTCGCTCTGGCGTGGCCTCGCGGCAACCGTCAATGCGATTCTTGCCTGGGCCAACGGCGCCGGAGGGCGTGTCGCAGTTCGTCGCTGATTTGGCTCGCGATGGCAACGAGGCTTGCGAGCGGGGCAACAAGACTTGCGAACAGGTCGAGACCGAGTTTTTTAAAAAAGGTCCGTCCGACCTCATCGATCCCGCGTTTTGAAACCGTCGACGAAATTGCAAATAGGTGTGTGTTTGTTGCATCAGAGCAAGTGTCAGCGATCACCGGTGCGGCGGTCCGTGTTGACGGAGCAACGGTCAACGTGATCTTCTCGAATTCGATATCATCAGGGTGATGTTCAATGTGCGATGCTCGCTTGTCGACCAACGGCGTTTTTTCATCAAACATTTATTCTAGAGCCTATTTCGCGGTTTTTCCAAGCTTCCACGCATTGGTCATCCATCCGCAGCCGTTGTCTGTCGGTTGGCATAGCATGTGCTCTGCTTGCCCGAGGGCCTATGCTGAAATAATGCCCAATTGATGTCACCGCTTTGATTTTTTGCGAGCCCTTCCAACACTGCCTTGACGCGAGCGAAAGTTGACGAACATGAATCCAGCCAACGTTGTGCAGTCCAGTGCGGTCCGAACGGACACTTTTTTTGACGATGTGTTGGACGGGTTGTCACGTCCCGCCAAAACACTGCCAAGCAAATACTTGTATGACGAGCGCGGTTCGCAGTTGTTTGATCAGATCTGTGAACTGGACGAGTACTATGTGACGCGTACCGAATTGGCGATCATGCAGCAGCATGCCTCGTCAATTGCTCGCCAAATTGATACCGATGTAATGTTGGTGGAATATGGCAGCGGCAGCAGTCTAAAAACGCGTGTGCTACTTGATGCACTTTCACGACCGGCTGCTTACGTGCCGGTCGATATCTCCGAAGAGCATCTGCTAAAAACCGCAGAGCGATTGCGCTTGGCCTATTCGGGTTTGAACGTGCTGCCCGTTGTTGCCGATTTTACTCAGCCGTTTAGGTTGCCCGATTGTGAGCCGCCTGCTTCACACGTCGCGTTTTACTTTCCCGGTTCTACGATTGGCAATTTTACGCCGCCGCAAGCGGGAGAACTGCTGCAACAAATGGCTGCAATGTTGGGGCAACAAGGCGGATTGTTGATCGGGATCGATCTGCAAAAAGACATCGACGTCTTGCATGCTGCCTACGATGATCGCGAGGGCGTCACCGCCGCGTTTAGTCTGAATTTGCTGAACCGCATCAATCGCGAACTCGGAGGCAATTTCGATAGCGATCGCTTCGAGCATCGTGCTGTTTATAACACTTTGCATCACCGGATTGAGATCAGCATTGTGAGTCTGGCGGATCAAGTGGTTTCCATCGGCGACCACGCGATTGACTTTGCTGCCGGCGAAGCGATCTTGACCGAATATTCCCACAAATACACTGTGGATGGATTTGCGACGTTTGCGCGGAAATACGGATTTCAACTGCATAAATCGTGGACGGATGCGCAAAATTACTTCGCGGTTTTGCACCTTGTCATTGAATAAAATACGTCTTTGAATGATTTAAACGCTATCGAAGTTTGACATGACTACTACTGCTGCTGCGACCGCATCGTTGGGGGATTCACTTCGTGCCTCTTATCTCGCTGTGCGGAGTTTTACCGACCAGATTGCCGAGCCTCTGTCAGCGGAAGACTGCACGGTGCAGTCGATGGACGACGCCAGTCCTACGAAATGGCACCTTGCGCACACCACTTGGTTTTTCGAAACCTTCATCCTGCGGACTCAGTCGGATTACCGCGAATTTGATTCCGAGTTTAATTTTCTGTTCAACTCGTATTACAACTCGATTGGCCGCCAATATCCTCGGTCACGTCGCGGATTGATCTCGCGACCGGGGATGCAGCAAGTCAAGGATTACCGCGACCATGTTGATCGCGAGCTGTCGAAACGATTGGAGTGTGACGAGTTTGCGACCGAGGCGGCCGAGTTATTGCAGGTTGGAATCAACCACGAACAGCAGCACCAAGAATTGATGCTGACCGATGCCAAGCATATGTTGTCGTGCAATCCGACATGGCCAACCTATCGGGACGATCCGTTTGACAGTGCTGCAACGCCGTCTGACGCGAATCGATGGATCGAGGTGCCCGCAGGGATGTACACGATTGGGCACGGGGGTGACGGTTTTGCCTACGACAATGAATCGCCTCGTCATTCAGCCCATTTGCACGCGACATCGATTGCCACAACGTTGGTGACCAATGGCGAGTATCTCGAATTCATCGAAGACGGTGGTTACAAACGCCCCGAGTTTTGGCTTTCAATGGGGTGGGCCACCGCCGAACAAAACGATTGGAACGCACCGCTGTATTGGCATCAGCGAGACGGTCGATGGCATCAATTCACGCTCGCAGGTTTGGTTCCCGTCGAAGCGGCTTGGCCGGTAACCCATGTCAGTTATTTCGAAGCCGATGCATTCGCTCGCTGGGCGGGCAAGCGGTTGCCGACTGAATTTCAATGGGAAGCGGCGTGTCAGATCATTGCGAAATCATCAGACACGTCGCTCGAACAAGAGCCGTTCGCCGATGTGCTGATGCAGCAAAACAAGTGCATTCATCCGACGCGATCTCCCGATGGACTAATGGGCGCGGCGTGGCAGTGGACGTCCAGCAGTTATGCGGGCTATCCTGGATACTGCCCGCCCGCCGGCGCGGTTGGCGAGTACAACGGCAAATTTATGTGCAATCAATATGTGTTGCGCGGCGGCAGTGTCGCAACTTCGAGCAATCATATTCGTGATACCTACCGCAATTTCTTTCCGCCCGAAGCTCGCTGGCAATTTACCACCATCCGGCTCGCTGACGACTAGCCCCCAATGCCATCTACTTTGGTAGCGGCACGGCGCGAGCCGTCCGGTTGAGGCGAGTAAAATGTTCGGTTTAGACCGGGCGAGGCCCCGCGCCGCACCGCTACAAACGCCACCCGTTTAGTGCCAAAGTAGATGGCATTAGACTAGCGCCGTCGGAACCATTGTCAGCATAGCGGAACGCGTCAAACGTTTCTCCCTGCTCAGCATTCTGTCACGCTAATTTGGCGCCGTTATCGATCGATTTGTCAGGGATCGCTAGCACAACGGAACCATCGTCTCGATAGAAACCTGCGATCAAAAATTCTGACAAGAATGGGCCGATCTGTTTCACCGGAAAATTGACCACTCCGATGACTTGGCGGCCCAGCAGTTCCTCTTTGGTGTATAGCGATGTGATCTGTGCGCTCGTTCGTTTGATACCCACGTCGGGACCAAAATCGACCGTCACCTTGTACGCGGGTTTTCTCGCCTCAGGAAAATCTAATACCGCGATGATGGTTCCCGCGCGCATCTCGACTTGTTCGAAATCATTCCAGTCGATTGTATTTTTCAGACTCATTTTGTTTCACCACATTCGTGTCGGAATTGCTCTAGAAAGGTACGCATGAATTGCTCGCGTTGCCCCGCGATCCGGCGAGCCGCGTCGGTGTTCAGCAAATCATGTAGTTTGAAGAGCTTTTCGTCAAAGTGGTCGATTCCCGTTTTCTGCTTGGGTTCCATGTTTTCGGACAAGTAGAAAGGTTGTCCGATCGCGGCGCCGTATTCGATCGTTCGGACGATTCCGATCGCCCCAAGGGCATCGAGTCGATCGGCGTCTTGCACGATCTTGGCTTCAAGTGAAAGCGTGGATCGATCGGCGGCTTTACGAAACGAGATGGTATCGACGATCGTGGCGACGTGTTCGATTGTGTGACGGTTGAGGTGGAACTGCGACAAGATTTCGCGAGCAAATTCGGCACTTCGCTCCTGCCCATTGTGAAATTTTGCATCGCCAAGATCATGTAGCAGCGCAGCCAATTCGACGACAAATCGATTGCCGCCGACTTCCGCTTGGATTTCGCGAGCCGATTTGAGCACACGCAAGACGTGGTCAACATCATGACCGGCCTGTTGTCCCGCCATCCGTTCACGAACCAGACGCTGGACGTGTTCAACTATTTCTATTTCGGTGTGCATCATTGTGGGATAGGCTTCTAGCCTGTCATCGGGTGCAAGGCGTGGGATAGTCTTCTCGCCGGTCATTTTGCTCGAAAAGACAGGGGAGTCGCATATCCTACATTACTTCCCAGAGAATCAGCCGTTTCGGTCTGAGGATATCCTCGCCCCCTACGGACGAATCGAGGTTCTTACACGGGCGACAGGCGGGTTGATCAAAAGGAGAAGCGATCACATCGACCGGCAGCGAAACGCCGCAGTTTGGACGCGAGGATCTCATTGCTTCTCCTCTTCATTGTGCCGTAGCAAACTGTGCCGTAGCAAACTGTGCGCATCAAACTGTGCCGTAGCAAACTGTGCCGCATCAAACTGTAGGGCAGGGCATACGGACGGCGTGGGCGTTACCCCAATGCCATCTACTTTGGTAGTGGGACTCGCCAGAGTTCCTGGTGTTTCAACAGCAAAGATGGGGATTCTGGCGAATCCCACTACTTGAGCATCCCCCAATAGTTGCCAAAGTAGATGGTGTGGGCGTTACCCGGTAAGTCTATCGAGCCGAGTGCAGCAGTTCTTTGTTCCACCACTCGAGATACTGATCGGCGGAAACATTCGGGTCGAGGCCACGCTTTCGCTGTGTATTCTCATACCACTTTTGTTTTTCTGCGGTGATCGCGTCGTGATAGGCTTGGTCGCCTTCACGGATAGCCCCTTGGTCACCACTGGATTCGATCCACTGATTCAGCTGAGTCCGCATCCGTTGCAGAGTCTCCTCGTGCTCGGGATTCTCAGCGAGGTTGTGAAGTTCGTCAGGATCTGATTTCAAGTCGTACAGTTCTTCGGCAGGTCGTGTTTTCTGCATCATGCGTTCTGCCTCGGGGCTGAGCTTGCCTTGGGCGCGCAGCACTTCCAATAGCGTGACCACCGGATAGGACAGCTGCTTGTAGCTGCTGGTTTGCGTGTAGGGGCGGTCGGGATAAAAGTTGCGGATGTACTTGTATCGCGTGTCGCGGATGGCTCGGATGCGGTCGGCGGCTTCGCCACACCGGTCACGGGCGGCAAAGATGAACTCTCGACCTTTGAAATCGTCCGCCAGAATATCAACTCCTTCGGTCCGTGCATGCGGCGTGATGTTGGCGGCACGTAAACATGTCGGAGCGACATCAATCAAACTAACCAACGCATCGCTGCTGGTGCCAGGATGATCGATCATCGGACCAGCAACGATCAGCGGCGTATGAATCCCCTCGTCGTACAGCCATTGTTTCCCCCAAACATGAGGCCGACCGTGATCGCCGAACAGCATGATCAGCGTGTTTTCACGCAATCCTTCGGCATCCAATCGCTGCAAGATCGCCGCGACATGTTTGTCACCCTGTTCCACCGACGCTAAATAGTTCGCCATGTCAGCGCGAGCCACCGGATGATCGGGGACATTCGGCGGTAAGGTTACTTTGTCAGCTCGTTCGGGGTCGTCGTCATGGACAAAGGGGCGATGAGGTTCGTGGATTTGCACTTGAGCAAAAAAAGGTTGCCCATCGCGACGTTGAGACCAGTCGTCGCCATGAAATTGATCGTCATCGGCGACGAAGTTGTAATCCCGTTTGGCTTTGCCTTTGGCTCCCGGTGGCTTCAGGTCGCAGACAAAATAGCCTGCATCGCCAAACTGTTGCATCACCGTTTGCACACCCTCGGGCAACGGTTTCATTTTCCGTGTGCGATGGTGATGTGCACCAATCGAGGTTTGATACATCCCCGTGACCAGTGCACTTCGCGAGGCCGAACATACCGGCGAGGTAGAAAAACAGCGAGTAAAACGAACCCCCTCGCTGCTCAACTGGTCCATGGCCGGCGTCGAAACGTGTGGCGTTCCATAACAGCCGATTTCCGGTCCAAGATCATCCAGTACGATCCACAATACGTTCGGCCGCTGGTCCGCCAACACAGTCCCAGGCGTTAAAAAAGCGAGGGCAAACATGCACGCGATCAGGCGAAACATACGTGGTGGTATCCGTGAAATGGGTTGAGGTGGGGGACGTTTAGGTGAGGATTCGTTTTCAACACGACGCGCAAACCAGCGAGTCGCGCCATCGCGGTCAATCGCCAATTGGGAATCGCTACTTCAACACGGCGGGATTTGCTTTGCCGTCCTCGTCCAGGTTGTCGGTGACCCACAAAATGCCTCGAACGACGACGTCCATGTAGCGAGCGTCGGCGACGGTTTCGTTTTGGTGTCCAAGCGAAGTGCTGAAGATCTTGGTTTTCTGAGGACCATAGTGATTGGTCCATGCGATCACGGCGGTCGATTCCGTCGCTGCCGCGTTGGGGTCTTTCTTCAAGACCTTTTTATTCGGCGGCATCATTTGTTTGCCTTCGATCAGTGCGCTGGCACCGGCATACACACGAATGTTGTTGTACAGTTCTTCGTTGATTGTTGTCCAGTTTTCAAACCCTTTCATGATCGGGTGGGTTGAATCGGTGCTGAGCACATCGATGGGCAATTTGGGACCATGGCCTGTGGATTGCAGACCAATCATTTCGTACCAGCCTGCGTTGTCGGCGCCGGGCTGCACGGGCGATCTGTAATTGCCCCAGCGGTAGCTGTGCATCGCACAGTGCAGATTGACCGCCGGAGTGCCGTTGCGATGAGCGGCGAGGATTCGATCGACATAAGGACGCTCGATCACATTGGCCGAACACTCATCGTGCAAAACGACATCATATCCCTTGGCCCAATCATCGGATTCGTAGATGTCAAAGCGGGCGGTCGTGGTGGTGTTTTCACTTAGCTCGACGGTGACTTTGGCATTAAGACGCTCTTCGATCCCTTTTTTCAGTAGCTCGTTTTGGGTTGCGTAGTCGTGGCAGCAACCGCCTGCGACCAACAATACCTTTAGCGGATCGGTTTTCTTAGCCGCCTCTTCCGCTGCCGTCATGGATTGGCTTTGTAGCGTCCCCAACACGAGGCCGGTGATCAGAGTTATTAAGCGGAGGGAAGTGATTCTCATTGTCTCAACAGCGGGAGTGGAGGGAAATTTGGGTTGGTCGTCTAGCGACTGGGATGGATTCGGGGCGGCCCGCCCTAGTTTACTTGCGTAGGTAGTGAAAGTTAAACCGTGGATTAGGCGACATCGTCCGTGATTCGGATATCAGCTTGCTGAGCTCTACGGCCGTCTCGGGATGTTGGGCGGCGACATTCTTCGTTTCGCCGGGATCGACGGACAAATCATACAGTTCGATGGGCGAATTCGGATTCTTGTCGACATTGTAGCGAACCCCCTTCCAATTGCCTTTGCGAACCGCGACACGCCCCCGCATCTCAATGAATTCCCAATAAAGATAATCGTGTTTTTGCTGTTGTTCCGGTTTTCCAAGCAGCGTGGGCAGGATCGAAACGCCATCGGTGTTGCCCGGTAGCGGTTTGCCGACCAAATCGGCCATCGTTGGCAAAAAATCCCAAAATGCCGAAATCTCGTCCGAGACACTTCCGGCTGGGATCGTTTCGGGCCACACGGCGATCATCGGTACGCGAACGCCCCCCTCATAGAGATCCCGTTTGAAACCTCGCAGCGGTCCGTTGGAATTGAAGTAATCGGGATCGTGACCTCCTTCTTTGTGGGGGCCATTGTCGGACGAGAAAATGATTATCGTTTCGTCCGTGATGCCAAGAGAGTCCAGTTCCGCCGTGATCTCACCGACATAGTCATCCAACACGTTGACCATCGCGGCAAACGCAGCGTGCGATTCGGGTTGCCCCGCATAGTAGTCATCGGGGTAGTTGGATTCGGGCAGAAATTTGCCTCGATACTTCTTCATGTACGATTCCGGCGCCACCATGTCGGCGTGCGGCTGGACGGCGGCGTAGTAACAGAAAAAGGGCCCGTCTTTGTGGTCTCGAATAAACTTCAATGCTTGATCGTGAATCAAATCCGGTGCGTAATCATGTTTGTGAGACGCGACGTTGCCCCAGAGCAGTTCGCGTTCTTCGTCGCTCCATAAAAATGCGGGATAATAACAGTGGGCGATTCGTTGACAATTGTACCCGTAGAAACGGTCAAACCCCATCTTCAGCGGTTCACTGGCGGTGCCAGGTGCCCCTAGTCCCCATTTGCCAAAGATGCCGGTTTTGTATCCGGCACGTTGCAAATGTTTTGCCACGGTGTAGGTATCCGCTGGCATCGGTTCTTGGCCTTCGGGCGATACTTCCGCATTGCCTCGCACAGCCCCGTGGCCGGTGTGAAATCCGGTCAGCAGTGCACAACGCGACGGAGCACAAACGGTACTGCCGGAATAGTGCTGGGTGAAACGCATCCCCCGCTGGGCCAATGCATCAATGTTGGGAGTCTCGAATTTGGTCTGCCCATAACAGCTGAGGTCGCCATAGCCGAGGTCGTCGGCCAGGATGTAAATCACATTAGGGGTACGTGGCTGGTCCGCATTCGCCACGCTGGCTGAATTCGCCACGCTAGCGAAAAGAGAGACAAGTGCGCACAGGAGTAGACCGGAATGGATTTTTTTCATGAGGCTTCGCAGCGAGTTGTTGGTGGAGCGATACGCTAATAGATTACTTAAAATCTTTCATCCATTGTCGAATTTTTATCCGTTCACCGTTGCTATCCGCTGGGGGCTCGAAAGCCCACATTGTTCTCGATTTTGACGTTGGTCGAGTCGGGGGACTGGGCGATGACCGGTTCGTGATCAAATCCGGTGGCAGTGTTGTCGACGATATTCACGTCATCGCAATAATGCAGATCGATCGACGGAAACTCGTTGTTGGCAGGGTAGTCACTGCTGAAGTCCAGCTTGTTCCCTGATATTGTCAAACCGCGGACCGATCGCGTCTGGGCCACCAATCCATTAAAGCTGCGGATGGTGTTGTTGATAAACCGGACGTTACGGTGGAAATGGCCTTCGCCCAATCGTTGTTCGTCGGTTAATAGTGGAGAAGCGAGCAGCGGATAGACGGCACCGCCTTCGAAGCCAATGTTGTCGAAAACGTTGTTCGAGATCGTGACGTCTTGGACTCCTCCCGACTCGTACCATTTCTTGTTGTCGCCTTCGATCAAAATGCCGTGCATCTGCGACGAAAAATAGTTGCTGTCGATCAACACTTTGCCTTTGGTCGTGATCAACGCCCCTCGTGCCCGGTTCTGACGAATCGTGTTGTGCTTCATCACCACGTCGGGATACCAGGTCAAATTCTCTAGCGAAAGCGGCCCGGTTGGCAGTTCCTCAGGCACATCGGAAACCGTGATAACAAATCGCTCTTCATTTAGCACCACAACGTTTTCCACCACGGTTTGATGAAATGGCAGAACGGTTTCGCGAGACAGGATAGCGACTTGGTCACCGGGGCTGGCGAACGTCAGCCCCCATTGTTGCGGATGGCTGATCGCGCAGATGAAACGGTTTTCCCCCAAATATTCTTCGACTTTGACATACGCACCGTGAACGTTGATGCCGTCATCGAGCATGTGTTCAAACAGGCAGTTTTCGAGTTTTACGGTACCGCGGCATCCGACAAAGTGGGTGGCGTCGGCGCGGGTGGCGACCAACCGATCCGGGGTCGACGTGACGACCATCTTTTCAAGTGTCACGTTCTCGGTTCGCTCTGCGATCAACGCCATCCCGCCTGCCGCGTAGACCGTTACGTTTTCGACGCGAACATCACTGGAATTGGCAATGTGGATTGCCGGGCACAAGCGGCTGGTTGGATTCACCCCGTAGGTAATCAACACCGATCCGACCGGAGGCAGAGCTCGCCCTCGAGCATTGAAGCGTATTCGGTTCTTGCCAGCCGCGGTCACCTTGACGGGCTTCGAGTAATTGACGCCATATTTTTTAGTGTTGTAAATCGGCGATTGCGTATTGGGATCAAACACGATGTTCGATCCAAACGGATCGCTCCAGCCATCGCGTTCAAACCACACCTCACCATGTTTGATTGAGTACGGATATCGATCACGGTCCACCTCGACGGTAAACGTGTCCTCCTCTGTATCATTTTCGACCACGGTCAATTCGCTCTGAAAGGGCTTGTCCCAATCGATCGAAAAGTTCTTTAGGGTTGCGCCGTGACAGCCATCAATGACGACGGGACTGATCCGACCATGAAACAGGAACGTTGATCCGCCACCGTCGATCGTGATGTTGTTAAATCCAAACAATGGGAATGCCATTCGTTTTAGACTGTTGTCGTGATTCGAGACGGCGCGAAATTGTTCAAGAGCGTTGTCAGGAAGAAATTTGTAGGTGCCTTTGGGGAAAACAAGGGTGATGTTGCTTTCGCCTTCGACCGATTGAATCAAACGAAGCAGCGGGTAGGTGGCATCTTGCCCAGGAACGACCCCATGGTCGGCAACGCTAATTTCTTCGGCGTGGGCAAGCGACGTTGTCCCAAACGAAGTCAACAGAATCAGTAAACCAAGCAAATTGAATTTCATCGTGTACGTCTCTGGCTTTGGTGCTTTGTCAGCATGCGGTGCTGTACGCAGCGATTAGACTCGACCGAGATTGGGCTGCGATCCTTGCCCTCGGTTTTTTGCCCCACCGCAGTCGCCGGTTTGATGCACGCGCCCCCCGCTCGCACGTCACCGCTCTCTTAATCGCCGCTCACAAAATCGCCGTTTACTAAATCGCCAGCCAGCTGGCCGGCGACAAGACGGCTATTACACGGACCGACAGCTGCCTTCCCGCGTCACGAAAATCAACCGCCAATCTCGCCGCACTACGCTGCGGTTTGAAAATTGGCTTCTTTTTCGAATCGAGTGAACGTACGAACGCCAAAGATGGCAATCGCGACGAAGCAGATCAGCGGTAGGTAGAACGAATTGCGAACGCCAATCTGGTCGATGAACCAACCTTGCATTAGCGGCAACAGAGCTCCACCGACAATCGCCATGATCAAACCGGCTGAGCCCAACTTAGCTTCTTCGGCCGGCAATCCTTTCAGTGCAATTCCGTAGATCGTAGGGAACATCAACGACATGCACGCCGAGATCAGAACCAGACAGATCAGTCCGATTTGTCCTTGCAACATGATCGCACCAAATGTCAAAATCGCTGCGGCCACCGCCAGCGATGCCAACAGCTTTCCAGGGCTGACGAATTTCAACATGAAGGTGCAGACGAAACGGCTAATCAGAAAGATCATCATTGCGGCGATGTTCCAGGTTTGCGCCTGAGCGAGCGTCAACCCGACTTGTTCCATCCCATAATGAATGATGAACGTCCAACATGTGATTTGGGCACCCACATAAAACGCCTGCGCGACTACGCCTTCGCGGTAATGGGCTTTGCCAAAAAGTCGAACCGCTAATTCGCTTACCGGCGCATCGGGTTGATCCGCAGCAAAGGTAGGCATTTTCGTCAGTGCAAAAATGATCAAGAATCCGATCACGACACAGGCGATCACGACGTAGGGCGTCCGCACGACGCCAAGATCGTGTTGTTGAATTGCTTGAAATGTCTCAGGCGATGTGACTTGCATGTTGGCAAGCCCTTTGCTGACGGCGGCGTCCAAGGTTCCAAATTCTTGATCAAAATCGGGCAATCCTGATGCGTAATCCGCTTCGACATATTGCACCGCCTCGGGTGATTTTGCCTCCATTTGGTTGCGGAACTCACCCACCTCCAAATTGGGTGCGATAATCGTTGACGCGACGATCATCCCGGTCAACGATCCCATCGGGTTGAACGCCTGAGCCAAATTCAATCGCTGGGTTGCTGTTTCCGGAGGCCCCATCGCAAGGATGTACGGATTGCAACTGGTTTCCAGAAAAGCCAGTCCAAAGGTCAAAATGTAGAATCCGGCAATGAAAATCCAGAAGTTCGTGTTCAGACTGGCGGGAATGCTCAATAACGCACCCACTGCGTACAAGGCAAATCCGACCATGATCGCACCTTTGTACGAAAAGCGGCGGATAAAGTAGGCGGCTGGTAGCGCCATCGTGAAGTAGCCACCGTAAAACGCGAACTGGACCAGCGAGCTTTGCGTGTTGCTGATTTGGAAGACTTCTTTGAAAACCTTCACCAATGGATTGGTGATGTCATTGGCGAAGCCCCACAATGCGAAACAACAGGTCGTCAATATGAACGCCATCAAGTATTGACGCGGGACAACTTTCGGCGGCGAGGTGTCACCGAGTTGACCCTCGCGGCTGACGTCGGCTGCCGGTTCGTAAGGCTGGACTTCGATGCCGTCGGACATAAGATTCTTTCCAAAAAAGCGATAAGTTGTGAGGAAAAGGGTAGGGGCGGAGCGATGCGACTTTTGTCTGCCGCACTATTCCGTCTGCCTCTAAAATAGCGACTTTTTTCCTACAAAGGGATAGTCCATGCCGATCAGATTGGCATCTTTCATTGCAAAGAATTTATTGCCGCCCGCTTGGCTGCGAGCGCAGTGGGACATGTGGCGGCGGAGCAACGCGTGGTAACGCTCACAAATTTCCGAAAAATCTTTCCCCGGGCGAACCATGCCTCTGCAAGGGACGCCCAAATCGAAGCTCGCGTGAGAACCGCTGATGGGATCACGCCGAGCGAATGTTCCATGACGACACGCGTTTTAGCCCACAAAAAGCGGACGCAAGTGACGCTCGTAGATGTTCTTAGTCACTTCGTTGCCGACAATCTCTTGATTCTTCTTCAGCAGATCGGTGTAGCGATCGCCATGTTTGGCGGCGACTTTGAACGAGACGTGCAGCAGTTGACGCATGTGGGCGTTGAAGTGCTCGTTGTCTTGGATGTGACGGATCGCACTGGCTAATCGAGGGCCTGACCATCCGTTGACGGTTTCCGCATCGGGCAGTTTGCTGTTGTCGATGTCGATCACGCTGGCGTATGGAGCACAGAATTCTTCGACATGCTCAAGGGCGTAAGCGTAGATCTCTTTGGCCAGAGCCAGACCATCGCCACCCGCTTCGGCCAAGCCGATGATTTCTTCGAGCCACGTGGTGCCCGCGGTTTTGATGTGTAAACCCGCACCGGTGCGTTGCAAACATTCGCGGATGATCGGATACAGACTGAATTTATCGCTGCCGCTATGAACACTTAGCTTCAAGGTTTCGGGCAGACCGTAGGTTTTTACGGCATGAGCGATCACAGCCACGTCGTCATTAAACTCACGCTCGAATTGTTTCAGATCGCCAACATAGTCAACGCCTTTGTTGAAACGACCGGTGAATTTGGGTGCGATCGTTTGTACAGGAACCTGCTCGTCGGCAATCGCCGCCAGGATGACCAGCAACTCAGGAGGCGTTTGTGGCGAGTCGGTTTCGTCCATCGAGATCTCGGCGATCACATTGTCGGCCCCTTTCGCATCGGCGATGTGTCGATAAATTTCGCCCGCTTCTTTGACAGCCAACAAATATTGCTCGGCGACGCGTTGGACGTCTTCTTTGCTGACTTCTAGCGGCGACGACAATCCTTCGAGCGTCAAGGTGCCGACAAGCTCGGGATGGCGATCGACAAACGCGGCGATTTCCTCTTGGGATGCCGCTTTGCCAATCGAATCGGCCACGTCGATCGTGAAGAAGTCGCTGCAGGGGATAAAGGGATCGACCGTTGCCAGCTGAATATGGTCGGCGTCGACGTGCCAAGCTTTGTTCCACCCCCGAGTTTCGATCGCATTTTTCGCTGCGTCGTAGACGCTTTGCGGCTTCGATCCAACGAAGGTGTGTTCGCGGTTGGACTTGTTCCATACCGGCGCAACGTCCACGCCGTCCTCGGCAAGCTGCTCAAACGCACGTAATTGAGCCGCCGCTTGATGTGCAAAACGGTCGCCGACGCCAAAGGTGAATTTTTCGATTACAAGCATCGATATCTCTTCAAAGGTGGGATGAAACAGGGGCTATTTTGCCAAGACGTTGGTCGGTAGCCCATAGCCGAGGTTGACTTGTGCATGTCCATTCTTAACCTGGACAGCAGTTAAGTTACGCGATTGAGCCTCCGCCAACAACAACACGCGGCGTGACCACGGCATCGACGCTGTTCGCTTGATCCGCCCTACTACTCTGAAGACTTTTCGATGCAATCCGCTTCGCGCGGCCTGGAAGCACACCTGAGCTGCTTGCAAATCTATTCCAACAATCGACTAAACATGCACAATTGAGCGGTCGTTCGTGCAGCCAGCGACGGGTTCCAGCGAACTTGGTCCATTCGTTTGGCGAGTTCCTCGCTTAGCTCGTAAATCGGCTGATTGAGTCGCACGAACCCGAGTCGCTGAGCCGCTTCGGACAACGCCAGCCAATCTTGTGGTGCCGTCTGAGCAAGTCCAGTCAGCAGGATTTCGCTGAGCTGAATATTTAGCGTGCTAAGAAAATCTTTGATCGTCGACTGCGGCGAAGACGGCGGGGTGTCCGCGGATTTCGCATCCGCTTGCGCCGTTTCGCCACCGCCACCGATCCAAGTTGAAATGGCTTGACGCGTTCCGTCGGCCGACTGGAATACGATCGAGATCGGTTCGATTTCCAGCTGCTGGTGCAGCCAGCGGACATGACCACAGACAAAACGTGCATCGCCGCTTCGCGTGGCCAACATGTGCTGCAATTGGGTGAATCCCGCATCGCCGCGATGATGGTAGGGGAAAATGATTCGGGCGGTTTCGCCGAGCGCATCATGCATCGTCGCAGTGAGTTGTTGATGTACGACGTCAAAATGCGAATCGCTAATCCGAGTGACGCTCAAAACGTGCAGGTTCTCGGTGTACCGCAGCGGTCGCAACCAATCCGGCGGCAATAATTCAAATCGCTCTCGCGCTTGTTGAAAATGTTCGATCGCCAGCGGAGGTTGCAGTTGTTCCCACTGGAACGATTGCGGATTGGTGGTCAATTTCCCACTGGTTCGCGGCAGAATCAATTCGTCGGTCGCGGTTCGTTTTCCTGAGCCCAGCATCATTTGTGACATTGCCGCACCACCCAATGACACGCCGCGGCTGAGCGAATGGGCGGCCAAATCCGCATAAGATTTTGTGGTCGTCTGTGATTTTGGATCGGGATCGGCAAACACCCGCTGCACCGCGACCACGGTACCGGTATCGATGTCTTGGAAATAGGCCAGCATCTTGGTTTGCGATCGTCCGGGGCGTACGCCAAGTCCGAGTCCGACCAATCGCCCCGCTTTGATGTCGGTACGGCGATCGGATTTGTTACCTCGTACAAGCGGCTGAGGCACTGATCCATTTTGTGACCGAATCGATCGCGACCTCGCGATCAGTTCGCCAATCAATCGTACTGTTTCGGTGGGACTGAATCTCGCGTCCTTTTGGATGTAGCGTTCATATTGGTGGATCAGCTGCAGGACCAGTTCAGCAGGCCATACCAAACCGCAGCGGCGCAATTGTTTTTCCAGCCGTGATAACCGCTGGGGCCACGTGGGGCTGCAACCGGAAATCCCGTCGCTGCAGAGTTCGATGACGAGTTCGTCCAGCCGGTCGAGTTCATCGTGGGGGACCGGCAACTCGTTTTGTCCCACGGACATCAGCCCCGCGTTTCGCTTCGGATCAAGTTCACGAAACGCCCACACCGCCATCGCCGTCCAATGTGGCAGCATCGTGGCGGCACAATCGGCTCGCGCATAGCGAGCATCTCCTGGCACCGGAAAACGGACGGTACACGATTCATGCAGAAATCGAGCTGTCGGTTTCTCGCCGCGTGTGAGTTCGACCAGGACACCATCGTCAAACACCTTCCTTGCTCGCGTGATCGTCGCCTTGGGAAAATGTTGGATCAGATCCTCGTCACGGATTTGACCTGGATCCCAAGCGGCCGTCGTACTTCGGGTGGCTGTATCCTCGTGGACCGCAGTGGCATCGCCGCGATCTTCGCTAGTCTCGGCTTGGTCCGCGGCGACATTGTTTGCCACATGTCGTTGATACGCCAGGACGGATCGAACGATATGGCGGCTGATCCCAATGGATCCGCTTGAGCATTTGGCTTCGTGAATCGTTTGCCCCGACACAAATTGGCAGACGGTTCCATCGGACCATGTCACGATCAAGTCGTGAACTGCGGCATCGTCGTTGTTGTCGTCATCGTCGTCGGGTTCGTTGATTTCATAGCTGTACTGACCTTCGTCCAATTCTCGCTGCGCACGTTTAACTGTGCCGCGATTGGTTAGCGAGGCTAGGTCATCAGTGGACAACGACAGCAGATCGACTCGAGTCATTTTTATTACGCCCGTACTTTTTCAGCGACCCATTGGGCCAATTCACCGGGAGTCATTGCAGCAACGTGCCAGCCGATTTTGACCATTTGGGCGGCGATTTGTTCATCGTATGTCGGATCGGCTTGCCCATCCAAGGCGGCCAATCCCAAACACGTGACGCCGCTTTCCACCAATTGTCGAGCGGCCGCGTAGAGTCGACCCGCCGGCCCGCCTTCGTAAAAATCGGTGATCAACGCCACGATCGTCCGCTGTGGGTTTTCCACTAGCGTGGATGCATAGGCGACCGCTTGGCCGATGTCGGTTCCGCCACCGAGTTGAACTTTCATCAACGTTTCGACGGGATCGACAATCTGGTCGGTCAAATCGACGACCGATGTGTCAAAAATACAAAGGTGAACCTTCATCATTTGCATGCTGTAAAACACTGCTGCGGTGACAGCCGAGTGGATGACGCTGTCCAGCATGCTGCCCGATTCATCAACCAGGATAATGATCTGCCAACGATCGACCTGTCGCCGCACACGTGAATAGAAATACGGCGTTTCCACCAAAACACGACGTTTGCCTGGATCGTAGTGTTTCAGATTGCGCCGCAGCGTCGTTTGCACATCAAAGTTTTTGGCAATTCTCAGAAACGAGCGATGGCGTCGATCGACGGATCCTTGAAATGCGCTGCGAACCTGTTCGGCCATTTCTTCCATCAATTGCTCGACCGCTTTGCGAACGAGTTGTTGTGCAGCCTTCAGCACGTCTTGGTTCATCAAGTGCTTGGTTCGCAGCACCGCTTTGAGCAACGTTTGGTTCGGTTGAGCACGTGCTAGCACGTCCGGGTTCGTCACCATCTCGTCAAGCTGATATCGCTCGAGTGCATCCTTTTCTAACCGTTCGATAGTCGACTTGGGGAACAATTCGTGGATTTGATTGATCCACTCCGGAACGGTCAACGCGCTGGCGTCAAGGCTGCCCGACCGATTGTCGTTCCTGCCTCGCACGTTTTGGCCGTGTCCTTCGCGATCGTACAGAAAACTCAAACAGTTTTCTTGCTGTTGTTCTTGATGCGAAAGCCCTCCGCACAATTGTTCGCTACCTGATCCCATGACTAATCGCCATCGTGCTTGGCGCTGAGCCGAGGATTCGGCGGCGATGTCTTCGCCTGGTGGTGTTTCCATTGATGTTGCGGGGGAACGTGGTGGGTCAGGATCAGAGTCGCTCATCAATTTGCTCCAATCCGTATTTGGCGATTGATTCGAAAAGTCGGTCTTCGATTGCTAACGATTCGGCCGCCGTCGCTTCGTCGGCTGGCAAATGGATTAACGGTTTAGAGGACTTCAGTCCAAGTGAATCGAACAGCGTCGACAACATGTGGTGCTTTTCGCGAGGCGTGAATGAGGTGAATGCCAATCGCAACGACGGCAATGCGGTTTGAAACTCATCGCCACCAAACCGTAGCAGGACTTGGTCGATCGAACGAACCAGTGGCGGATGTCGCTGAGCGACCTCGCGAGCCAGCGTGAACAAACCATTTAGAAAGTCACCAAGATGGTCGGGATTGGCAAAGAACATCAGATCCTCGAGAACGCGATCGGGGCTCGCCCGCCCGATTGTCCACAGAGTGCCGGCGGCGGCGCCTCGCACCGCGGGCGGTTTGTGAGCGTCCGCTTGGATTCGTGCCATAACACTTGCAAATTCATTCTCGTCCAGCTCTAACACGTCGCCAACGCGGCGATATGTCTCCAGCATCGCTTGCATGCTTCGTAAAATCGAACCATCCGCCGGTGTTTGTTTTCCGAGCGATTCGAGTAACCACAAGGATCGTGCGAAGGATTGACAAACCAAACGCTGCAGCTGGGGCAAGCGTGTTGTCCCAAAGGCTTCGTCAAAACAATATAAGAACAACAGGTGTCCGAGCGTTTGAGCAACCGCGGCAAACCGAGGTTCCGATGCAATCAGACGCTCAAGGGATTCGAGTAGCGATTTCGATAGAGACTCGGCGCCACACTGAGACGCCTTTACCAACAATTCCGCCGCCATCGCGGCATCACGTTGGTGGTGATGGGTTTCTTCGGTCAGTCGAGCGGCGACGGCCTCGGCGATTGTAATGCCATAGCGTGATGCTTCGATACAGGACGATTCAAACTCGGGCGTCCATCGTCGTTTCCACTTTTCCCAAAGCCGCTCGAGTTCGTGGCGAGCGAGAAAGTCTGTTCCTCCGTCGTGCCGGATTCCCTTGATTTCAAGCACACTCAGTTGATGCAGCAGTCGACTTTTTTGTACATCTTCGGCATCCAAGAGGTCCAATTCGATCGATTCACTGCGTCGCGTCAGTTCGAGTCCAAGCGTTTCGATTTGCTGTTGGATTTCGCGTACCAACGGTGGAATGCGAGTTCCGCTTGCCAACCGTCCACGCTGGTCACCACGCAGCACCGCATGAACGGCGTCGATAAAAGGGGATTCGCAATCGTATTCCAATTCGTCTTTAATCAGCGAGGATGTTACCGCGTCGATTAGATCGCGTCGCCACACATGTTGTCGTCCCCGCAACGCGGCGAGCGCCCTCGCCGATGTTTCGACAGCAATCAGGTCCGCCGTGCTGAGCGTTTGTTTGCGGTCGCGAAGCGAGTTGACCAGGCCGGTCAAAAGCGGTTGGTGGTCAAATGGTTGGCCCTGATTTCGCTGCAACCATGCGTGGTGATAGAATCCGGGGCTAGGCATTCCCGCGTTATAGCCGGTCAGATTGTCGAGCCGTTCATAGGAATAGGTCGTCAACGCAATACCACGATCGATGATCGCGGCGATTGCCGCCTGTGATGCGTCGCTGGCCGGCGGATCATCGATTCCTGCACATGTGTAGCCTTCGTTTCGAGCCAGCAACGCGCTGCTGTGGAAACCGCCCGTCACGACCAACGTCTTGCCACCGGTTCGTTTGGACGTCAAGGCAATTTGCTTTGCCATGAACGCTTCGCGTCGACGGTCGCTGACGCTCACGCTGGGTTCCCAAGTGCGAATGTTCCAGCACAACGAATGCACGCGACGTAGATAATCGGTGATGTCCAGCGTCCGGTGTGATTCAATCAGCCGGTCCCACAGATCATCAAAATCTTCGACTTGCAGTCGCTCGCACAATGCGTTGACATAGCGTCCACGACGAAGTTCCGCGTCGGCATACCGATGCGAGGCCCGCTCGTCACCCGCACTTTCGGACCACGGCAGATCGATGAAACGCACCTCGGTATCGATGCGATTTGCGTGCTCGATAGCAACCCATTCGGGCGAGTATTCGCAAAACGGATAATAGACACCCTGATGCGATAGTTCGGTTTCTGCTTGGTCTTTCTTGGCCGGCACGCCGGCTCGGAAATAACTGTAGATCGCAATCGGCAATTGATGCTCGAGCCGCAGTTCGTCGAGATGAGCGTTGTAGTCGCTCGGCCCTTCGATCAAGACTGCGGTCGGTTTGAGTGAATCAATCAGCTGAGCGACCAACATTGCGCACGCCGGGCTGTGGTGCCGGACGGGGAAATAGACCACATCGGCTGTGGTGTCACACAGCCGATCGATCAGCGGTTGATCATCCGGTGCTGGATCACGTTTTGGCATCCGACGCTATTCTCTTTTCGAAGTTCCGTGCAAGAGTTTTTGGGACGCATGATCGCGAGGATCAAGTCAGTTCATTGCGAGCATCAAAGAACTCTTTCCAACGACCTTGCTTGCGTTTTTTGATCACGTGATCGAAATAGTGTCGAACTTTTTTCAGGTCGTCGGGATTGTCTTTCAGCACGCTGCCGACCAAATGACGTACCAAATGAGTTGGATCGATTTGGCCGTCGGCGTAGTAATACGCATGCACTCCGGCGGCATAGGCGGTGCCGACCGCTTCGGCGGTACTGAGTACGGTGGTGGGTGGATCGATGCCTTGACCGTCGATCGTTTTGCCTTGGCGAAGTTCGCGAAACGTCGTGACCAACAACTCAGTCAAATCTTGATCGATCGTGACCGGGACTTGCGACCGTTCAAGGTTGCGGTTGGTTTCTCGCAGGACCAATTGCATCTCTTCGGCAATATCCGCAATCGGATGCACGGTTTCAAAATTGAATCGTCGCTTCAGTGCCGCACTCATCTCGTTGACTCCGCGGTCACGTGTGTTTGCGGTGGCAATTACATTGAAGCCGGCTTGGGCATACAGGCTACGGTTTTGCTCGGGCAATTCGGGAATCGCCATCACGCGATCACTGAGCACGGATAACAGCACGTCTTGAATTTCCAAAGCACATCGCGTGATCTCTTCGAATCGAACCAATTTGCCGTGCGTCATTCCCAGGTACAGCGGCGCGGGAACAAGCGAATTTTCGCACGGCCCCTCGGCGACCAGCAATGCATAATTCCATGAATAGCGGATGTTGTCTTCGGTGGTGCCGGCACTACCTTGGATCGTCAACGTCGAATCGCCGCTGATCGCTGCGGTCAAAAGTTCGCTCAGATAGCTTTTGGCGGTCCCCGGTTCACCGATCAACATCAGACCGCGATTGGTGGCCAGCGACACGATACATCGTTCCAGGAATGCACGCCGTCCGACAAATTTGGGCGGACGGCCTTGTTGTGCGTCGCCCAAGACAAACGACAATACGGCGCGGGGCGACATTCGCCACCCCGGCGGTTTGGGATCACTCGCAGAGGCGTTGGTCAATTCGGCGAGCTCGTCCGCAAACAACACTTCCGCCGGAGGACGTTGCTGCGACTGAGACGCTTGGTTGGACTCGTCCTGCGACTTTCGAGAAACCGCTTTTTTCTTGGCCATGGTTATTTCGCTTTCGATTTCAGCAAGTGAAGATCCGCCATGACTTCGCTGAGCACAATCGGAGAAACCTCACTTAGTTTCAGTCGGTTTTTCGCTGCCCCAGCCGTATCCCGACGGAGCCCGCATGCCTTTGCAAAAGTGAATCGATTCGGTCTTCAGCATTTCATCAGGATCGATGTACCCCATTCCCACGACACCGTCGTAATGCACGACCGCGGTCACATCGGCCGAAGGGAATTGTTTGGAATGCTCGTCAAAACATCCTGCATCCATTGCCACGCCGCGGACCCAACCGAGTTTTTCCAGCGTGAACACCATCGTCGGCGCTGCCAACGACAGTCCGGTGAACCGAGCGAGTTGCTTGGTTTTTTCTTCGCCTTTTTCCAGGCTATAGACCTCGCGTCCAAGTTGCGGAAAGGGCGTAATGATTTCGTAATCGCTCAGCACTTCGCCCCACGTGCTGCGTTCTGCTTCGGTCAAATCCAAAGGATGCATCAGACCGATCTGTGCGGCTTTGTCGAGCGAGATGGTGGCGTCGGTGGCATCGGCATAGTCGCGTTCCTCGGTGACGCGGAACAGGCCCGTGCGATTTCCTTTAGCGTCGAACGAGCCCCAAATTAATTTCTGTACCAAGTGTGTCATCAAAGGATGTTTGACCAGCAAAGATTCGAAATCGTCGACCGTCCAACGACGACCGGTGACCATCGCCTGCTCGAGTCGCCCGGCTTGCAGTGTCGCGACCTCTTTGATCTGCTTTTTGATCAATTTCCATTCACTGAGCGATTCATTGGCTATCTTTTCATCATCCTTCGCTGCGGGTTTAGGCATGTTGGGGCGTATCTTGCCGGACTCGTCACGCACCATCGGTTTCAGATCACCGCCCAGTACAAACGAAAACGACCGCGATCCAAAGGAGAACTCGCGTCGCCCCATCTCATCGAGTCCGCAATCAGGGATCACACGGTCTTCGAGTTCCGCACGCGTCATTCCCTTTTCTTTGGCAATGTCTTCGACAAACGCGGCCGCTTTTGTTTTTAATCCTTTGAATTTCAATTTCTGAGCCACACCGGACAACTGCATCAGCGCCGTGTTGGTGCCGACACCGCGTAGACACTCCAGCCCGAATACGGCTCGAGCGTGCTGGCTTTCGCCAGGCCAGACTCGGACCATCGGAGTCAACTTCATCACGCAACCATCGTCACCGATGTGACCGATAGCCCCCATCGCCCATTTGTTTTTTGATACCGATCCATCCTCTTGCCAAAGTTCGAACAATCGCCAGGCAAACGTATCACGAACGCCCTTGTCGATGTGTTCTTTGATTGCGGTCAACAAGGGATGCCGTTCGGTGACCGGCGTGACCGCCAAAATGTGCAGTACGGTCAACAATTGTTCGTCGCTGAGCCGTTGGTCGCCCACGGTTAGCGGGGGCAGATGAGCGGCATTGGCCCATGGGGGCAATTTGGGAACACGTGCCAATTCAACCGTTACCAATGCGTCGCGAAGCCATGCGGGCGTCGTCTTTTCATCAAGCGGATCATAGGTTTTTTCTTCAAAATCCAGCACGTCGCGTTGGACACGGGCCGCGGCTTCGGATTTTTTGCCCGCCTTCTTCACGGCATCTGCAATCACGTTTTCCAAACCACTGCGTTTGACCGATCGCAAGTATTCGATGGCGGCGTCAGCAAGTTTGCCTTTGGATCCCGCCGTATCGATTAACCCCGACACCGCATTGCCGATTTCGCGAGCCATCCAGTCGCGCGCCAATGCCGGTGTTTTGGCGTTCAGCCGGCACTGCAACATCGGTTCGGCGGCTTCGGGCGCACGGACGAGTGCGAAGACTTTCAGCAACGCGGTGCAATCATCCTTGTTTGATTGACGACAAATCTGATCAGCAAGGACATCGAGTGCCGAATATTCGGTGCACGCTAAAAAGCCTCGTGCGTTTTCAGGAGTGCTGATGCGAAGTTTGAGCCGCCGCCATTCGGATTCGACCTGCTCGGCACTTTCGAGCCCGAACAGCAAAGCTTGAGGACGATGATAGTGATCGATCCATTCGTCACTCTTACAGTAACGGTCATCCTCCCAGCTCGATACGACTTGTTGAATCTCGTCGTGCATCCCCAGCATCGCGGCAAGATAATGCTCGACAGGATAGGACGAGTAAGAATCCGCCGGTTCAAAATGGGGATTAAAGCTCTTGCGAATCCGTTTTTGCAGTTGGTTGATCTCGCTCTGCTTCAAATACGGCAACACGTGGCTGCGAAAACTGTCGCACAGCGATCGCATCAATTCGGATTTGTCGTAACTTTGCTTTTTTTTGTAGCCTTGAATTGCCTTGATCAAGATTTGTAAACATTCGTCGGCGCTAAACAGACTTATTAGCGACTGCATGAATGACTCAGGGACACGCCGCTCGACATGACTGACGAGAGTCGTGGCTTCGTCGACCGAGACCTTTCCGGTGAATTTGTTTGCTTTGACGATTTTCGCCGCGTATTTCTCAAGGGCGGCTTTGTTTTCCAAACGACTGGGGTTGCCTGTCATCAAGCAGAACCAAAAATGCGCCTCCTCGGGTGCCAAGATCGGTGGCAGTTTCAGTTTTTCGTAGGGAATCGTCCACCCGTAATCGGTCGTTCTCAGGCTGGTAAATCGCTTAATCCCCGCATCGATGTCGGCGGGCTTCGGTTCGCCAAGTTCAAGCGGTTTGCGTTCACGAAAACTGGCGAGCGACCAATCGGCCGGATCGAGATCGATCACGTGAGTGATTTCGGTGACCACGTCGGCAGCGGGATCCGAGGCCGCGGCTTTGGCGGCGGTTTTAGCCTTGGCTGAAGATTTGCCACCCGCGGTTTTTGAGCCGGCTGTCGTTGATTTGCCTGCCGCCGATTTGGTTGCTGCCGATTGGGTCGTCGTTGCCGCCGAAGTTGCGGTCACGTCGGAGTCCGAGTACCCCTTTTTGACTTTTTGTTGAACCAGTTTGTCAAACGACTTTTTGGCCGCTGCGGCATCGTCAAAATCTTTGGTTTGTGATTGGCCACTGGTCCCGACGCGACCATATGTCACTGTGTGTGACTGGCCCTCCAATTCGATATTCCAGAACTTATGAGACTTTCCATCAGAAAAAACAAGCTGGCGACTGGACATCCTTTGCGACTCCCTACAAGGCAAGTTGGCGCTACGAACGGCTTTGATTGCCGAGTATTATGCCGGAGCGCAAAGGGCTTCGCCATCAACAGACAGCCCTCGATTTCTTGGTTTCGTTAATCTTTGTCGGCGCGGAGCACCGAGACGAAGGCTTTTTGAGGAATGTTCACGCTGCCGAATTGCTTCATCTTGGCTTTGCCCTTCTTCTGCTTTTCGAGCAGTTTCTTTTTACGCGAAACGTCACCGCCATACAGTTTCGCCGTGACGTCTTTGCGGTAGGGCTGGATCGTCGCTCGCGCGATGATCGTTCCACCGATTGCACCTTGGATCGGAATTTTGAACTGATGCCGCGGAATCGCTTCGGCTAATTGTTCACAATAATGCAGCGCCCGGGTGCGAGCTTTGTCGCGATGGACAAGATACGAAAGCGCGTCGATCGGTTCCTTGTTCACCAAAATATCGACTTTCACCACATCGGTGGGGCGGTATTCGATCGGTTCATAATCGAACGATCCGTACCCACGCGTGATCATCTTTAGTTTGCCGTAGAAATCGAATAACACTTCGCCCAACGGCATCTCGCTGATCACTTCCAACCGGCCAGCCGACAGATAATTCATCGTCTGATTTTCGGAACGGTGTTCACGGCACAGCTCCATCACAGGACCGACATACTCTTCGGGAATCAGGATCGATGCTTTGATGTACGGTTCGCTTGACGATTGGATATTGGTTGGATCGGGCCAATAGCTCGGGTTGTCCACTTCCAACGTGCTGCCGTCGTTGAGCTGCAGGCGGTACGAAACCGACGGTGCGGAAATGACAAGCCCGAGATCAAATTCACGTTGCAGTCGCTCTTGGATCACATCGAGATGCAGTAGTCCAAGGAAACCACAGCGAAATCCGAATCCCAGGGCGGCCGAGCTGTCTTTTTCGAACGTCAACGCCGCGTCATTGATCGACAATTTTTCGAGCGCTTTGGTGAGATCCGGATACTCATCGGTACTCATCGGATAGACCGACGAAAACACGACTTGTTTGGCGGGCTGGTAACCAGGAATCGGCTCTGCGGCGGGACGATCCAACAGCGTGATTGTGTCGCCGATTTCGATGTCTTGGACACTCTTGACGCCTGCGACGATGTAACCGACCTCGCCGGCGCTGAGTTTGTCCTTGGGGACGAGTTTGAATTGGTTGTAACCAAGCTCGTCGACTTTGTAATCGCGACCCGCATGCATGAAGTGGATCGTGTCGCGCGGTTTTAACGTCCCTTCCATCACGCGGCACTGCAGAATCACACCGCGGTATTTGTCGAAATGAGCATCAAAGACCAGTGCTTTTAGCGGTGCATCGGGATCGCCCTTGGGCGGCGGCAGATGTTCGACAATGCCTTGCAAGACATCCTCAATACCAACGCCGGTTTTGGCGGAAACCGGAATCGCGGCAAACGGATCAAGCCCAAGATCGGAATCGATCTCTTCGCGAACGCGTTCGACATCGGCGGCCGGCAAGTCGATCTTGTTGATCACCGGCAACAATTCCAAGTCGTATTCCATGGCGAGATACAGATTGGCCACCGTTTGAGCCTCGACGCCCTGCGAGGCATCGACGACCATCAATGCTCCCTCGCATGCCATCAGCGAGCGGCGAACTTCGTGCGAAAAATCGACGTGGCCAGGCGTATCAATCAGATTTAATTGATAGTCGTGACCGTCCGCGGCGGTGTAGTTCAGCGTGACGGTATTGCTTTTGATCGTGATCCCGCGCTCACGCTCGATATCCATCGAGTCGAGCATTTGGTCATGGAACTCACGCTGCGTTACCCCACCACAGGCCTGGATCAATCGGTCGGCCAGCGTCGATTTACCGTGGTCAATATGGGCGATAATACAAAAGTTCCGGATGCGTTTCATGCTTTGGGTTTCACTCGGGATTGTCGGTGGCGGCGTACGGCGCAACTGACAATCGTAGTGCATCGCGTGAAAAAACGACAGGGACCAAAAACCGGCTCAAAGACGGCTGCCGAGCAATTTGAACCGAGTTCAAAGCGTTTTTCGTTGCAATCGCTACCGAGGATCCTGTATCGGATGACGAAACTCTAGCGGGGGGCGGCGAGAATACCGGCCTGGAAAATGGCTGTCGAATTTGTGCCGGGCGTTGAAGTAGGGATCGTCCAACAAGTCGGGAGCGCGAAAGCTGCCCGTTTGATAGGGATCCTGAATGTATCCGTAGCCGTAAAACGGATAGCCATACGGATTGCGGATGTCGCCGCGGTGGTGGGCATGGTACTCGTTAGCGCCGATCACCCACCGTGACGAAGTCGCACGTCCCGACGAATATGCCGGCGGTTGATAGTGATGGATGTGCGAATGTGCCCGGCAGTTTTGAGCCTGAACATCGCTGCTGTGGCAGATTCCTAGCGTTAACGCCAAGACAAACGTGAGTCGAAACATGTCGGATCCATCGGATAGGTGAGGACGTGCAACCACTCAACCCTACACCGTATTTCTTGCGCCAACGGAACCATTTAACAATTTTGACAACACTCGTTCTGCGTTCGGAGCAGACCTAATGCGCGGCCGCCGCAATCAGATGGCAGCAAAATCGCCTCCCGAATCGTCACAACCGCTCTGACCGCGCAGGCGGGACAACAAGGGGCGGGGGCGATAGCAATAACGCGGGTTCGACAGCAAGCGGGCGTACCGCTACCGTCGCCCTGCACCCGATAAAGTGACATCTTGATTTCGTCGGTTGGGGGCACAACAACTGAATCCGCCTTGGATTCCCTGTCGAAATTCGCCTGACGGTTCGCGGTGCTCCAGTGTGAAACGCATGCCACCGAGCGGCAACGCCTCGGTTTCTTCTGCCGTCAATTGCAATCGCCAAATACCACCTTGCTCAAACGCACAACGGTGCGGGTCGGTGACTTCGACCACCACCGCGTTGTCATCGATTTGGCTGTAGACACGAAAACGAGGCTGGTGTCCCGCCCAATCGACACGCATCCCACTGACGTTGTCGGCAATTTCGAACGTCAAATCGCACGCTTGCCGTGGTTCGACACGAATCCACGACGAAGGATACGGGGCTCGATGCGTTAACTGTTTGGCGCGTATTGTCATGACCAGCAACTTTTCGACAAAGAACGACGTTACCAACAAAACCGAGCTTCCGTGGTCTGGTTTGGTACAGCACCCACGGCCCTCGTGCCGAGTGAGGCATTCCGGAGTGCAATGGCCGTGCCGAGCACCATGGACGCGATGAGTTGGCTGGGTAACAGCGTTCATTCCGGCGTTCAGGTCAACGCTATGGAAGGAGCCGTTGCCCATGGACAACCGACCAGCCCGCTTCGACAAACGTTGCTTTTTTCAAAAGCTGCTTTGAACTCGTGCATCATCTCGCGAAAGACGCTGCAAAGCGATGCAATCCAAGCAAAAATACCGATGTCGCGGCGAGCTGGCTGAGAAGGTCAAGGACGAAAAAATTGTCGTCATGCAACTCGATTCGAACACAAAAATCTATTTCGCGGTCAATTTTGCCAGTTCGTGACTGAGCGAATTCAAATTACGTGCGGCCTGTTCGATTTGACCGATCGTCTCGACGTTGTTTTGCGTGACCCGGTTGATGTCGCGAATCCCTTCGTTCAATTGGCTGACGCCGGCGGCTTGTTGGTTGGCCGACGCGGAAATTCGCATTGCTGATTCAGCGGAAACCGCCAACAGGGACACGAGTTGATTGATGGTTTCGCCGGCACTCTTGACGACTTGGCTGGCGGCCCGCACGGCATTATGTCCCTCTTCGGTTGAGTGCACCGCGTCTTTGGTTGCCTCTTGGATCTCGCCAAGAATTTTGCGGACTTGATTGGTCGCCTGTTTGGATTGCAACGCCAACGACTTGACCTCGGATGCAACGACGGCGAACCCGCGGCCGTGTTCACCGGCACGCGATGCCTCGACCGCTGCATTGAGCGCCAGGACGTTGGTTTGCTCGGCGATATCCTTGACGGTCGCGGTGATTTCGCCGATCGCTTGGGCACGTTCGGCCAATAACAAGATTCGCTCCGCGAGCGATTCCACGCGGTTCTGTACCTGCATCATTGCGGTGATGGATTCTTCGATCGCCGTTTGTCCGGCATTGCCGACATCATCGGCTTGCCGTGCAGATTCGGCCACTTCATGAGACCGCTCGGCTGCTTGTTTCGCGGTTTGCGCGATTTCGTTGACCGTGGACACCGTTTCCGAGACGCTCGCCGCCTGTTCCTGCGTCCCCGAGGCCTGTTTTGAGGTGGTGGCCAGGATCTGTTCGCTCGCCACTGCCAATCGCTGGACGGCATCACGAATCGCGTGAAACAACTTTTGTCGTTCCGCTTCGGTCTGTTTTCGTACCGTGATGTCTTGCAACGTCGCAATCAACAATTTTTGATCCATGTGATTCATTTCCCGCACGCGTAACGCGATCGGGTATTCGCGCCCTGTGCAGGTGTGGGCCATGACCTCGTGTTCTTGAGGGCTCGCCGACGAATGATCGTCACCTGTGTGCCACGTGGTACTTGCAGCCTGGCCAAGTGCAGGGATCATAGGTTCGATCGCGTTTCCGATCACGTCGCCACTGTGACACTGCAGCAACCGTTCCGCTGCGGCATTCATCGACCGCACGTTGCCATCGTCGTCGATCGTCACAATGCCATCGGCGGTTGAATTGAGTACCGCCATGGTTCGGCGTTCTTCGTAGGACAATCGGCCTAAGGTCGACTGCATGTTCTCGACCATCTGGTTAAACGCCGAGGCCAACGCGCCGAGTTCATCATTGGATTGGATGTTGATGCGTTCATTCAGCCCGTCGATCGACGCGGTCGATGCCATTCCGGAGATCCGTGAAGCGACATTTCGCATCGTTTCGAGCGGACCGATGATGCTGTTTGCGGTCAGGTAGCCGACCGTGGCGACAAGCAACGTCAGTGCAATGATGCGAAAATGTAAGTTTGTCGCGCAGCGGCGTAGCGGG
The DNA here is from genome assembly GCF_000346295.1 of Rhodopirellula maiorica SM1. GTDB lineage: Bacteria > Planctomycetota > Planctomycetia > Pirellulales > Pirellulaceae > Novipirellula > Novipirellula maiorica. Next base: position 4,777 of record NZ_ANOG01000967.1, on the reverse strand, counting down.
ATTGAGCGGAATCGAAGACGTTGTCGGCGTTGTCTTCGATCGCTTGCAGCCATAAATCAAGGTCACGTTTGACTTCGGCAAACTGTTGCTGTTCAGCCTGGATCGCATTGATGAACGCTTCTTCGCGATAGTCGTCGAGCACTTTGCCTGCGGTCACGTCTTTGATGCGTTTGTATCGACCCCATGTTTCTCGCAACTCGTGAAAGCTCGAAATTTCCGCGGGATCGCTCGACGATGTGTTCCAGTTCTCAAACGCCAAGTCGATTTGTTTTGTTTTGGCCAGTTGCTGTCGATTCAGTTGCCGCTGCAATTCATTGTCGGGGGCCATGACGAGAGTCAGCGACAGTTGACGAAGTTCATTTAGCGGTTCGGAAATCTCGACCGCCCCGCGGCGCAACTTCAGAGCGGTGTCACGTACGTCGTTGACCGAGTGGAAGGTGATTCGCGTGGTCAGGATTCCATAGACGCCCATCACACAGAACGCAATCACCGAGATCGTCACCAGCAGCAACAATTTGATCCAAACGCCACGATTTCGCATCACTTGGACTCCTGGTCAATGGTCATGCGAGTGATTCGCACTGGGCCTTTGGATGCTGCACGGTACGGGCCGCGGCGAACCGACCAATGTTGATCCGTGACTTGGATTTTCCACAGCGGAGCACAAGCCATTTTGTAGGGGCGATACACCACTTCCTTGTTGACCGCCATCACTCGGTTCGGAGTCGGCACGAACAACATGTACGCCTCGTCATAAGCCCGCTGGATGATTTTGGTGGTAATCTCGCTAAACTCGGGATCCTCCACGCTGAGGCGGAACATTTCATCGATGAAACCGTCCATGATCGGATCGGGATACAGTGTGCTCCAGACGTTCGTGGTGCGATAGACGAGAAATGCAGTATAGGGATGGTTGAAAAACCAATCATCATTTCCCCACACCAAAAGATCCCAGTCCACTTCGTTCTGGTCGCGATTGGTCGATAATAAAGGTCCAAAAATCTCGGCTTCGCTGGATGTCGTGGTCACTTCCAGCGTCACCCCTACTTTGTTCAGTTGGGATTCGATTCCACGCCATAGCGGAAGGAAGCGATTCTGCGTCAATACTTTCAGTTTCAGACCATTGAGTACCGATTGCAGGCGAGCTTGAACGGTCGGGGCGTATGGATTGTTGACTTCAGAAAAAGGTTTCAGCGTTTTGACGGCTTCGCGTACCCCGGGAAAAAAGGGAGACGCCATCGTGGGCGAGAGAGTCCCCTCGTTGTCAAAGACAAAGTACAGCAGGTTTCGCTGGTTCAACGCTTCGTTCAGGGCGCGGCGGACCGTCGTGTCGCGTAGTTTTGGATTGCCGTTGATCATATTGATGTGAATGGCAATGTTGTTGTTTGACGGCGACGTAATGACTTTAGCGAAGGGCGACAAAATCGTCTCGACTTTATATTCGGGCGGAATGTCGGTGATGTCGACTTCCCCTTCCTGGTGCAGCGTTTTGTTCTTCGCATCCAAGGCGTCCAGCTGTGTGAAAACGGTGATCGTTTCGACTTTGGGGTATTCGGAATTCCAGTAGTAAGGATTCGCGGTCAAGATCGCCTTGTCGGTTTGCCGGTCGCCTTCGATATAGCCTTCACTCAAAATGTACGGTCCCAATCCGTAGGGGCCGGGACGCGACAGATTGGGGCAGCTTGCTTTGCCGTTCCAGCCACCACAAACGCGGAGATACTCGTCGGTGTAAAACTGCATCCAAACCAAATCGTTCATGAAACATCCGTATTCTTCGCTCAGATGGAACCGCACGGTGTAGTCGTCGATCTTTTCGACGTAGTCAAACACTTGGTCGATCTTGCTATAGGTCGTCGGTTGCTTTTTAAATGCATCCATGTTGGTGACGACCGCGTCCGCGTTGAAGGGGCTGCCGTCTTGAAATCGGACTCCTTTACGAAGTTGGAATTCATAGGTCGTTTCATCGATCTGGCGATGAGAAACAGCCATGTCATATTCCCACCCCTGCGCATTGTCAGACGGTTTGATCATGGCGCCGTTGATCGCGTGCGAGGTGTATAGATACGGCAGACTGGGAAGAAACACTTTGACATGCGAGCCCGGGACGGCTTTAGACAATGCCCGGATCGAAGCATCGTCGGCACGCAGTTGCAACGGTTCGATCGGCTGTCTCGATTCCTGTGCCGCACACTCTGTCGCCGTCATCACGCTCGCGACGACGAAACACGTAATAGCGAGCAGAGCGAAAACGAAATGGCGTTTCAAAACCATGGACGCAGTTCTCGAGATGAGGAGCGTCAGAAGAGTCGCAATGGTTGCCGAAGACTCCTCGACGAAGGGGCGGTCGCATTTCGTAGTTTAGCTGGAACCGGCCCCCACTTCTAAGTTAATCGAAAACTTCTCGATAACCGAAGCGATTCGCTCTGTTTCGTGGGCGAATTATCGCGGTATCGACCCCATCGGTTGGTGAGATCTACAGGTTCGAGTAGGCAAAGTAATTCGAAAATCGGCGAACCAACGTCGGCTTAGGTAGCCGGGCGTTCAGCAGCGTGCCCCGATTCGCTGACTGTTGGAACCTTTAATTCCGAAGTGCATTGAGGACATCGGATTGCACGAAATGGAATCGTCGAGCGACAGAAGTCACACTTCTTCTCCGACGGTTCTTCGGAAGGCTTCGGTTCGCCAAAGCGTTCATCAAGTTCTTCGTCCACTCGATTGACCGCGCGGATGATCATGAACATCGCAAACGCAACAATCACAAGCGATAGACATGCATTGAGAAACATGCCGTAGTTGACGGTGACGGCGCCTGCTTCTTGTGCGGCTGCTAAAGTTTGAAAACCTTTCGCGGGAACCGTCACGGTTTCAGGAATATGCAGTACCCAAAACAAATCGGAAAAGTCGGCATTGCCGGTGATCCAGCCGATCGGCGGCATGATGATGTCGTTGACCAACGACTTGACCACGGTGGTAAAGGCGGCGCCGACAGTGAATCCGATCGCCAGATCGATCATGTTGCCACGCAAAGCGAACTTTTTGAAATCAGCCAAGATGCTCATGGGATTAAAGTCATCGCAAACAAGAGGAGTGGGATCGATAAGGTGGTACAACGTCGAAGCAACAGCATATCATGTTCCCAATCTGAGATAGGCTTCCGGTCGGTCGTGATGTGCAAGACGCCCGCTGCGAAAACTTGCTACAAGTTTTCGGCGAACCTCGCGAATTTTGACCCCGCTTTGGCAACGACACCCGTTCCGGTCGTCGATGCCGCTTGGGTGGCGATTTCTCCCCATGCTATCAACGGCCCGATTGCGTTCTCGCCGTCCAAATGTTTTGGCGCCCCCTTTGTTCGCAGATGTTGGCGGGGACCGGAAACTGTCGTTGCCTGTTTTTTTAGCAAGTGGCTTCCATGTGGATAAAGCCACGTTTCTTGCCGTTTTTCAGCTGGCAAAGCGGCATGCTTGGATGCCGTGACGTTCGCCGGTTGCTGGTTTCCGCAGCAACCAAATCGCTGTTTTGAGGCAGCATTTCGTATCTCGGAATTGAATGTTGTTGATGACTACCCGTTGGCAAGGATAAGGGGTTGCTCACCTCCTTCGGGTGCGAGTGGCACGGCATGTGCGTACTCCTGAAAAAAACAAATCGAAGGACTTCACTCCTTTTATTGGGTGTTGCTAGTCCAATGCTTCACCACGTTTTCACTTCAACTAAATGGAGAGAGACATGATGTCGAACGTATTTCCCACGTTGGAATATGCCGGAGTTTCAAAAGGTTGGCCCGCAGTTCCAGCGTGGTTTCGTTCCATGTATTTCGCGGTGTGTTGTACTGTGATTGGATTGATTTCCTGCTACGACATGTTGCTTGTGTTCGTACATTCGGAAACGATCTTTGAGATGGAGAAGAATCCAATCTGCTTAGCGTTATTGAAGATGGAGCCCACATTTTTCAGTTACTTCGTGATCGGAAAAACGTTGGGAACCTTAACCGTGCTGGGTGTGCTGGTGCAGCTCTTTCGCAGTCGGTTTCATAGTTGGCATAGCGTCACTTCGGGGATTACCTTGTTTCAACTTGGGTTACTCGCCTATCTAACCTATGCTTAACCAAGACCGATCTCGAGAGACGCCATCATGAATGCCGCCCAATGGGGTTTGCGCTAGGATGCATCGTGGCCGCGTTGGCGGAGCAGTTTTGCAATGCGGATGCGAGATCGCCGGGATTCCCCGTCAACGGATCTCGCGACACTGCTGGTTTGCCAAAGGAATTCGTTGAAATCGGAATCCGTCATTGGTAGTTTCGAGCGTCTTCACATCCGTATCGATTTCGGATAATCGAAACGCCATCTTCCGTCCCGCGCAGTGGTCGTACGCCCAATGCCATCTACTTTGGCAACCACTGGAGATTCTCAAGTAGTGGGATTCGCCAGAATTCCCATCTTTGCTGTTGAAACACCAGGAACTCTGGCGAGTCCCACTACGAAAGTAGATGGCATTGGGCGCAAGCCGCCCGGTCTAAAATCGAACGTTTTGCTCGCTGCAACCGGGCGGCTTGCGCCGCACCGCTACCCAAAGTAGATGGCATTGGTCGTACGTCTAGGACAGGGTTGTCAGAAACGTTTGCTGACCAGCCTGATTCGAATTCGTTCAATTCAACTCGAATGAGTCGAGCAGTTGCCGATGTTTCACATCCAAATTCCTTGGACGTGATCGGCCATTATGCTGCAATGGTGCCATCGCATTTGATGGTCACGCATCACTGCGAACCGAGTCCAATTATCGT
>NZ_ANOG01000966.1 GCF_000346295.1 Rhodopirellula maiorica SM1 | reverse complement strand
ACTTCCAAGAAACCACGAAGGTAAAACTCTTTGTCGTTCGGCGAATCGGAATTCAAACCGGGGCCACTGATCGGTGTTTCACACGGATCCATCGCGGCAACCACTTCCGGAGTCACGGTCACCAGCAATTCGATGTCGTTGCGACGTTCGTTGATCCGGCGAAAGAACGTACCGATGTATGGCAATTCGCCAAAAAACGGCGTTGATCGTCGAGTCGCCTCGGTTCGCGTCTGCAACAAACCGGCTAATGCAAACGTTTGTCCTGCCTGCAACTCCACTGCGGTTTCGACATAGCGATGGGTGAACGCGAACACTTGAGTCGATTCATTGATGATCGAACGTGACGAGTCCACCTCGCTGACCTCGGGTCGGACTTCCAAGCGAATCCGGCCGGGGCCGACCACGAACGGCAAAAAGTCAACCGAGGTTCCGTACTCTTCGTATCGGACCGATACCGCACCGTTGCCTGAGGGAACAATGTAAGGCACTTTACCACCGACGATGAAACGAGCAGGGCGTCCATGGGTGGCCACCACCGTGGGTTCGGCCAACAACTTCACCAAATCGTCCTGGCGAAGCGCTTTGATCAGAGCACTGAAGTCT
>NZ_ANOG01000965.1 GCF_000346295.1 Rhodopirellula maiorica SM1 | reverse complement strand
CGAGTTGAGCATGGGCAACATGGATTAGTAAAAGTCTAGAGGTTGAGGAGAGCGTTTTCGTGAGACAATTTAACCGATTCAGCGACGACGCGGGCTTCCACGTTGCCAGAATCCGCCCATTTAGATGTCTCGCAGTTCGATGCGGCAGCGCCCGCATGGATGCCACGTGAACACGCTACTGCAGGGTCGCGGCTTCGTCCGGCGGAAAGTCCGGTCCGACGCCGGAGCCTTCGTACCAGAGTTGGTCGATGATCGATTTATCTCGCCGATACCAACTGGCCCAGCTAAGCGGAGTGTCTTTGTTGACGTCTCGTAGGGTTGGATCGGCGTCTGCATCCAGTAGCAATCGGATCACTTCGGAACTTCCCCACGCAGCAGCACGGTGCAGTGGTGTTTCTCCTCGCACCCTCGCGTCTCGCCACAGACAGTATGTTTTCATTCCAGGCTTCGTCCGAGCGTTCGGATCAGCACCATAATCCAGTAGCATCTGGACCGCGTTGACGTCACTGCTGCCAGCGTACCCGTGCAAGGCCGTTTCGCCGTTGTGTTCGCTAGCACGATTGACATTCGCCCCAGCCTCTAACATTAGACGCATGCACTCGACATTGCCCGATGCGCCAAGCACCGGAGAGATATTCTCGTTTCGCTGCCGATCGGGATCAGCTCCGTGCTCTAGTAAATACCGCGTTACTGCGGGATCGAAGTTCAACAGGGGGCCCATGCCATGTTGGTCGACACTGTTCGGGTCTGCACCGGCTTCGATCAGTCGCTTGACGGTTTCAAAATCACCCGCAACCGCAGCCTGAACAAGTTCATCATTTCGAGGTGGGTTCATGAAAGATCAAATCCGAAGAAGATAAACGATGGATGACTTCGGGATAACACGTCGCCGTTTTGACGTAGAATTTGCATTAACCTTAATGTCATTGTCGATTTCGATCATGAGTGCGAACGCGAACTGCGTAAGAGTGACAAAGACGAACGCCAAGATCACAACACAAACATGAATCGATCTCATCGAAACTTCTCCGAGTACAAGTGGATGGCGAACGATGCGATCACGGGGCAACCGCAGACGTACTAGCCGTTGCATCCGTGTATACCGTGGCGGGTCGCTGCGAGGAAAGTCGCGGCTTGAGTATAGCATCGCGTTCCGTCATTCGCTCGACTGCCGCCAGCAAACTACGTGCGCCGGGAACATTCCGGCAATCCACCTAGACTGGAAGCCTAGGCTACGTAGTTGTGCAAAGCGGAGTTACTCGGATGCCGGGATTTGATTCAGCGTGTAATAGGCATGAGTATGTAGCAGCGGATCACCACTTCGACCTCGCACCCCGGTTGCGTTCAGTTCGTGGACGAACTTTTCGCGGCATCCATCGACGACCAAGTGAACTCGCAAACCATCGCTGGACACCTTTGCTTCGCGAATCGCCAACGGCCGCGTTTGAATCTCATCGCTGCCGTACGAAGATTGATATAGGTAGGTATAGTTGGACATCGTATATGACGCTGGATCGGCGGCCGTTTTGACATCGACCGGTTTCGTAAACGTCAACTCGAAACCATCATGCTTGGCCCGCATCTCTTTGATTTCCAACGGCGTTTTCCCCGTCCATACCAAACGCTGCAAACCATATGACGCCGCCCCCAGACTGCTCCAACCACGATTGGTCAGCCCGACAAACATGCTGCCGTCATGCCCCTGAGCCATCCGCAACACCGCCGACGCAAACCCACTGCGGAACGGGAAACAGGCACCTTGATATTGACCGTTGACCTGCTCCAAAAACACACGATGAATCGATGCTTGCGTGAACTCGCCGACAAACAATTGGCCAGCGAACGGACCAAATTTACCGCCGCTTTCATCCAGCATGATGTCGGTCGCCGATTGCCCCATCTTTTTGTAAGGAAACCACACGACCGGCGGAACGAGTTGCGGGAATGCTTTTAGCGCGTCGGGGAACGGCAACCCATTGGGCACCGAGGTTACATCGCGGATGGGTGATTTGGGATGTTCGATCGATGCCAACGATTCCGCATGATGAAAAAAGGCTCCTGAACGCATGTGATGCAGCGTATTGGTTCCGACCCAGTTGCCTTGTTGGTCAGTATAGAACATTTGCCCCTCGGCGTTCGCCCCCAACCCTGAGGGCGATCGCATCCCGGCACAAACCGGAATCAGCTCGCCGTCCGGAGTGACCTTCATTCCCCAACCACGCCATAACCCTTGCCGATATCCGAGCGTTTTGTTCTGAACGGCCCGCGTTAACTGGTCCCCCTTCAAACCCAATCCAATATTCAGCGTGATCCATAGATTGCCGTCACGATCCAGCTTCGGTCCATAGGCATATTCGTGGTAGTGTCCTGTGACGCCCCAACCTTTGGCAACAGTCAAGTATTCGTCGGCAACGCGATCCCCATCGCGGTCGCGAATCCGAGTCAGCTCGGATCGCTGGGTGACATAGAAGGAATCGTTATGCCAAAGCAATCCGAGCGGTTCGTGTAGCGCCGAGGCGAATTTTTCATATTGGATATTGCCTGGCGGATCGTCATACACACCATCCATGATCCAGACTTCTCCCTTGCGAATCGCGACGGCAATCCGCGAATCGTCCATGACCGTCAATCCGCTGACTTCCAGCACCAAACCGTCAGGTGCCGGTTGCCAATTCGCAGAACGCGAATCGCTCGCCTCAGCAACCTCAATTGAAACGATCCGGTAGTAATCACTTTCGTCGGCCGCCCAAACCGTTTGGGGCGTCACAATCGACGCCCCGCACACCAACATGCATATCATCCAAAGCACGCGAATTACCATGAATAGTCAACCTCGATTGTGAAAGGAAATTCGCGTACAGGAAGACGCCATTCGGTAACATCATCCCCCCGAAAAAGCTCCGCATCGCGTGCAATCGATGTCGGCAGAGCGATCGTCACCCCCGCTTCGTTTTGCATCGTGTGATCGTTGATTTGCGTCAGGCGATCGCCACGATGCACTCGAAACCAAAGCGGAGGGGGATTCGTGTTCGCCGCAGAATCGATGGAGGTCAACGTTAGCGTTCGTCGCAATCTTGTTTCTTGATGCGTGGCCGGTGGATTACCGGATGTCAATGGTTCAACTCGGTCCGTAATCTCCAGCCCGGCATAATCATACAGAAATACCGGCGAGTGATCATGATCGAGTCGATAGCCACCAAACCGCACGTCCGACGCAGTGGGCCAAGCTTGGTTTGCTTGGTCCAATTTGGCAAATGAAAACCCCTCGACAAATTCCACGACTGCTTGCCCTAACGGAACTGCTGGCGGCGCAAATCGGACAAACCAAGTCCCCTGAGCATCAAGGAACCGCCCTCGCCAAATCGTTGCCAGTCGAACTTGTTCGGCATCAAAGGCAAAGTGAACTTGTTCGGGAAAACCGACAGCGATTGCATGAGTTCCGGCCCCCGGCATAAAAGTCCGTAAAATCAATGGCTGATCTGTTGGAGCAAGCTCGTAGTTATCTGCGCGTGATTTTTCAATCTTGCTTGGCAGCGGATGTTTCGGCAGTTCGCTCAAATAGGCCCACATCGCAGCGATTTGCCGCTTCGGATCGCCATCGAACAGGTCGGGTCTTGGGCTTTTGCCGTCGACAAAAAACGTTGGCATTCTCGTGCGTGCTTTCACACCCCCGGGATTCAGCAAGAACTCTTCGAACCATGCGGGATGAATCCGAGAATGAATTTTGCTCAGATCAACTCCCATCACTCCCGGCAATGCGTTGCCCGCAAATGTGTGACATTGGACACAACCGATATCCATCAACTCGCGTCCCACGTCAGCCAAGTCTTTGGTGTCGCCAAAGACCCGCGCTGCGTCAGCCGTGTTGACGCCGTCGACTTTGGCGAACAACTTCGGCACAGCGTGAGCAACCTCCTGCGAGAATCGCGGCATTTGGATTTGCATGTAGGGACGAATCGGAGGCGTTTTACCCGAGACGACGTTGGTAAGGTGTGTGGAGGTCAGTTTGGCACCGACGCCGGTCAACGGAGGCGGCAATCGGCCTTCGTCACCCAAATCGATGTGACCAGTGGTCTCGAAATAGGGTTTCCGATAGCGACCGATTCCTCCGAGCTCGTCTCGCTGATGACATCCATAACAATTCGATGCCAACAAGATGCCATCAAGTTTTTGCTTTGCGGAAACCGGCTGCCCCGATTTGGCACTTTCGATGGCTTTGGCAATGGCGTCTCGCTGCACCGAGTCGAGCGAGTATTGCACGGGACGCTGTGGCGAATTCCCCAAACAACCATTTGCGGCGACCAAATTGACAGCCGACAAGGGTTTCGCCCTCGCCACAGCAGATTTAATTGATGAATCATGACAAGCGGCGCAGTTCAATTCGCTAAATAACTCACGTCCCCGCTGCACCAGTGCCGCATCGTTTGCGGCTTTGTCGCTCGACTGTTCAGAGGAGGTTTGCTCGCCGCGCGAGAGCTTTTCTGAGGAATAGGCACTCAGCAAATATTCGGCTAAATCCGCGCACTCGTTGCTGGAAAGTTTAAAATCGGGCATCCGTAGCGCTGGCCGCGTATGTGCCGGATCGTGCAAGAAATGAGCCAACGATTTGCGACTGTATTTGGCTGCCAAATCCCCTAGAGGAATTGAGTCGACACGTCTTGCCGCGCCGGCCAACCCCATGTCGGCCAGTTCCTCGGGGTCAAGTTCATCTAACAGTGTGTCGACGGGCGATGAGTTTGCCCCCGCTACAACATAGTCCGCGTCGCTGGAATGACAGGCGACACAGCCGCGAGTGTGAAAGATTTCGCTACCACGGTCGGCATCGCCACGTTTCCAAAACTCAAACATCACCGGATTAGCGCCGGTCGCTTTGATTTCGGGATAATCAGCCCGCTGCGTGTCGACAAGGAAAGCAGCGATCGCGTGGCCGATTTCGCGTCGTTGTTGTGGCGAACGATTCTCCAGTAAATGGGGCATCGTCGTCCCGGGTTTGACTTGGTGGGGCGTGGCAATGAAGTCGGCCAACCAAGCTTGAGAATAGCGACGCCCTGCGCTGTGCAGTCGCGGACCTCGCTTTGGCGTGATCGCTGACACAGTGGCGTTCGTCTCAGGGTCAGCAGCACCGCTCGCATGACACGCAGTGCAACTCAGCTCGCCAAGTAGCAAACGTCCACCGTCAACGGCATCGATATCGCCGTGCCGTGCAAACCGGTCAAACCCCGCCACCATGGGCGGCGCCGAGGAAGCGTGGCGGGAATCGGCATCCGGTCGCACACCTTCGGCAGCCGAGGCCGATGTCCATGCGACCGTCGCTGCCCAAATGCAAATAAACAGGCTTCGCATCAAACCACCACAACGCCGTCACGTGCTTTGACCAACAAGTCGATCCAAGGACCTAGGTAGTGACCGTTGTCATGAAACGTCCGGCCGCTAACAAGGTTGCCATCGACCACGCACGCCTCGTCCACAAACGTACCGCCGCAAACCTCGAGGTCAAATTTACACTTGGGGACCGTCGCCATGCGGCGGCCACGCACGCAATCGGCATATGCCGGAATTTCGACACCGTGGCACACCGATGCGATCGGCTTGTTGGTGGCAAAGAAATGCTTGGTGATTCGTACCAAATCTTGGTCGTAACGAATGTACTCAGGGGCCCGCCCACCGGAGAACATGATTCCGGCATACTCTTCTTCGTTGACTTCACTGAATGGCACATCGCATTGGATCGTATAGCCTTCCCATTCTTTGGTGATCGTCCATCCCGCTTTGACCTCGTGCATCACCATTTGGTAACGCCGTTTCTCGGGAGCCGTGACGACGGGCTGGAATCCCGCTTCTTGCAAACGGTAATACGGATACATGGTGTCCAACGTTTCGCTGGCATCACCAATCACAATCAATACTTTTTCCATGGTCATTGTTTGCCGCTAAAAGAGTTTGTGGAGTGGTGGGTTGTAGGTGGCTTACAAGGAAGTCAAGTAATCTCGAGCACGATTGACGTCGGCGGTGACAGCAGCGGTCGTGTCGGCAATCGCGGTGCCTCGTGGGAACGAGTGCATAAAAATCTCGGTCCATCCCGAGTAGTTTTCCTCAGCAAGTGCCTGCATCAGTGGAGCAAAGTCGAGTTGGCCACGGCCCGGCATTTGTTGCATCTCTAATTCACGAGCCTGTTTTTTCGTGCTCCCCATTCCGTGCTGCCACGCGTAGAACACTTCGATCCGCGGACACAACTGGCGAATCAAACCGGCCAATGCCTGCGGATCTTGCGGCAGATGATAGGGAGCCAATGCGATCCCTAGCTGCGGGCTAGGACACAATTCAATCAACCATTTCATCGAATCAGGGGATTCAATCAGATTATTGGCGTGGTTTTCGATTGCAATCGTGATACCGGTTTCCGCAGCCACGGCGAGATGCGGCTTCATTTTCTCGGCAAATTCGCCAACGGCTCGCTTTAACTCGCTACCCGTCAACCCCTTGGGGCCTGATCCGCCCGCGACGATCGTTTTGCAGCCCAATTTCTGGGCGAATCGCATCTCTTCCTGCAAACGAAACGGCCCCAATTTGTACTGTGTCAAACATCCCAGTTGCACCTCATGCTTGGCCAGCAAGTCCGCAAATGCATCGGTCCCCATCGCATCGATTTGCTCGCGTTGGTTCCCATGCACCTTGGGCCAAATATCAATAGCGTTGGCGCCGGTCTTGCGAACTTCGGCAACCACGTCGGCCACCGGGGCGTAACCGTATAGACACGAGCCCAGCAGGTACCGGGGATGCCATGGGGCAGACTCGCTGGCCATCGCCTGCGGTGCCAAGCAAGCTGCCGCACTGGTCGCAGCGAGCTGACAAAATTGACGTCGCTTCATCGGGGAAATCCGCGTCGGGGGGAGGAAGGTCGCGTATTGAGGATCTCACGATTTTAACATGGACCGGCAAGACACGCCCTGCGTTTTTGCGTCATTCTTTTACACTATATTGCGTCGCCGTTTTTTCCGAATTAGGCTGACCTGCAAAGGAGACTGTCCCCCTGCGTCGTGTTGCCCTCATTATCGAAACCTCACGTAGCTACGGGCGAGATTTGCTCAGTGGGGTTAAACGCTATGCTACCGAACAGGCATCATGGTCGATGTTCGTCGAACTACGGGACCTCGAATCTGAACCGCCTCCCTGGCTGCGAAACTGGGACGGCGATGGAATTCTGACGCGATCAGGCAACGCTGCGATTGGGCGTGCGGTGACACAGGTGGGAGTACCGACAGTCGAGCTGCGGTCGAGTCGTCTTGCCAAGCAGTTCCCGTTTGTAGGCGTCGACAATCATGCCGTCGGCAAATTGGCCGCGGCTCACTTTCTCGAGCTTGGCTACGAACACTTTGGTATCTACCGCCTCGACACGGAACAGTTTTTTATCGACCGCCGGAACAGCTTCGTCGCTGACCTGGAAGCCGCCGGATTTGGATGCGAAGAGTTTCGTCAATCCGGTGCAACCGAGAAACCGAGCCAATGGGAACGCCAACAAGCTCGGCTGTGCCAGTGGATCCAACAGCTTCCAAAGCCTGCTGCGATTCTCGCCTGCACCGACCAACTAGGATGCTGGCTACTCGACGCATGCCGCCGCGGCAATATTCGGGTGCCGGAACAGATCGCTGTGGTCGGTGTCGAAAACGATGAAACGCTTACGACCATCAGCACTCCGACGCTCAGCAGCGTGCAGCTGGACGGGCATCGCATTGGTTACCAAGCCGCTCGATTACTGGACCGAATGATGAGCGGCGGCAAACCACGCACGACACCACTGTTGATCCCGCCGATCGGTGTCATCACTCGGCAATCGTCTGATATCGTCGCCACCAGTGATCCGCTATTGGCGGCTGCCATTCGTTTCATCCGTCAACATGCTTGCGACGGGATCCGGATCGCAAGTGTTTTGGATGCAGTACCGCTGTCGCGTAGTCAACTCGAACGCGGATGCCGCGAGCTGTTGCAACGGTCGCCCAATCAAGAAATCAATCGAATTCGTCTCCAAACTGCAAAAGAGCTATTGCGAGACACCGAGCTCAGCATTGAACAGATAGCGGAACGAACGGGATTTACGACGCAGCAGTACTTTGTGCAATTGTTCAAAAAGCATTGTGGCATGACGGCGACCGCGTACCGGAGATCGATTCGCGAGCCCCCAGTGCAAAAAGCTTGATGCGACCGGATTTCCCCCTGGAAATGGTGGCCTAATTTGTCACAGGTGCCCCGAAAACTCGCCAAAGGTGGCCCCAAGAATCAGCTGAACTATGCGCAAAATGATCGATTGAGGTATTTTCCAGCCAAGTAACCGCTGATGCCTATCGCTAGAATATGCAAGGTAATCGAGCTGAGAAGCTTTGATCTATAGCATTTGACGTGATCTCAACCTCTCAACAGCCACTCCCCCCCAAAAAACAGATTCGGCTTAGCGGCTCGTTGTCAAACAAATTCGACCATTCTGCTAGACCACAACTCACTTGCCGCGTTCTCATTAAAGAGCCCTAATCAATGAAAATCACAGGACTAAAGATTTACCAAGTCGACCTTCCCCTGCACGAAGGCAATTACAGTTGGTCCGAAGGCAAAAGCGTAGACGTTTTTGACAGCACCGTGGTCGAGATTCAAACAGATTCGGGTATCAGCGGCTATGGCGAAGTATGTCCGCTCGGTCCTGTCTATCTACCTGCCTATGCGGCCGGTGCTCGAACAGGCATCCAAGAGCTAGCGCCCCATTTGATCGGAGACGATCCGACTGAATTGATGGCGTTAAATTTGAAAATGGACCGATTGATGAAGGGACATCCTTACGTCAAATCGGCCATCGACATGGCATGTTGGGACATTCTCGGCAAAGCCGCTGAAATGCCTGTCAGCACGTTGCTGGGCGGTCGCTACGGCGACGACGTCGTCCTTTACCGCGCCATTTCACAACGCCCTGCAGCCGAGATGGCTGAAAACGTAGCGAGCTACCGAGCCGAAGGTTATCGCCGATTCCAATTGAAAGTGGGTGGTCGAGCCGACGATGACATCGAGCGAATTCGCGCCACACGCGCAGTATTGCAACCCGGCGACAAATTGATCGCCGATGCGAACACGGGTTGGTTGATGCACGAAGCGATGCGAGTGGTCAATGCGGTCAAGGACGTGGACGTCTATATCGAACAACCTTGTGCCACGTACCAACAATGTCTGAGCATCCGCCAAAACACAACCCTACCATTTGTCTTGGACGAAGTGATCGATTCGGTCGATGCGATCCTAAAAGGGGTTGCTGATCGGGCAATGGACGTCGTCAACATCAAGATCAGCAAATTCGGCGGTTTGACCAAAGCACGCCAAGCCCGTGATCTTTGTGTTTCGCTCGGGATCGCCATGACGCTCGAAGACAGCTGGGGTGGCGACATCATCACATCAGCGATCTCGCATCTGGCCCACAGCACTCCGACCGAGTACCTGTTCACATCGACAGATTTCAACAGCTACGTGACCCAATCGATCGCCGACGGCGCACCTCAACGAGTCAATGGACGCATGGCAGCGTCGACCGAACCGGGACTCGGCATCTCGCCTCGATTCGACGTCCTCGGAGACCCTGTTTGGAAGTACCAAACCGCTTGCAACAAGTCGTACAGTCTGACGACTTAAGCGACCGAGGCTGCGAATCCACACGCGTCCGGACCTTTTTGCAGGGACGCGTGCGGCAACAACGTTTGCGTTGCGGCGGCGACGCAACGAGACTGGCGGTATCGAATTGATTGCGACACGCAGGATGATTCGATACCCATTGTGGGTTACGATAGTGGGGGTCGCCGTTTGGCGACTGAAACGCCCGCCCCCCATCCTAACCCTGAGGATCCTGAA
The DNA here is from genome assembly GCF_000346295.1 of Rhodopirellula maiorica SM1. Classification (GTDB taxonomy): domain Bacteria; phylum Planctomycetota; class Planctomycetia; order Pirellulales; family Pirellulaceae; genus Novipirellula; species Novipirellula maiorica. Next base: position 24,087 of record NZ_ANOG01000965.1, on the reverse strand, counting down.
TGATTCGTTCATTTGCCTCGACGATGACGCTCGGTCATCGCACGCCTACCTCACGACCGCAGCACACCCGCACCGGCTTCCGCGACGCCGCGTTCGTGGTCGCGACACTTCTTTGTCTCGCTCAACTCGCTTTCGCTCCGTCGCGTGACGCTCAAGCGGCCGAACATCCTAATATCGTCATCATGCTCGCCGATGACCAAGGCTGGGGTGACCTCAGTGTGCATGGCAACACCAATCTATCGACTCCGAATATCGACTCGCTAGCCAGCGACGGCGTGTTGTTTGATCGGTTTTATGTCTGTCCCGTTTGCGCCCCCACTCGCGCCGAATTTTTAACCGGCCGCTATTACGCTAGAACGGGCGTGCGAGGGGTTTCCACAGGCCAAGAACGGATCAATCCCGACGAAGTCACGATCGCCGACATTTTTAAGCAAGCTGGGTATGCGACCGGCGCGTTTGGAAAATGGCACAATGGATCCCAATTTCCGTATCACCCCAACGCTCGTGGGTTCGAAGAATATTACGGTTTCACCTCGGGGCACTGGGGCCATTACTTTGACCCGATGCTGGAACACAACAATGAAATCACGCGGGGGCAAGGCTACATCACGGACGATCTGACTACGCATGCGATGGAATTCATGGAGTCGAATCACAAGCAGGGCAAACCCTTCTTCTGTTACCTGCCGTACAACACTCCGCATTCACCGATGCAAGTTCCAGACAAGTATTTTGACAAGGTCGCCAATCGACCTCTGAAGATGCACAACCGCAATCCCAAACAAGAGGACATGCCTCATTTGCGAGCCGCATTGGCGATGTGTGAAAACATCGACTGGAATGTGGGCCGGGTGCTTGAGAAGATCGACGAGCTTTCGATCGCCGAGGACACGATTGTCATCTACTTTAGCGACAACGGCCCTAATGGATGGCGATGGAATGGCGGCATGAAAGGCCGCAAAGGAAGCATCGACGAAGGAGGCATCCGAGTCCCGATGTTGATGCGATGGCCGGGCCATATCGCCGAAGGCAAGACGATCCAACCGATTGCCGGTGCGGTGGACTTGCTGCCCACGTTGACTGAACTCGCCTCGGTTTCTTATTCCGCGCCAAAACCGCTCGATGGCCGATCGCTTGTACCACTACTGAAAGGCAACGACTCGCAGTGGAGCGACCGAATGTTGATCTCGTACCAACCTCCGCGTGGTGGTAAAGGCAAACCGCCAACACCGCGAGTGAGCGTTCGCAATCAACGATTCCGCATGGACGCCTCGGGAAAACTTTACGATATCGTCGCGGACCCCGGTCAGGATATCGATGTCTCGGAGAAACATCCTGATGTGGTCCGTGAAATGAAGCGAACGGCGGACCAATATGTCCAGGAGCTTGGCGATCTTGTCAAACCCGACGAGCGTCCTTTCCCGGTCGGCGAAGCCCCCACCACGTTGCTGCCGGCACGTGACGGGGTCGAACATGGCAGTGTGCAGCGGAGTGCACGAGCCCCCAATTGTTCGTACTTTACTCACTGGGTTGGCGATCCTAATGACGCAATCACTTGGGACATCGAAGTCTCGGAAACGGCAACGTTCGACGTCGAGATCTTTTATGCATGTGCCGCAGATGACGTCGGAGCCGAGTTCCAACTGCAGTTTGGCGATGCCAAACTGAACGGGAAAGTCACTCAGGCCCATGATCCGCCGGCCTATGGCGCCGAAGCGGATCGGACTCCTAACCGTGGATCGGAATCGTACGTCAAAGATTTCAAACCCATGCACGTTGGCAAGATCACACTAGCGAAGGGACGAGGACCGTTAAAACTATCGGCGATCGAGGTGCCTGGCGACGAAGTGATGGAAGTTCGGTTGCTGCGATTAAGCAAGCGAAAGTAAATTTGCGAGATCACGACTGCGATAACCTGTGATCCGTGGGCCGTCAGACACCAGATAACTCGCGTAAGTAAAAAGTGGGATAGGCTTCTCTGTCGTAGCGAAAGTGGTTGCTGGAATGACAGTCTGGAGGCCTATCCCACATTTGGTCCCGTCAGCTCTCTAAATGATTGCCCCATCCATGACCGACGTCATTCCACTGCATCGATTGGCGTTTGCGTTACTGCCAGTCGTACTGGTGCTTGCCCTGATGATCCGCTGGTCGCTTGGTTTCCGAGCGGCCTTGATCGGAGTGATTCGCATGCTCCTGCAACTGGCGCTGGTCGGTTATCTGTTGGGGTTCATTTTCAGCACCGACACATCCCTGGTGGTGATCGGAGTATTCACCGCGATGCTGGTTGCGGCCAGCTGGATCTCGCTGCGAACGATACCAAGCGACCGGCGGCGGAATTTTCGGTTCTCGTTTCTGGCGATCTTACTTGGCGCGGGGTCGACGTTCCTCGTGATGACGCAAGTTGTCCTCAGGTTGGATCCGTGGTTTGCGCCACGCGTTTTCATTCCGCTGGCGGGCATGACGCTATCGAGCAGTATGAATTCGGTCAGCTTAGCGGCCGAGCGCTATTATGCGGAAATCCAGCGAACCGCTTCGGACATCCAAGCTCGTGAAGTCGCGTTGAGAGCGGCGTTCATTCCGATCACGAATTCGCTCTACGCGGTCGGCATTGTCTCGATTCCCGGCATGATGACCGGCCAGGTATTAGCAGGGGTCTCGCCATTGATTGCCGCACGTTATCAAATCATGGTGATGTGCATGATCTTTGGTTCTGCGGGGCTTTCTGCAGCCCTTTTCCTTTGGCTGATCGGTCGCTCCGAAATCCATCTTCAAGCAGGCAACGAAAATACCGTTGCCTAAGTCCCGGGTCTTCTTCTCTTCATTACCTATTAGGAAATCTTATGCGTCCGTTCTCACTTACTAGCAGCGTACTATTGTTGGCCGCCTGCGTGACGACCGTGGCGGTCGGCGAAGATTGGCCTCAGTGGCGAGGCCCTCAGCGTGACGCGGTGCTCCGCGAAACAGGATTAATCAAAGAATTGCCTGCCGGCAAATTGCAACACAAATGGTCGACTCCGATCGGTGCAGGTTACAGTGGTCCGACGATTGCTGAAGGACGCGTATACGTGACCGACCATGGTGCCGGTGGCGAAGAAAATGAAGTGGAGCGAGTCTTGTGCTTTGATGCCCAAACCGGCAAGGCGATTTGGAAGCACCGTTACGACGTCAATTACACCATCAGCTATCGCGCGGGACCTCGAGCCAGTGTCACTGTCGACGATGGCAAGGCCTACTCGGTTGGCGCCATGGGTAAATTCTTTTGTTTTGACGCAGCCACAGGTGACATCCTTTGGAAACGAGACCTAGCAGTCGACTATAACGCGCGAATGCCGATCTGGGGAATCACCACCGCACCGATTGTTTACGACAACACCGTGATTCAAATCGCCGCCGGTGAAAAGGACGCCTGTGTCGTCGCAATGGACCGCACCACGGGCAAGGAGGTCTGGCACGCGCTGGATGAACGCGCCGGCTACAGCTCGCCAATCTTGATCAAACAAGGCGACCAGGACGTGCTGGTGTGCTGGACTGGCGAGTCGGTGAGTGGGCTGAATCCCAAGAATGGCGAAGTATTTTGGCGTATCGCAATGCTGCCGAGAAACATGCCAATCGGAGTGCCCACGCCGGTCGTTCAAGACGACAAGCTGTTTGTTTCTTCGTTCTACGATGGTTCGATGCTGATCCGTTTGGACCCGGAGAAACCAGCCGCTGAAAAGCTGTGGCACCGTGTGGGCATCGATGAAAAGAACACCGACGCGCTGCACTGCATGATCAGTAACCCGTTCATCAAAGGCGATTACATCTACGGAGTCGACAGCTATGGCGAGCTGCGGTGCTTAGACCTGAGCAACGGCGATCGTGTTTGGGAAGACCAAAACGCGGTCAACCGAGCTCGCTGGGCCACGATTCACACGATCCGCCATGGCGAATCGGAGATCATGCTGAACGAGCAAGGCGAACTGATCTTTGCCACGGTCGCCCCCGATGGCTACCACGAACACTCGCGAACGAAATTGATCTCACCGACACGCGAGCAACTCAATCGTCGCGATGGCGTTGTCTGGTCTGCCCCGGCGATCGCCAACGGATTCATCTATGCACGCAACGACAAAGAGCTAGTCTGTGCATCGCTGCTGGCGGATCGTCGTTGATCGCTCCGCCGATCATTACGTTGCGATCAAACGACATGTTGCGATCAAACGTGATTGCTGAGACGCTATGATCGCGGAGCGATCAGCGACAATGGCTAGTCCATACGCACGCCAACGGTCAACAAGATGTTGGCATAGCGTTGCTGGTCAGCGGTTTGAATGGTGAGCACGTGATCATTCGTGGAAACGGCATCGTAGAACGCCCATTTGTCGACAGGTTGGATTTCCAGATCGAGCCCTTCGTTTTTGATCGTTTTGCGGTAGTCTTCCCACACCGGTGGATCGCCGTCCAAGGCATAGGGACCACTTGTTTCGGTCTGCATCGTCTGGATCGCTTCGACCGGAATCGCCGACAACAGGGCTTCGAGCACTTGGTTACACGTGGGCACGCCCGGCATCAAATTCAGGCTGACCAATTCCGCTCGGGGACCTCGCTTGCTGGCAGCAGGATAATTACCGTCGGCGATCAAAATCGAGCTGTGGTGTCCCGCAGCGGCAATAATCGCACTAATTTGTGGATGAATGAGTTTGTGTCGAAGCATAGATTTAGCCGCTAAAAAGGAGGTTCAAAACGGGGGGAGGGATGAAATCGACTTCTTTCGCTACGATACCTGATAGCGAGTGATGACAATTATGCCAGAAACCCGATTCGTTGTAACGGAGCCAATGTGTTAGAGCGCCGACTAAAACTAGGCCGATTCCTCGGCATTGGGGTCTACGTGCATTGGACGTTTGGGCTGCTGGTGGCCTATGTTGCCTACGAAACCCAGTCTCAGGGATTGATCGGCATCGCGTTTGGATTGGCACAGCTGTTTGCCGTCTTTTTCTGCGTGACACTACACGAATACGGGCACGCCTTGGCGGCTCGCCAATTTGGGATTCCCACGATCGACATCACCTTGCTGCCGATTGGCGGAGTGGCTCGATTGCAGCGGATGCCTCGCATCGCTTGGCAAGAATTGGTAGTGGCAGTCGCCGGCCCCGCCGTCAATGTCGTGATTGCGTCGCTGCTATTAGTCGGGTTTTATCTATTCGGCGGCGTTGAAATCCTAATTGAGATTTTTCATGCGTTCGTGGGCCCTGTGGAAACGGTGGCGACGGCGCAAGCGAACGGCGAGCTGGCCGAGATGGAAGTGTCCGCCGATCCGTCGTTTCTAGCGTTCTGCGTGATCCTGTTGGCAGTGAACATCATGTTGGTGGTTTTCAACATGATCCCGGCCTTCCCGATGGATGGCGGACGCGTCTTGCGAAGCTTGCTAGCGATGGTGACTCACTATCGCCGAGCCACTTTTCTCGCTTCACGCATCGGCATCGCATGTGCGATCTTGATGGCGATGGCGGGAGTTTACGTTCAGGCACCTGGGCCCGTATTGGTGGCGATGTTTATCGCCTATGCGGGCATCTCCGAAGCTCGCCAAGTCGAGATGATGGAATCGGTACGGGGACTGAGCGTCTCGAATGTCATGACGCACTGCCACCACTCGATCCCGATGGACGCGACGCTTGACGAAGCCGCTCATCGCTGGGGATCGATCGACACGACAAGTTTGCCGATCACAGCCCAGGGCGATATTGTGATTGGCATCCTTAGGCTCAAAGATTTGTTGACTGCGATCGAATCCAACAATCACGCAATGGCGACCGTGGGTGAAATTGCCGATCACAACGCTCCGTTTGCTCGCGAATACGAATCGCTCGAAAATGCGATTCTTCGCAGCGGAGGCCAATACCGGCGAATTCCCGTCGTCAATTCCGCAGGCGGTCTGGTCGGATGTCTCGACATGGATTCGATGATGGCCCGTGGCTCGCTACGCAAACATCTGGCGAGTCGCCCGCCAGTGATCGACCGTTTTGATGCCGTGACGTAGAACATTACTGTAGCGGTGCGGCGCCGATCCCGCCCGGTAAATTTCGAACGTTCTACTCGCTGCAACCGGGCGGGCCCCGCGCCGCACCGCCACTAAAATGGATGGCTCACGCGTGGGCACTGTGATTTTCGGCGACGACGATGAAGCCGCCTACACGGCTACCGGATCCGGTGGCGATCGAAGCGCCGTCGATCGACAGCGAATGAAACTCGGCAACACCCCACTGCGTGGCTTGCAGATTGGCAATCAACTCGCGTCTAGAAAATCGATGCATGAACATCTTTTCGAGCCCGCGGTACTGATAAACGCTGTCACCAAATTCGTGATCCGATTGCCAGCGTGACTTGACCCACGACCGAACCAGCGATCGCCACCCGGCGGGTTCCACGAGAGCGGACCAGCGATTGTGTACATGCAGCACGAATCGGCCTTGGGGGCGAACGACGCGAGCGACGTGGCGAAGCATTTGCTGGCGGTTCTCGCGTCCCTGGATCATCCCCAGCGTGCTGAACAGACAAACCGCGTGATCGATCGACTGGTCGGCGAAACAGTCCAATTGGACCAAATTGGCACGCACCGCGTGGATTCGCTCCTGCAATTGCTGCTGCGAAGCTTTTGCCATCATGACCTCAAGCATCCGCTGGCTCAGATCGACCCCAACGACACGGTAGCCTCGGTGAGCCAGTTCCATTGCCACCCGCCCGCTTCCACAACCTAAATCGACAATCGAAGTCATGCTTTCACGGGAATCATCCGAAATAGTGCCTGGAAAGACTTCTTTCAACACCGCTTGGTCCAGAGCACAAAGCGGAGTATCCGCCACAAACGAATCGTAATGGTCGGCAATCGTCCGCTCGTTCACATAACTCCATGTTCCCGCTGAAACGCCGATCGGACGACGCCAATCGGGTGGTCGCGTGGTTTTCGGGGGCTGGTTCAAAACGCTACCGGGTTCCTATAATTCTCGGCGTGATCGTGATTGAAAGTGGCTTGTGTTTTGCCGCTGGACCACGAAATGTTTCGAGCAACAAATTGCTCGAGTGATAATTAGCTTACCGTAACAGACGGTTTATTCGACGCCAGCCAGTGATCCTGGTTCGGCTCCATCAACTTGAGGAGAAATAGGACAGTGGCAATACGAGTTGGAATTAACGGCTTCGGCCGAATCGGACGGATGGTCTTTCGTGCTTCAGTGACTCGCGATGATATCGAAGTCGTCGGCATCAACGATCTTCTCGATGTTGATTACTTGGCATACATGTTGAAGTATGACTCGGTCCACGGCCCGTTCGAAGGCGAAGTCTCGACCGAAAACGGGATGCTTGTCGTCAACGGCAAAAAGATCCGTATCACCGCCGAAACCAATCCTGCGAACTTGAAGTGGGGCGAAGTCAACGCCGATGTGGTGGTTGAATCGACCGGTATCTTCTTGACCTCCGAATCGGCCAAAGGCCACATCGAAGCAGGTGCCAAGAAGGTTGTCATGTCGGCACCGTCCAAAGACGACACCAAGATGTTCGTCATGGGCGTCAACGACGACAGCTACGATGGCGAACAATTTGTCTCGAACGCGTCGTGCACCACCAACTGCTTGGCTCCACTCGCCAAGGTGCTTAATGACAGCTTCGGCATCAAGCGTGGTTTGATGACCACCGTTCACGCTGCAACCGCAACCCAAAAAACCGTCGACGGACCTTCGGCGAAAGATTGGCGTGGTGGCCGTGGTATCCTGGAAAACATCATTCCTTCGAGCACTGGTGCCGCCAAGGCCGTTGGCAAGGTTATCCCTGAGCTAAACGGCAAGCTGACCGGAATGGCGTTCCGCGTTCCTACGTCGGACGTTTCGGTTGTCGACCTGACCGTCGAACTCGAAAAGGAAGCTTCCTACGACGACATCTGTGCTGCAATGAAAGCGGCTGCCGATGGTCCAATGAAGGGCATCCTCGGTTACACCACTGACAAAGTGGTTTCCACCGACTTCCGCGGCGAAACCCGCACTTCGGTATTCGACGCCGACGCCGGCATCCAACTCGACAAGACCTTCGTCAAAGTCGTCTCGTGGTACGACAACGAATGGGGTTACTCGAACAAGGTTCTTGACCTGGTTGCAAAGATCTCGGGCTAAACCGCTGGCAGATCGTGAAGCATACAAGAAAGGCTCGAAGCATCACGCTTCGGGCCTTTTTTTGTAATGTGATATAAGCTTCCAGCTTGTCATCAGCATCCTATGACAGTCAGGATGCCTATCCCACGCCCGCCCATGCCGAAACTCTTGGCGAGTTTCGCTACGTAGAGACTCTTGCTGCTCGTGACAGGCTGAGAGCCTATGCCACACAAGCCGACGTCGGAGACGTCGGGCGACTTTGCTTCGCGTTAACGCAGTGACGAAACCGGGCGTGGCTTGCGATACTTGTTGGGGTTCGCCGCTTTGCCTGTGATCTCGTATAGAAATTGACTTGGGATCGTCGGCCGAGGCTTTCCCCATTTGCGGCGAGTCAGCGCCATCGACAGCGTCAATGTTTCCTGAGCTCGCGTGATTCCGACGTAACACAGCCGACGCTCCTCGGCGATATCTTCTTCGCGACCGCTCTTCACACTGCGGCTATGTGGCAGAATTCCTTCTTCCAAACCAACCATAAAGACGACCGGAAATTCGAGCCCTTTGGCGGCGTGCAACGTCAGCAACCAGACCGAATTCTTGAGGGCCATCTTGTCCTTTTCGTTCCCCATCTCGCGGCCCGCAAGCGCCGTTTCAGCGAGAAACCCAGTCAAATCCGCATCTTCGGTTTTATCTTCAAAGGCAGCGATCGCATTGGTCAAATCACCAATCGATGCCATTCGCGCGTCACGTTCTTCGGGGTTCTCGTACAACCGAGCAATCTCGTCGGCATACGCGGTTCGCTCGAGCAGCGTACGCACGGCATCAGTAAGCGAATCATTCTTGGCTCGCAGCCGAACATCCTCGGCCATCTGAGCCAACTCGGTGATCCCACGCCGGGCGCTCGGCGACAAGTCTTGAACCGCAGCGTTATCCTGCATCACTTGCCACACCGGCACGCCACGTTCGACCGCGCGTTTGACCAACAATTGAACCGTCTTGTTACTCAAGCCTCGCGCGGGCGTGTTGATCACACGCAGCAGCGAGATCTCGTCGTCGGGCTGCTCAATCCATTTCAAATACGCAATCAAGTCACGAATTTCACGCCGATCAAAAAACGATTGGCTCCCCATCATCACATAAGGAACGTCGTGCTTGCGAAGCTCGGTTTCAAACAATCGCGGCTGCTCGTTGGTACGAAATAAGATCGCGATGTCACGCGGTTGGACGTGCTGGTTGTCGATCAGATTCTTGATCTCGCGCACCACCATCTCGGCTTCCGCCGTCTCATCTTTATGCTGCAAAATCCGTGGCCGGCGACCATCGGGACGACTGGGGACCAAGACCTTGTCGTGCCGGACGGTGTTGTATTGAATCAGCGTATTGGCCATCCCCAAGATCGCTCCCGTACTGCGGTAATTGTCCTCCAGACAAACCACCTTTGCATCGGGCCAATCTTTGGTGAAGTTCAAAATGTGGGTGACATCGGCACCTCGCCATGCATAGATCGATTGATCATCGTCACCCACGACGCAGAAATTTCGATGCACCTCGGTCAGCGCCCGTGTAATACGGTACTGGCTGCCGTTGGTGTCTTGATACTCGTCGACCAACACGTGATCAAACTTCGACGCTTCCTCTTCGCGAATTGCATCGTGTTCGAGAAACAGCGTTTCGGTCTGCAACAGCAAATCGTCGAAATCCATCGCTCCGCGAGCCCGCAGCGCATTTTGGTAGCGGCGGTAGCCCGATGCCGCAAAATGTTCTTTGTCAGTCGATGCGATCGACATCGCTTCTTCGGGATGAATCGACTGGTTTTTCCAGCCGCCGATGATCGACAACATGTCACCCGGCTTCAGTGCCGTGCCCGACAATCGCAATTCACGCAGGATGTTTCGCGCAATCGACTCTTGATCGCTGCGGTCGTAGATCGAAAACTTGTCGGGATAGCCAAGTGCCCTGGCGTGGCGCCGCAGGATCCGCACGCACAGCGAATGGAACGTGCTGATCGTCGGCTTCGGCTCTTGCGGTTCGCCTTTGCGAGGTTTGCGTTTTTTCTTGGTGCCGATCAGCTCGCCGATCCGCTCCTGCATCTCGCCGGCCGCTTTATTGGTGAACGTCATCGCAAGAATGCGATCCGGCGGCGTTCCATTGCGGATCAAATTGGCGATCCGGAACGTCACCACTCGCGTTTTACCGGTTCCAGCACCTGCTAGCACCAGCATGGGCCCAGACAACGTTTCCACCGCGGCAGCCTGAGCCGGATTAAGTCCGTGGCTCACATTCATTCCGTTTGATCAAGGTAATGTTTCACTGCTAAAAATCAAAAACGGATCCCATGGCCACTGCGGCTTGCGATCCGTTTTCATCCGATTAGGTCCCGATGCGTCGGCTCGGGAATGAGTTGAGAAAGGTTGCAACCTTTTTTAACGAAGGGCATCTCGATCGACGAGTGGGTTAGCCGATCCGGTTGCGATCAGCACCATAGGAGCCACCTGAGGTTGGTTCGCGTTGACCAATTGCCGATTGAACGGAATTCCGTAGCAAGCATAGTTGCCTGTGGCGGTGTCTAACACATACACGACCGAAGGAGCGGCCGGCCGATTGCTAGCTCGTGGGAAATCGGCCATCCCGGTGACCATCATGTACGAGCCCCCTTTGCCACCGCTGGAAAGGGCATCGGCAACATTAACAGTAAAACTGGCCATAAATCGGCCGACACGTGGGTAAATCACGGTGCATTGCAGCAACCCCGAATTGTGGTCCAGCACAAATAGCCCTTCCGCATCCTCGCTGACGGGACCGGTCGCCATCGAAAACTTTTCACTATACACCGACGACGTGGCGTCGATTTTCGGAAAAGTCAGCTGGGGCTGAGACGAAGATTTCCCCGCAAAATAGGCAACCGCGGACACTCCCACGAGCGAAACCGCCAACAAAAGCATGCCCAAATAGCCTTTGCCGCTGCAGCAACGCCCCGCATGGGTGGTAAGAACTGGTAACGGTTGGTCGATCGAGTTGGATTCGGAAAAGCCATTGCTCACGTTGTGATCGGACATTGTTTTTTTGCTCCAGCGAGGTGGCATTTGACGAGATTTGGTGACTTCCAGGGAATTGTACGCGCTGGCGATCGACTTTACGATTGCCTTCTTAACGAGATTTCGGAACAGATTCTTCTGGCACGACTTCTTATGAACTGCGTCTAGTTTACAGTATCGGGCGTCAGCACGATCAACTGACAATGCCTTCCCCCCCGCTTATTCAAGGACAAACAACCATGGGCATTAATTCTCCGCTGAATCGCAAACTTCGCATGGGACTTGTCGGGGGCGGCCAGGGTTCATTTATTGGACGGGTTCACTCGATCGCCGCCTGTTTGGACAATCGCGCCGTGGTGACCGCCGGCGCCCTTTCGAGCAACCCCGAACGCAGCAAGGCATCCGCCCCGGATTACGATATCGATCCATCGCGTGCCTACGGCAGCTATTCCGAGATGCTCGAGGCGGAATTAAAACTGCCCGAAGACGAGCGAATCGATTTCGTCAGCGTCACCACCCCCAACCACACCCACTTTGAAATCGCCAAGGCGGCAGTCGAAGCCGGTTTTAATGTCGTTTGCGACAAACCGATGACTTTTGACCTCGCTCAGGCCGAAACGCTGCTGGAAACGGTCAAGAAAAGCGACGCGGTGTTTGCCGTCACCCACAACTACACTGGCTATCCGTTAATCCGCCAAGCTCGCGAGATGATCCTCGGCGGCGAATTGGGCGAGATCAACGCGATCCGATCGCAATACATCCAAGGCTGGCTTCGCACCTCGCTGGAAGCCGAAGACCAAAAACAAGCCGCTTGGCGAACCGATCCTAGCAAGAGTGGTGCTGCGGGTGCTTTTGGTGACATCGCCACGCACGCCTACAATCTGGGCCGCTATATGACCGGACTGTTGCCCGATTCGGTCAGCTGTTCGCTGAAATCGTTTGTCGAAGGCCGACGACTGGATGACTACGGAACCGCCGTCATCCGCTACGAAAACGGTGGACTTGGAACGGTCACGGCGTCGCAAATCAGCCACGGCCGCGAAAACGATTTTGAAATCGAAATCGATGGCACCAAAGGCTCGCTGCGTTGGCGTCAAGAAAACCCCAACGAGATGATCGTTCGTCGTAACGGCAGCCCGCATCAAATCTATACACGTGACCCAGGCGCACCGCACACCAACGCTGCCGGTGCTGCCGCGTGCCGCTTACCCGCAGGACATCCCGAAGCATTCTTTGAAGCGTTTGCGAACATCTATGCGGCCGTGTTCGATGCGATTGCTAAACGCGCCGAAGGCGGCCCCGTTGAGAAACGCGACACCGTCTATCCCAATGTATTTGATGGTGTCGAAGGCATGTACTTTATCCAACAATGTGTCGACAGCAACTCACAGAACGCCGCTTGGTTGCCTCTGAAGCACGAAGCCGCGCGACGCTAATCAAATGAACGATCCTCACCAAACCAAATTGACGACCGGCTGTATTGCTGCCGTTTTGCCTGCGGCTGGCAGCGGTCAGCGGTTTGGTAGCGATCGCAATAAGCTTTTCGCCATGCTCGGCGGCAAACCGATTTGGTTTCATGCCGCATCACGATTGGCGGCTCGCCCCGAAGTGGGCCGCATTATGATGGCGATTTCCGAAGGGGACGAAGCCGATTTTCGCGGCCCGTTTGCGGAACTCGTCAACGAGCTGGGAATTGAACTGGTGCGTGGCGGTGACCAGCGTAGCGACAGCGTCCGCGCTGGCTTGGATGCCATTGCCAACGACAAATCGATCGAGTTCATCGCAATCCATGACGCAGCTCGTCCGCTGGTTTGCGATGCCGATTTGGCCGCCGTGTTTGCCAAGGTCGCCGAGACTGGCGCCGCGATCTTGGCGGCTCCCGTCACGGCAACCCTGAAACGCCAACTCGACGACGGCAACGCGTCGCTGACGGTGGATCGCAGCGAACTTTACACCGCTTTGACGCCTCAAGTGTTTCGAGTCGACGTGCTTCGCTGCGGCTACGATCGACACCGCGGACGCCCTGCGACCGACGACGCTCAATTGGTCGAACGAACCGGGTATCGCGTGGCACTCGTGCACGGATCGGCCGACAACATCAAAATCACTCACCCCGAAGATCTTCGGATCGCCGAAGCTATTTTGGCTCGCTGAACACCTTACTCGCTCGAATCTCCATTATGACTGCAACAAATCTAATCGAAGAACTTCGCTGGCGCGGCCTGATTCATCAAACGACCGACGAAGCCGAACTAGGCAAACTACTGCAATCCGGCCCGCAAACGATTTACATCGGTTTTGACCCAACCGCCTCGAGCTTGCACGTCGGACACCTGATGCAGGTGATGATGCTGCGTCGATTCCAACGCGCCGGACATCGACCGATTGCGCTTGTCGGTGGGGCAACCGGAATGATCGGCGACCCCAGCGGCAAGAGCGAAGAACGCAATTTGTTGACCGCAGAACAACTGCAAGCCAACGTTGATGGCGTGGCCGAGCAGATGAAACAATTCCTCAATTTCAGCGGCGACCAGGGCGCCCTGTTACTAAATAATTTCGAGTGGATGAAGTCGTACTCGTACCTCGAATTCTTGCGAGACGTCGGCAAGAATTTCCCAGTTGGTGCGATGATGGGCAAAGAATCCGTCCGCTCGCGACTCGATAGCGAAGCCGGGCTTAGTTACACCGAGTTCAGCTACATGTTGTTGCAAGCCTATGACTTTGTGCAGCTCAGTCGCGAACACGGTTGCAAAATCCAAGCCGGTGGCAGCGACCAATGGGGCAACATCACCGCGGGCATCGACCTGGGTCGCCGCATGCTCGGACAACAACTGTTCGGTTTAACCGCGCCGCTGTTGACGACTAGCGATGGCCGCAAGATGGGCAAAACCGAAAAAGGGGCGATCTGGTTGGATCCGGAACGCACCAGCCCTTACGAGTTCTTTCAGTACTGGGTCAATGTCGAAGACGCCGATGTGATGCGGTGTATCGCCTATCTAACCGAGATCGAACGAGAAGAGTACGACGAGTTGGCGGCGCAAACCGAAGCGGATGCGGGAAAACGGGTCGCACAAAAACGGCTCGCCACCTGGATGACGGAACTGGTTCACGGCGAACAGGGACTCGAATCCGCTGAACGTGCGACGAAGATCCTGTTCGGCGGCGAAATTGAAAAAGCGTCCGACGCTCAGCTCAGCCAAATCTTTGCCGATGTCCCCAGCACCGAAGCCGAACGAAGTGTTTTAGGGGGCGACGGATGGTGGATCGTCGAAGCACTGCAAGCGTCGGGATTGACCTCCAGCAGCAGCGACGCACGACGTGCGATCAAAGAAGGCAGCATCTATTTGAACAACCGCCGCGTCGGGGACATGAACCATCGACTCAGCGAAGATGACTTGGCGAGCGAAACCGTCACGGTGCTGCGACGCGGCAAACGCAAATATGCGTTGATCCGCTTCAGCTAACGCATGTTATTCACAGCGGAGTGGCCGGAGACGCCAAATGATTCTACTCGCCGGTGGCGAATCGGCGATTGAACAACTCCGGATCGAACGGGTTGCCGATGTCGGGTAAGCGAGCCGGGCGTGCCGAAGTGGCCGGCTTGGCTGCCGGAACCTCGGCTTCCTGCGGCTCCGCGATCACTGGCATGGGAATGGCTTCCTCGGGCGCAAAGAACTGTCCCAGCGGCGGCACTTGAGTCGGAACCGATTTCGCCGGTGCCACGTTGGCATGCACTGATTCGACCCACTTTTGAATGGTCGCCGCCATGGTTTGACGCCGCGCATCCACGCCACGGGGTTCGTCGCCGTGGGGTGTTTGTGCCTTGACCAGCATCTCACTCGTCATCGGTGATTGCATATCAAGAAATTCAAATGCGGCCTTCAAGTTGTCGTGCGTCATTCTCGCCGACGGTCGCGAACCAATCGACGGTGTCATCAGCTGCCATTTTCGTTCTGTGTCATGCGAATGACATTGGGCACAACGATTGATCATCAATGGCTGGACAAAGCGAGCAAAATCGCGGACTCGGTCCGACGATGCCAGCGCCGCAGGGATCCATGCCTTCGATGGGTCATTGGGAACGTCGTCGATAGCCGGTTCGGTCGGCTCGACATCCGCGACATCCTCCTCGGCCAAGGCGGTGCTTCGCAGTCGCTGCTCAATCCGCTTGGCTTCGGGATGATCGGGCGCGATCGCGTAGATATCGACAAGCTCTTTTGCTGCTAAGTCGTACAGGTCATAACGCAAGCACCAACGCGCATCTTCTAAACGCGAGGCAAGCGATCCCGTACCTCGCCGGTCGATCCGATATTGATACAAATCACGGATCGAATTGCCCCAGCACGCAACGTCTTTGCGAGCCAGCTGAACTTCGGATACGCCGTCTCGGCTAACCATGATCCACGGTCCCAACTGGGTCACCGTCCCCCACAGCACGTTGCCGTTATTCAACAGCACGCAAGGCTGCGACTCGGCGGTCGGGAATGACGCCGGCGGGCTTGGATTCACGTCGTTTTTAAAATGGTTCTCGTCGACGGTGGGCTCGACCGGATTAGCCACCGGAACGCTTTCCGTTTGGAAATTCGTACGCGCATTGACGATCCGCAACATCGGCGATGGCGTCGCCATCGGGGCGGAAGGTTGATCGCTGCTAGCAAACTGATTGCCGCCCCATAGGGCCAGCAAAACAGCGGCAATGACGTGTCGATTTGGAAAAAGGGTCCACATGACAGTTGAATTACCAGTTTGGTCAATTCCAAGTCAATCGGAGTCCTAGAAAACTTCGCCGGCCGTTGGCGAATTCATTCATCCCCAACTCATCGAGCTGGACAGCTCAGGACGACAACTCAAGCTGACAACGTGTTCAAACACTCGGGCGATATTCGATCGGCATGTGAAACTTGACCCAGCCGGGAAAGACCACACGCGTGATTGCAGGGCGGCCGATCGACATTTTGATTCGCTGCGAAAATAACTTGTCGTCCAGACGAACCTTTTCAAATTCGCTCCAAGGCACAAACAGCGGCGGATGGCCGAGACGGAACGGTAGAAAGACAGAGATCCGAATGCCACGAGTATCGGCGACAAAGTTCAGCGTCGAATGGTATTGGATCGCGCCGATCCGACCGGTCCGCATGTAGGCACGGTTCGAATCCTCGCCAAACCCGTCGCCGGGTTCGGCTGCATATCGTTGCGACAAAACCCACCAACCGCTCGACCAACTGAGCACCAGTGAAATGCCGCACCACACCAACGGAATGGAAGCTAGCAGCGCGGCGCGATACCATAGGTCGGGCATGAAACGACCTCGTTTAGCGGCTTTCGACCTTGGCAAAAATCATTTTGCCCGCGTTGGTTTGCAGTGTGCTGGTGACGCGAACATCGAGGTCTTGGCCGATCTTGTGCCGAGCTCCCTCGATCACGACCATTGTGCCGTCGTCCAGATAGCCGATCCCTTGTTCAGGACCTTCACCGGCCTTGATGACTTTGATGCGAAACGTCTCATCTGGCAAAAAGACCGGACGAAGCGAGTTGCTGATCTCGTTCAAGTTAATGACTGGAACGTTATGGAGCTTCGCGACCTTGTTCAAATTGAAGTCACCCGTGACTACTTTGCCATCAAGATGCTTGGCTAACAAAACAAGCTTCAGATCAACGGTTTGCCCCGCGAGCTCTGGTAACTCACGATCAAAAATCATCAAATCGACATTCTCGTCCGCGCGCATTCGATTCAGCACATCGAGACCTCGTCGGCCACGAGTGCGACGAAGCTTGTCGCTGCTGTCGGCGATTGCTTGCAATTCGGTCAGTGCGAATCGCGGCATGATCAGTTGGTTGTCAAAGACACCGGTGCCGACCAGATCCGCGATACGCCCGTCGATCACCACGCTGGTGTCCAGCACCAATGGCTTAAACCCTTTGACCTCGCGGACAAATTCCACGTACGGAATCAAGAATCGGAAATCGTCTTTCGTTTGAAGCAACACGCTGGTGCAGATGTAACACATCAACAACCCGATCACCAACTGCAACCCTCGACCATTAAACGACTGATCCATCAGAGGGGCGATCGCAATCCATAAAATATAGGTCAGCAAAACGCCGATCAGTACGCCAAAGTAAACCGCCGAGATGGTGTCGATTCGTTTGCGAGGGGCATAGATATCCCCGACCACCACGACGGTGGCCAGCGTCATAATACCAGCAAAAATCAGCCATGGAACGGCGGTCGACGTATCGCTCGACAGCGAAGTGTTAATGATTGCAGACACGCCTCCGGCACAAAGCAGGAAAACACATCGGAGAATTATCAGAGCCATGGAAGGATCGTGGGTTGAAAGTCTTGTCGGAAAACGTGGAATCCGTTGAGATTACGTTTTCAATCGAACAGCAATGGTGCAGCGGTGGGGGCGGCATAAATCAGTCCCACCGACCGCAAGGAATGGTCATAGTGTAAATCGATCGACGGGTCACACCCATGGGGTGGCGAGCAGCCAGAACGAAGTGTCGCGGTCAATGCATTTACAACCGCTAGCTTCGATACGATCGGAAAACAGAATAGGTTTGCCAAGATACGGTAGCACTCAGCAGCGAGCGAGACATTCTGATGACCGAAACCCGATTCGAACCCCCGGAATCACGCTGCCAACCCTTTAAAACGGCACAACGGGAATAACCGAACCCTTTACGCAAATGAACTTCGGATAAGGACGCGACTCGGAGTGAATGGACAAGCTAAATTTTCCCGTCCGATTCGTATTTCGCAGTTCGTTGTTTGGTTCCCATGATGCTCGCTCGCCATTTTCAGCCTGCCGTCGGCCTCGCCTTCGCTCTATCACTCGGCGGATGCTCGGTCGAGCCTGAGCAAATCGAACAATGGAGCGATTCGCTGCGAGCCGCGCGGAGGGCAACCGGTGCCACCGAGATCAAGCAATCCCCCCCCCCATGGCCACCGAAGTCCGTTTTCGCCCGAAATACGAAGAAAGAACCGATCCGTTTCGCTTCCCCAACGACCAACCCGCCGCCGTCGTCAACCGGGAATCGCGAGTTTCCAAGGCGACGCAGCTTGAGGTTCTGGGGTTTGCTCAGCTTGACGTTCCCAAAGTCATCCTGCGGACCAAAGATTCGACAATCACGTTAGCAGCCGGGGAATCGCACTTCGGATTGCAGGTGCTCGAGATTCATCCTCCGTCGGTCAAGCTGAGATCGGGCAATCTGATTTGGACTGCAACGATGTTCGACCTTCCGAAGCACGAAAACTAGCGATTACAGGTAATACAGCACCAAGCAAATCGCCAGCAGGATTGTGGCCCAGAATGTCATCGTGCTGGTCGACCATGTGCCTCCGAGAACTCCTTTCTCGTTGAAATTACGATTTGCGGTGGAAAGAAACCCTTTCAAGATCACCAGCCCGTCGTCTCGCATCGACCGATCCAAGACCCGAACCATCGATCGAGATACCGAAGCGACGGCAGGAAACGCACGCCGATAAACCCAATCGGTATCGAGATTGGTCGACCGTTGTTCAGCTGGATACAGCCCCGACTTCATCAAGAACACAAACGCCAATCCCGCAAACATCAACAATTGCAACTGCGTAACGACATGCGTTACCGTGTAAGGGTGATAATCGATCTGTGGATTGGGCAGCATCTGATACAGCACGGGGTAGGCAACCCCGAGTCCGATACAGAAGAACGCCGCGATCGCCATCGCAACTAACATATTTGCCGGAGCTTCCTTGACTCGCTTTCCCGAATCGTGGGCAAAGAATGCAAAGAACGGGATTTTGATTCCCGAGTGCTCCATCACCCCAGCGGACGCAATCAGCAGGACAAACCACACCCAAAACTGATGTTCTTCGGCAGCCGCAGTGATGATCATTGATTTACTGATAAATCCACTGAGCAGCGGAAACCCCGAAATCGCTCCGGCACCGATGATGCAAAAGATCGTTGTCAGTGGCATTGATCTATGCAGCCCACCCAATTCGGTCGCCTTGATGGTGCCCACGCGAAACAACACCGCGCCCATCGACATAAACAACAGCGATTTGTAGATGATGTGGCAGAATGCATGTGCAACGGTGCCATTGATGGCAAGCTCTGTGCCAATCCCAATCCCGACCACCATGAACCCAAGTTGGTTGTTCAAACTGTAGGCCAATACCCGGCGGAGATCGTTTTCAATCACGGCGAAGACGATTGGGAACAACGTCATCGCACAGCCGATCCAAATCAGCGGTTCAAAACCGGCAAATCCGCGAACTAGCGAATAGACCGCCAATTTCGTCGTGAACGCACTTAAGAACACGGTCCCGGTGACCGTTGCTTGTGGGTATGAATCTTGCAACCAATTGTGCAACAGCGGGAACGCACACTTAATGCCAAAGGCGAACAGGATCAGAAACGCGGATAGGCTTAGCGGTTCGCCATCCACAACAAACGAGCCAAAGGCGAGCGAGCCTGTTTCGACAAATCGCATGATGGCACCGGAGAGCAACAATACTCCTGACGCAACCTGAATGACCAAATAGCGCATCCCGGCCTTGTAAGCATGCTCGTTGTCGCTGGCCCAAACCAGAAAAACGCTCGACAGTGCCGTCAATTCCCAATACACAAACAACGTCAACAAATCGCCTGCGCAACAAGCGCCGATCGCGGCACCGGCATAGACGATCCCGGCCACGTGTTGCCGCGTGTCTCGAACGTGTAACGCATAGATCGCCGAAACAATAGCGGCGATATGGAAAACAATTCCAAACAACCGACTGAGCCGATCAATACGAATCGCTTCGAGCGTCGTTCCAAACAGTTCAAATTGACCAAACGTCGTTTCGGGAGTGAACCAAAACACGACCATGCTGATCAACGACAGCAACAACACGCCAACGGCTTGGGCTCGATGCGCAAAAAACGGCAACACCAAGGCGCCCAGGATCATGATCAAACCGGGCGGAATGTTATCGATCATAATAATCCTCCGGTCGACTCACGATCACACGTAGCAATCGTCCCAGAAAAACGATGACCACAAAGGCGATGAAGCCGAACCAAGCTTGAAATCCGAACACGTTCTCCCACTTGGGAAAGTGCGGATGAGGGTTTTCATAAAACAAGTCGGCCAGGACTAGCGCCAAGCAAGCGAGTACCAACGCACCAATCATCCCATTGATGTTACGCGGTTTCTCGAACCAACTCGGGTCACTTGCAGGTTTATGTTCGGTCATCCGATTAACTCGCCACCGTGATCGGCAAAAGCACTTCGTAAATCCAATCTGCGAAAAAGAACAGCACGACGCTCAAGATGGCGGTCACGCATAACGGCACCACACACATCATCGGCGCCTCTTGAATTCCCTCTACCACCGTGCCCGCATGATCGTCGCCCGCATGATCGTCGCCTGTATGAATTGACGGACTTGATAGATTGGGATCCTCCGCCGCAGGAGCCATAAACGCTTGGATCGGAATGGGAATCAGATAGGCAATGTTCAACAGCGAGCTAATCATCAGCGCGGCGGTCAACACGTACAGATGGGTTTCGACGGTTCCAATCGCGAGGAACCATTTGCTCCAGGCACCACCGCCCGGCGGCAACCCGATGATACTTACGGCAGCAACAAAAAAGGCGGCAAAAGTAAACGGCATCTGGCGACCGAGACCACGCATTTCACTAATATTTTTCTTGTGCGTGGCAACATAGATCGCGCCGGCACAAAAGAACAACGTGATTTTCCCAACCGCGTGCATCACGATATGCATCCCGCCGCCCAACACCCCGCTCTGCGTTGCCAATCCCGCTCCCAGCGTGATATAGGCCAATTGGCTGATCGTGGAATAGGCAAGACGTGCTTTCAAATTGTCTTTGGTCATCGCCACAAGCGAGGCGATCAGAAGTGAGGCTCCGGCCGCGTAAGCCAACCAAATACTGACACCCGTGTCCGCGAGCAAGTCGATGCCAAAGATATAGACCACAACCTTCAGCACCGAAAACACTCCTACCTTGACCACCGCTACCGCGTGCAATAGCGCGCTAACCGGCGTCGGGGCAACCATCGCCGCAGGCAACCAACGATGAAATGGCATCAGTGCCGCCTTGCCAATCCCAAAGGCAAACAAGGCCAACAACACACCAAGGCCAAGCGTTGTAATGTCTCCATCGGCGTGCGCGGCGCTTAGGATGCCACCGGCGGTAAAGTCCAGTGTTCCAGCCACGTACCATGTCCATGCAACCGCCAACATAAAGAAGGCGATCGAGGTGGAAAGCAAAATGCCGAGATAGACGCGTCCACCGTTGCGAGCTTCGGCGGTCCCGTGATGCGTCACCAACGGATATGTCGATACGGTCATCAATTCGTAGGCGACAAACAAAGTAAACAAGTTCGCTGAGAAAGCCGCAGCGATCGCGGCAAAGATGGCGATGGCGAAACAGGCGTAGAATCGCGTTTGGTTTTCTTCGTGATGACCTCGCATGTAACCGATCGCATACAGAGTGGTCAAAATCCACAACCCTGACGCGACCAACGCGAACACCATCCCCAGCGGTTCGACTTCGAATCCGATGCGAAACCCCGGCAGCATCTCACCCAAGTTGACCGACGGTCGCTCGCCAGCGAATACAAAGCTTGACAAGCGACAGATGACGGCGAACAACAGCGTTGATACCACGATCGTCGAAGTTTCACGCAGATTGGGCCAGCGACCGCAAGCGTAGATCAACCCGAGTGCGATTAGCGGCAAGGCTCCAGAGATCCAAATCAGTGTTTCGGCAGCCATCATTGCGTGCCTCCTAACATCAGCGACGCGGCTCTCGCAGCGAAGTCAGCCGAATAAACCGTCCACACCCCAAACACTAACGTTGCCAGGATCACCGTGTACATGGGAAGCAGCATCCCCAGCGGTGCTTCGACCGCTTGTTTGGCCGATTCCGATGGCTCGGCGAAATACAACGCTTCGACCACTCGCCAAACGTAAACTAGCGCCAACAACGAACTCAGTAACATCAACACCGCGACCGACCAGTGGTGAGAATCAAATGCCGCCGTCAACAACATCCATTTGCTGACAAAGCCCACGGTGAAGGGCACGCCAATTAACGCCAACCCGCCGATAGCCCACGCGAACGAGGTCCACGGCATTGTGCGACCGGCACCACGCCAATCGGATAGCTGAACCGATCCGATACGCAGCGCAAAACAGCCCACGACCATAAACAAGCCGCCCTTGATCAACGCGTGATTGAACATGTGAACGATACCGGCGGTCAGCCCCGCTTGGTTTGCCATACTGATCCCCAACAGCATGTAGCCGATCTGAGCGATGCTCGAATATGCCAACAAACGCTTCACGTTGTCTTGGTAAATCGCAGCAGTCGAAGCGGCAAAGATGCCCACCAGTGCCATCACCATCAAAGCCGTATCGAGCGGCAACACTTCGTAGGCGAATTCGCGTGTGAAGATACTGAACACGATCCGGATCAACGCATAGACCGAAACTTTGGTCGCCGTTGCGGCGATGAAGCAGGTGACCACCGACGGAGCATAGGTGTAGGCGTTGGGCAACCAAGTATGAACCGGAAAGACGGCCATCTTGATAAACAAACCGATCGTTAAAAACGCAAACGCCACCAACACCGTGCGAGGGCCGTGATCGATCGGCAACCGCGTGGCGATGTCAGCCATGTTCAGCGTACCGGTCATCTGATAGACCAACCCGATACCAATCAGAATAAACGTGGCACCGACGCTGCCCAGGATCAAGTACTGAAACGCCGCCAACGGCGCACGTCGTGATCGCCCCAGACTGACCAACGCGTAAGTTGATAACGACGATATTTCCAAGAAGACAAAGACGTTGAACAAGTCGCCGGTAACGCACATGCCCAACAATCCAGTCAAGCAAAGCAGATACGTTGCGTAGAACAGATAGTGCTTGGATCGAGGAATCTCTTTGTTAATGCTGTGCGGCGCGTACGTCAGCACGATCGCACCAAGTGCCGAGACGAACAGCATCACAAATCCGCTGAGTTCATCGACGACGTATTCAATCCCGTAGGGCGGCGCCCAATTGCCGATGTTGTAACGCAGCGGCCCGTCGGCATGAACGTTACCAACCAACGCGACCGAGATTCCGAACACGCACCACGAAACCGTCAATGCCACGATGTAGGCAACTTTGCGATTGCCGATCAAAACGCATAACGGCGCGGCCAATAACGGCAACGCGATCAGCAAGATGGGTAGATGACTTTCCATCAAGAATCCCGATCCAATTCCAAGATTTTGTCTTCCTCGATTGTTCCATACTCTTCACGGATGCGAACAATCAGTGCCAATGCCAACGAGGTCGTCGCAATCCCCACCACGATTGCGGTCAGCATCAGCACGCTTGGCATTGGGTTTGAGTAAACGATGGGCTCGACTTGCGATGTCAGATCCGCTTGTCGAGCGATCTCACCCAGCGGTGAAAGCACCTCTTCGGCCATCGAATGAGCTTGCTCGCTCGTCTCACCGACCGCTTCGTGAAGTGGGGCGGCAGCATGCTCGGTTTGGCCATGTCCGTTGGCGGCATGTTCATTTGCAACGCGAGGTGGAATGATTGGGGCGGTCCCTCCATTCACCTTGCCCATCGTGATGTACAGCAGAAAGACGGAGGTTTGAAAGATGTTCAATCCAATCACGGATTTGATCATGTTCTGACGCGCGATAACGATGTAGAACCCCGTCATCATCAAGAAGATCACGATCCAATAGTTATAAAGTCCGACAAATTGTTCGATGCTCATACGATTTTTTTCCTGCCGGCAAAGGTATAGAAAATCATCGTCATCACCGAAGTTACTGTGATCCCGACGCCGAGCTCGACTAAGAAAATGCCGAGGTGTTGCCCCGTGGGAAAGATGTGGGGATAGAAATGGTGTTCGAGTACCGC
>NZ_ANOG01000964.1 GCF_000346295.1 Rhodopirellula maiorica SM1 | reverse complement strand
GAGTGCTGCCCGAGGGCAATGGTTCAACAGTTTTGCTGTCGGTAAAATTGATCGACGAATCTGATTCGAACGAGAACATCGAGCGAACGGTCCATTGTTCGTTTTCAAACAAAATCACGTAGGCGCGATCGAGTTCGATCATATTGGCGACCGCTCGCACCGCCGCTTCAAAAAACTCGTTCGAACCAGCGGCCTTTTGCACGACGGTCAATGCTTGACGGACCAAGCTGACCGCGACCGCCGCGGGATTCTTGTCGCTTTTTTCATCTCTCAGCTGACCAAGCCGCGCGTCTTGGGTTCCAAGCGTCATGCTCGATTCGACGGCGTCGAGTGTCCGCATCGATCGGTCGTATTCGACCGGCGCATTCATCGATTTGAGAGTAAAGGTCAGGATCAATTGCTGAGGCAATTTGACGGTGACGTTGCCCGAGACCGAAAGCGATTGGCCAGGGCCGACGACCAAATTTTCGTCGCTGATTTGGAAACTGTTGGTCGAGTGGATATTGACCAACCGCAGCCCGCCCTCGCCGTTTTCTTCGATTCGCAGCGAACGACGCGAAACGCCGATCATATCGATCGGGGCGACGGCAAGGCGAAAGTTGCCATTGCCGACATTCTGAGTTCGCAGCAATTCCTCGCCGTGGTCCATCCGGCCGATCTCTAAGGGCAAATTCGCCTTGTAGACGTGGTTGGTCTCATTACCTAGTTTGACGATCACGTCAACAAATTTCACTACAATGGCCTCGCAGGAATTTAAAACTACCCAATCATTCGGAAAAGGGACAACTAAATATGATGGCACGCAATTTACTTGCAGCATCCTACCCCACCGATTAGCTTCACAATAGCTTTATACCCTAATCTTAGCGGGAACTCTTTAGCCTTGAGACGATCCATGCCCCGTTTTTCTGTGCGTCGCGGCCGGCGAGCTGCGCGTCGTTCCCATCGCCATTTGTCGGTCGAGTCGCTTGAAAACCGTCGTGTGTTGGCGACGTTTGTCGTTGATACCGTGGTCGATATCGATCCTCAAACTAGTTTCTGTGCAGCATCCCCCAGTCCAGGCAATGGGACCTGTTCCATTCGCGGCGCGATCGCCGCCGCGGAAAGCAATCCAGGGGCGGACCGTATCGAGATCCCAGCAGGCACTTACAATCTCGATCCGAATTTTGGAAGCTTCGATCTCGATTCCGACCAGAATATCGACTTTATCGGTGTCGGAAATGGTCCTGAGGATGTGGTGATTGATGGAGGTGGCGTTTCACGCGGATTCGATATCTTCGGTTCCGGTGTTCCTAGCATTGTGACGATGCAAAATTTTACGATCCAGAACACCGTCGCAAACGATGGTTCCGGTGGCGGTGCCATCAACTCGTTCGGAAGCGCTTCGCTGGTGCTACAGAACATGGTTTTGCAGGACAATCGCGCCGATGACAATGCCCAATTTCCCGGCTTCTCCTCGTCTGGCGGTGCCATCCAAGCTGGTGTGGATGTGACCATCGAAGATTCGATCCTCCGTCGAAATACCGCGACCGGTAGCGGCGGGGCCGTTGATTTTTCGACTACCGACCAACCGCGCACGCTGACCATTCGTAACTCGACGATCGAAGACAATGTCACCGGAGATTCGGATACCGATTTTGGGCTCGGCGGAGGCGTCAATGTCAGCGGATTCAATTCGGCGTTGATTTTGGATACCGTCGACGTCGATAACAATATGGCGGGTGATTCGGGAGGGGGCATCTATTTCGAAGGCTCTTCGATCACGGTCACCGATTCCAATTTTACATCAAACCAAGCGTTGGGATCCGATTCGGGAGGCGGGGGACTGTATATCATCGGCGACGGGCTGAGCAGCTTCTCGTTTGACGTCAGCGGCGGTCAGTTCGAATCGAACACGGCGGTCGCCGGAGCCGGTGGTTTGGAAGCGGTCGATTACAGCGGCACCATCGATGGGACGTCCTTCCTGCAAAACCAAGTGCTCGGCCAAGGCGACCAATTCGATCAAGGGGGCGGTGCGGTGGCGTTGCTTGCCGATCCTAATAGCAACCGTACGGTGACGATTCGCAACACCGATATTCGCCAAAACCAGGCCCCCACGGCCGCAGGCATCGCCGCAGTGAATATCGATCTGACGCTCGAAGACTCGGTGCTCGATGGTAACCAAACCACCGCGGGCCAAAGTCCTGGGGCCGGAGCAATCGGTGCGGTCAGCAATTCGTTGACTCAGCAGATGACGATCAACACGTCAACGATCATCAACAACACCTCGATTACCGAAGCCGGCGGTATCGGTGCGATTGACATCGATCTGGTGATCAACGACTCGACGATTTCGTCCAACACCGCTTCGGGCGGTCGAGCCGGCGGTATCGGGCTGCTCGGCAATCTTCGCAACCCGATATTGACCGCATCGGCCGTCACAATCGCCAACAATCAATCCGGCTCGGACGGTGGTGGAATCGCGTTTGACAACGCCGGTTTTGATCTGACCAATGTGACGATCACAGGAAACCAATCTGGACTTCAAGGCGGTGGGATTGCGGTCGGCACGAGTGCCCCAGGGGTGCAACACTCGATCCTGTTCTCGACCGTTGCCGAGAATCAAGCGATCAGTTCGGGTTCCAACATTGCCGCGCAAGGTGAGCCGATCTCGATCGCGGCGAGTATCTTCTCCGGTGGCGACGGCTTTGCCTTGCCCGGCACCTTTGTCTCGTTGGGCGGCAATCTGGATAGCGGACAAAGCATGGGATTTAATGATCCCAGCGACTTCAACAATACCGACCCGCTATTGGGACCGCTGCAGGACAATGGCGGACCGGTTTTTACTCGGGAACTCGCGGCGCAAAGTCCGGCGATCGATGCTGCACGCAACACCCAAGTTCTCGTGGACGCACGGGGGACGGTTCGGCCTCAAGATGGCGATGGTGACAACCAAGCGTTTCCCGACATCGGGGCGTTCGAACGACTCGCCGTGCCGCCGGTCATCGTTACAGCGGTGGATGATGCGGTAAGCATCGACGAAGACGACCCGTTAACGTTCATTGATGTGCTCGCCAACGACCTGCCCACCGGCACGTTGACCGTCATCGCCGTCACCGCAGCAAGTCTGGGCGATGTGACGATCGCAGCAGGCGGCAGCGGACTGAACTATTTGCCCAATCTGAATGAGTTTGGGCTCGATGTGTTCACCTACACCGTCAGCAACGGCGCGGGCCAGACCGCTTCGGCGACCGTCCGTGTCGATGTCATCGCGATCAATGATCCGCCGATTGCCGGCAACGATGTCGTCGATGTCGCGACGCGACAAGCGTTTACAATCCAAGAAACGGACCTGCTATCCAACGATTTTGTCGGTGCGGCCAACGAATCGAACCAGACATTAAGTATCTTGGATCTGCCGGCCACCACGGTTGCCGGCGCCACGATTTCGTTCGTCGGAGGCATCATCACGATCACACCGGATCCGGGCTTTGTCGGGCTGAGTGATTCGTTTACTTACACATTGAGCGATGGTATCGACACCGACACAGGAACTGTGGTTCTTAACTTCTCGACGCGAGTTGGCGGTCATGTCTATTGTGATGCCAATGGCAACGGCAGCGAAGACAGTGGCGAAGCGGTGGTAGGCGGACGCGTATTCATTGATGCCGATGGAGATCGCAGCTTTGACATCGGCGAACGCGAGACGCAGACCGATTTGATGGGCGACTATTTCTTTACCGGACTGGTCAACGGTCAAGCGGTGATCGTTGCGGAAGTTCCCGCGAGCTGCCAAACGATTCCAGATAACCCTGGTGTTATTCGTAGCCAATTGGATGCAGGCCTACTCGCCCGATCGATTACCGCCGCGGACGTTGACGGCGACGGCGACCTCGAGATGGTGGTGGCCAGCGATTTGTCAGGCACGCTCAGCGTGATCGATGTAGTCGGTGGAAACCTATCGCTGCTACGCGAAATCACGCTGGATAATCGGCCTCAATCAGTCTTCGCCTATCCCCCGGCATCGGCAAACAGTTTGGCTGCTCCGCTGATCGCGGTTGCCGCGATTGGCGTACCGAGCGAGGGAGGACAAGTTTACTTTGGCAACAGTTCCTACGAATCGTTTCCGATCGCTGCCGGTGCGATTGATGTGGCGGTTGACGATTTCGGTGACGGTTTGCCGACCGTGGTTGCCGCATCGTTTCGCGAATCTAGCTTGACGCTGTTCGCTCCCGATGGACGCTTTGCCCCACAAGAATTGTCTGTCGACGCGTCACAGATTTCATCGATCGCAACGGGGGACGTCGATGGCGACGGTGACAACGATATCGTCGTCGTCGGAATTGGTTACGACACGACATTTGAAAGTGGTGCGTCCAGTGGCGATAGCGTCAGCGAGATCAGCATCCTATTGAACAACGGCGATGGCAGTTTCTCGCCGCTTGAGGACGGTGAATCCGATGCCAATTTGACCAGCAAGTATGTTGACGTGATGTTGGCGGATATCGATGGCGATGGACAATCGGAAATATTGGCCTTGGATCAACGTCAAACGCTTCGTGTTCTGCGGCTCGACAGCGGCCAAGTTCGCTTGGTCTCTAGCACTGCGGTGACCGCCAAAGCGTCCAAGCTTGCCGTGGGCGATTTCAATCGCGATTCACAACTCGATGTCGTTGTCGCCAGCAATAGCAATGATTTGATCGAGATCTTTGTGGGAGATGACGGCGGAAATTTCAGTTTGGTCAAATCGATTCAGGGCGTCTTTAACCCCATCGACATAAGCGTCGCTGATTTCGATCAAGATGGCGTCGACGAGATCGCTGTGGCCAACCTGTATCGCCGTTCGGTCGCCGGAAACACCCCCGATCCGTTGTTGCCCAGCACGGTCACGGTGCTGAAGTTGCAAGTGGCCGAAGAATCAATTGTTGTCGATCAAAGCTCGGTTAGCGTCGATTACACCTTCCCCCGTGTCGTCCCTGGTTTCAGCGTTTCATCGCGAATGGACGTCAACGCCAGCGGTGAAGTTACCGCAAATGATGCGTTGGTCATCATCAATCAACTCAATCGGCAAAGCACCGCCGAAGGTGAATCATTGGCGGGCGAAACATTGGCTGGCGAAACATTGGCTCGCGTCCGTGCGGCCACGGATATCAATTTGGATGGTGCCACGTCACCGCTGGATGCCCTGCTGATTATCAATCATCTGAATGAAAATCGCGATCAGTCCGCGGAAGATCATCAAGGCGAGCAAAGTCTTTGGTTTGCCACCGACGATGATGCAAATGAGCGGACGGCGGCAGTCGACGACCTGTTTGCAGCGGGACTGTTCTGATCTTTGGTTTCTAGGGCATGTAGTTGATTTGGACCATCGCTTCGTAATCAAATTGTTCGTCCAATCCATCTCGAAGCGGAATCGAAATCGCTGGAGTCACCACGAGTTTATCGTTGACGAGCAAGTGAAAGCCCGTGGTGGCGTTGACGATGTTGAAGTGGTTGGCCAAGTTGCTGTAACGAAGTGAGCCTGCCGAAACCATGTCCGAATCTTGTAGCGTCGCAGTGTAATGCAATTCCGTGTTTAGTAGCACTTGTTGAATCCAACCCGCGTCACCATCTTGGTTGCGATAAATCGATTGCGTGGCTGCAACGTCCAAGTGCATCAACGTCGAATCCGTAAACTTGCCAATCACGGGAAGCGTATTGTTGAACCGGTTTCCGCGTATCGGATCGCCGTTAGCAGCGATGTCAAGTTGCATATAGGTTTGTAGCGTGACGTCTTCGTTGACGCGGTAAAGTAGTCCCGAAAATGGTAGCAGGTGGACGCTTTCGTTTTCGACGACCAACAAATCTTGACCGCTGCTGTCACGCAGCCGAGTGTCATCGGCGGTGGGGACGCTAATGCCAAGCCCGGCACTCCAAATGTAATGTGTATCGGATTTCAGTACTGCTTTGGGGATGATCGTCAAATTTCCGATTTCAAAGTTGCGGTCTTGCCGTGCTCCCAATGTTTGCGTGCTGCCGTACGTTGCCGCGGTTGGCAAGCGGAATTCGATCGAGATCAAATCCTTAAACAACACCTTTTCGACTCCAAGCGTATAGCGACTAATGTCACCAAGCCCACCAAAGGCGTCGTTGAAAAAGCTGTAGTTCACATAAACACGATGACGAATCGCCGGAGAAAAATTCTCAGCGACTTTGACTCGTCGCGTGGAAACCCCAGGACCGGGAACGGGAATCGACGCGGTGCCACTTGCGCCGACTTCGCCGGTATAGCTGTAGGTGAGGAACCATTTATCACCATCAAAATAAACGTTCGGCGACTCGTTCTGGGTCGGAGGATTGGCGGCGCCGGCGCTATGGACTGCGGTGGCAGTGCTGGGGTCAAACACAAATCCAGGTCCGGGCGAGGTCGGGGCGTCCGACGAGGGCAGCGGCTCGGCCAGAAAGAACGTATCGATACTGCCGTTTCCGGAACTGTCGAATCCGGTGCCGGTTGTGAAAATGTCGTTGTGCGGCACGTCGTTTCCGACTTCGAACGCGATGGTCGAATTCGGCGATCCAACGCCGCCTCCCGGTAAGATCGTGCCGGGCAGCAAATGAGAAAACGTTACGGTTTGAGTGCCCTGAAAGCTCGAGAAACCGCCGCCAAAAAAGTCGCCTATGATCGTGGGATCAAACGCATACGATCCTCGCGTGGCTGCAAAGTCCGAGAATCCTGGATCGGCATCAAATTGCGACGAATCGAAGCCGCCCGCATTCGGGGCAGCGAAATTTGACAGCGGATCGAGCGGTTGGATTGAGCCGGCAGCGGCGTCCGAAGACGAAGCCTCCCCCACCTCATCCCCGACCTCACTAGGGTCCGTCACCGGAAGATCAAGCATCGGAGGCGTTTGCGCGACGGCCATCTGGGTACAGACAAACGCTGTCGATAGCAAAGCGACTGCCACCGGCAATGCGATCGAAAGAAACGCATTGCGCTGATGAGTGGCAGGATACATAGAACAAGGGCGTCGAAACGTGGTGTTGCAGTCAATTTCTTGTGGTGTTTCCTAATCTCTACGGCAGATAGTTGATCTGCACCATCGCTTCGTAATCGAACTGCTCGTCCAACCCATCACGCAGTGGAATCGACATCGCCGGCGTGACGACAAGTTTGTCATTGATCACGAGATGCAGACCCGCGGTAGCGTTGAGGATATTAAAGTTGCTGGCCAAGTTCGCATAGCGAAGTCCACCGGCGGAAACGACATCGGAATCCTGTAGCGTCGCAGTGTAATGAAGCTCGGTGTTGAAAAGAGCTTGTTGAATCAAACCCGAGTTGCGATTGCGATTTCGATAGATCGACTTGGTTGCCGCGATGTCCAGATGCATCAAGGTCGAATCGTTAAACTTGCCAAGCAACGGAAGCGTGTCGCCCACTCGGTTTCCGCGGATCGGATCGCCGTTGGCCGCGATGTCCAATTGCATGTAGCTTTGGAAGCTAAGGTCGTCGCTGTAGCGATACAGCAATCCAGTAAACGGCAGCAAGTGAACGCTTTCGTTTTCGACCACCAACAAGTCTTGTCCGTTGCTCTGCAATCGCGTGTCATCGGCCGTCGGGACACTGACGCCAACGCCGGCACTCCAGATGTAGTTGCGGTCGTACAGCAGCACTCCCTTGGGAATGATCGTTAGATTCCCAATCTCAAAGTTGCGATCTTGACGTGCTCCGAGTGTTTGCGTGCTGCCATAGGTCGCAGCGGTCGGCAATCGGACTTCGACCGAAATTAAATCCTTCAGCAAGACGTGCTCGATCCCAAGCGTGTAGCGACTGATGTCGCCGAGTCCACCAAAAGCATCGTTGAAAAAGTTATAGTTCAGATAAGCCCGATGACGGACAGCGGGCGAGAAGTTTTCGGCAACTTTGACGCGGCGTGTGGAAACGCCAGGCCCTGGAACAGGGATCGACTCAGTGTGAGTTCCGCCCACCGGGCCATTGTATTGGTAAGTGACAAACCAGTTGTCGCCATCGGTGTAGATGATAGGAGTTCCCGGCGGCGGGTTTGCAGCCCCGTCAGCGTGAACGGCGGTCGCCGTGCTGGGGTCAAAAACAAAACCGGGACCGGGCGACGTGGGGGCATCCGATGAAGGCAGCGGCTCGGCCAGAAAGAACGTGTCGATACTACCATTGCCCGAGCTATCAAGTCCGGTGCCGGTGGTGAAGATATCGTCGTGGGGAAAGTCGCCGCCGACTTCAAATGCGATGATCGAGTTTGCCGAACCTGGGCTGCCGGACTGTATGCTGCCCGAGAGCAATTGGTTAAACGTGACTGTTTGCGTGCCTTGGAAGCTCGAGAAACCGCCGCCAAAGAAGTCGCCAATGATGGTGGGGTCGAACGCATACGAACCTCGCGTGGCTCCAAAGTCCGAGAACCCAGGTCCAGCATCAAACTGAGACGGATCGAAGTCGCCCGCGGCTGGTCCGCCAAAATTTTGCAGCGGATCGAGTGGTTGAGCTGCACCGGGCTGTTGAGTGGCACCGGGCTGTTGAGTGGCACCGGGCTGTTGAGTGGCACCGGGCGGTTGAGTGATTCCGGGAGGAATATCGCCAGCGAAATTTCCCGCCCCTGGTCCCTGGGGGACACCAGGACCTTGAGGGATCGGGGACGTTGATGGTTGTGGAACCTGAGCGATGCTAGTGCTTGCGCCGCATGCGATCCAGATCGTGCACACGCCAATCAATCGCAACGCAATCGAACACGTCGTACCAGGGTGGCGTTTTAGAGGATTTAGGGTCGCAGTCATAAGTTTGTATCGCTACATCAAAGATTGGTCGTCGCGGTCTGAGCGACCGCTGTTTCCTGGCGCGACATCGAACGCAGGACTGGCGACTCGACAGCGTCGACACGGAGTCGCCGCACCCCCCCTTCGATACGTTTAGGATAAATCGTCCAATTGATGCAATTGGAATCATCCAACCATGAAACGGAAGAACAGACACTCCATCTTGCCTAGATTGACACTTTCCTAGCGGAGCGGCGCAAGCCCAATGCCATCTACTTTG
>NZ_ANOG01000963.1 GCF_000346295.1 Rhodopirellula maiorica SM1 | reverse complement strand
CGGAGGTGTGCCCGCTGGTTTGAAGGTGCTTGAGCAAGCGGTCGTCGATACCAATTTGCTCGATCCTGATTTGGTTATGACCGTGGGCGATTTGATCCAAGGCTACAACGACGCACCGTTGTGGATGGAACAGATGGCCGAGTACAAAGAGATTATGGATCGCTTGAAGATGCAGTGGTTTCCTGTTGCGGGGAATCATGACGTCTATTGGCGTGGTGAGGGCAAGGCTCCCCAAGGCCAGCATGAAACCAATTACGAAAAACACTTTGGTCCACTGTGGTACACGTTCCAGCACAAGAACGCCGGTTTTGTCGTGCTGTACAGTGACGAAGGTGATTCGGCCACCAACGAAAAAGGTTTTAACGAAGGCCGGTTGCAAAAGATGAGTCCCGAGCAGCTTGACTTTTTACGTCAATCGCTCGAAAAACACAAAGATCTCGACCACGTGTTTTTGTTCCTGCACCACCCACGCTGGATCGGTGCTGGCTATACCGACGGCAATTGGGATGAAGTTCACGAGATCTTGAAGGCCGCAGGAAACGTCAGCGCAGTGTTCGCCGGACACATTCATCACATGCGTTTTGATGGGCCCAAAGACGGAATTGCCTACTACACCTTGGCGACCACCGGAGGTCATTTGTCCGCCGACATTCCCGGTGCAGGTTACCTGCACCATTTGAATGTCGTAACCGTTCGCAAAGAAAGCGTCACCGTTGCGGCGTTGCCGGTCGGTTCGGTCATCGATCCAACCGAGTTCACTCCGGAATTTTTGGCCGACGTGAATATGGCCCGCAAGATTCGCCCGGAAGAAATCGAAAACAATTTGCGGTTGCAAATTGATGGCTCGGCCTCGGGTGAGTTGACGTTTTCGTTGACGAACACCTCGGCAAATCTAGTCGAAGCGACCGCATCGCTTGATCCGGTTAACCGAGATTGGGTCACGACGCTGGACCATCAACACGTCAAGATCGAAGCCGGCCAGACGGTGCAGTTGTCATTCGGATTGCAACGCAAAGCCGATCTGGAGGCCGAATTGACCAACCCACGCGTGCAAATGGATCTGCACTATGTCGGTCAGAGCACACGTATCCAATTGCCGCCGACCTCGACTCCGATTTCGATGAAGTTGGCAGCCGTGCCTGCGGACTATTTCAGCGGCAACGACAATCGTTGTTTGAAGGTGGTAGATGAACGATCTGCCGTGCGAGTGGATTCTTCGGAACTGAAGCTTCCCAACGGACCGTTCACGCTCGAAGCCTGGGTCAATCCGGCGCAGGTTGCGGGACATCGCGGTTTGATCGCCAAGACACAGCAAAGTGAGTTCGCGTTCTTTATGGATGAGGGTGTGCCACAATTTGATGTGAATTTAAAAGGCAAATACTACAGTGCCAAAGCGACCGACGTGTTGCCTGTGAACCAGTGGTCTCACTTGGCGGGCGTCTATGACGGTGCCGAAGTCAAGCTGTATATCAACGGAGCCCTTGTCGGAACTAAGAAAGCATCGGGCAAACGTACGACCAATAAATTGCCGCTGTACATCGGTGCCGATCCCAATACGCAAGGCCAAGCCACTCGCCCGTTCATCGGCAAGATCGACGAGGTCCGAGTGTCGAAGAAGGCGATCTATTCATCCGAATTTAAGCCCGAACGACGCTTGGCGGTGGAATCCGATACCGTGCTGATGCTGCATTTGGATCGTCAATTTGGACCGTTTGTTTTGGACCAAAGCAAGTCGGCTGCGAAGGGAACGCTCGGCGTCGAAGCCAAGCTCGTGCCCATCCAGTAGAAACGTTTAATCGCGAACATCAAAGCCATAGTTCTTGTAGTGCTCGCGAGAGCGAGCGCTACTGGAAACGTAATGGGCGAAATGCTCCGCCGCTTCTTGTTGATCTGTCGTCGCGATGATGCCGATGGAAACCTGGGAAGTGGCGTTTTTTAGTTCCGCAACCTCGACGAACGAGAGGTTGGGATAGGTGTGCAGCACTGCGTCGTAAACGATGCCAGCGTCGGCGGATCCGGCTTCGATGTCGTTTGCCACCTCGTTGACCGACGTGCGATATCCGATCGTCGCCGCGTCGATATCGTCCCAGCGGCCCAGGCGTGTCAGTGAACCTTGAGTGACTTTGCCGATCGCAGCCATCTCGGGACTCGCTTGAACAAAGCGGACGTCGTCACGCAGCAGATCTTCGAACATGGAAATTGTGAGAGGATTGCCTTTTCTGACCGCAACCACAGCGTGCATCAACGCAATGGGGAATTGCTGTGTAACAAGCTGCTTCTGTTTCGCGATCTTCAAGTAGCTGTCGTCCGCAGGCAGAAACAAATCGCCCGTTTTGCTAACCGCAATCGACGACAGCAGCGTTTGTGATGGACCGTATTGGACGTGCACTCGACGCTGAAACTCGAGTTGGTAATCCTGGATGAGCTTGTCCATCACCGCTCGGTTGCTGGCGGCGCAGTACAACATCAATGGCCGCGAATCGAGATCGCCATCCGAAACCCGGTCCCCATCGGTAGCAAACAGCAGCGCCACGCAAATGACGAAGACGATCACGGATCCGCCGGCTAGTAACGAAATTCGATTCATGAGTGAGGGCTAAGAAGGAACGATTGCAAGCGGGGGTTGTGAGCCGTGGGCCGTAAGGCGGCCAGGTAATGCGTGGGACCCGGCCGCTGACGCGCGAGCGGTTCACAAAATCAACTCGCCATGGTTCACGACTACCTGTCCCCAATGACGAAAGAGCTTCGTGGTTGGGATCGATATTTCATAGTCCTCGCTAAGTCGCAATCGCAAGTCCTTCCCGCAGTTCCGGGGCACCCTTCCAAAGCGAAGGGGCATCGACGGCGTAGTGAGGAGCAAATTCGAAGGCAGCGGACATTGCATCAATTCGGAAGGGGTGCCGCCATTGTAACGTCAGTAAACGAGGTCGTCACTTGTTGGATTTATCCTGGCATATGCTTTGCTTTGCAGCGTTATCGTCTTCAGCGAGATCCCGTTTCCGAGGTCAAGAACAGCAATTCTGCAGCACCACCGACGCGTCCGATGACGATCGCGTTCTGGTGGTATTTCCTACCGATATTGGCTGCGGATGCAGGCATGATTCCGAGCAGCAAAAAACTGGCCTCAGGTGGCCATTGCCCCTTGGGATCGATGCCGGTTCCGTGCCAGTACAAATAGCCGAGACGGGCAATCTCGCACTCTAATTGCTCGTTCATTGCTCGATTTTGTGACGGCGCCTTCGGAGTCGAATGAGGGTTGTAGGCGGTGATGAACGCCCACTCGCTCACCGCTTCGTTTCGCAGTGCATCGTCGAGCACAGGATGTTTGTGACCAATGCGAATTGCAACGGATTGTTCCGGCGATTCGCACCAATAAATCGTTTTCCGATAGGCATCATCCAGCTGCTGAGCCGAGGTTTCCATGTTGCAACTTTGGATTAAAGAATTCGGTTCGGCGGCACCAACGCGTTGGACATCAACAAGCCGCCAACCAAGCACATCGCGATCATCACCGTGTGAAAGCCAATCTCGATGCCAGCGATGGTTTCGTGATCCAACATCGCGATCAGCGATCGATAGCCAAACGATCCTGGGACCAAGACGATCATGGCAGGCGTTTGCACGATCAATGCGGGACGACCACGCAAACGCGCATACAGATTGCTGCCACATCCCACCGCCAGTGCTGCGGAAAACGAGGCGACTTCCGAACCGTAGTGAGGATCGACCAAACGGAGGACCAGGATGCCGAGCATCGAAACGCTAAAGATCGCCGGCCACTGCGGCACACGAGCTTGAAAGATGATGGCGAACGTGATCGGCGCGATCAATATCGCCAACCATTGCCAGAGCGAATCGGTAGCAGGAAGTTTTTCGGGGATATCTCGCCATGGAAGTGCGAATCGCCAAGCAATCGCGGCCCCCAATAACAGCGTGAACAACATGACGATCGCTCCGGCAAGCCGTGCCACTCCGGCTGACAGGTGTCCCACCGCAAGTTCGGTTAACGCGACGGTCAATTTCAATCCTGGTATTAGTACGATCAATCCAGCCAGCGTGACCAGTCGATCGTCAATCGGGACGACGAAGTGTGCAATGGCAAGCGACAGCGTCGCCGCCACAAAACCCGAGATCGGATGCAGTAAACTTGGTTCTCCGCAAATTCGGTCGGCGATCCGCTCGATCACTGCGATGACTAATCCAATCACCGTCGCGGCGATGACTTCGGCGACGGATCCTTGGAACAGCGTCGCAAGCACGCCGCAACCAACCGCACAGGCGACTGCGAACGCAGCAAAGCGATAAGGCGGTTCACTATGATCGATCTCACGAAGTCGTGTGGCGGCGGCTTGGATCGTAACCTCACCCCGCTCGAGCTTTCCCAGCACATCATCGGCTTGAAAAATTTTGTCGACATGCATTTCGCGAGAATCGACGCGGCGGACCACCGTCTCTTCGTGGCCTGCATTGGTAATCGAAATCACTAGCGCGGTGGGCGTATACAAGAATACCGCCTCAACTCCCAGCGACGATGCGACTTGGGTCATCACGCGCTCGAGCCGATGCGATGGCGTGCCGTAGCGATGCAGCATGGTGGCTGCATGAATCAAAAACGCGTTGATCGGCGTCTTTCCGGTTTTAGAAGGTGGTTCGCTTGGCACGACGTAAGACGGGGGAAAGAGAATGTAGCCACGAATTGGCAGCAAGGAACGTAGGCCGCTCATTCTTGCCGATCCCATGATTCCTCGAAAGAGGCTGCCACAAGGGCGTAGAAGTCGTGATCGCGCTACCGCTGCTTCTGCAGATAAAGCGAGCTGCATCCTGCCACGAAGCGGATCGCCTTGGAGAGGGTAATCCACCATAGGCGAGGAGCACGCGCAACGGGTTGTGTGGCCGACGCCGCCCCCTGATCGAAGCGAAACACGTTGGCCAACCAGAAGATTATACAACGAGAGCCCACGTGGAATGAAGAAGGAAGGCGTTTGCGGCGTGCCTGCCACGACTCAGCGGCCACGCCGTGTGAGGCGCCCACGCACTCGTGCTCGTACTCAGTCCGCAGGATGGTACTCGTACTCGCCACCCAGCGAATTGGACAACGTCGCTCTCGCTGTAAACGAGTAGGAGTACGAGTACCGCTTCGCTGAGTACGAGTACGATGTGCTGGAGGCCATGGCCCATTTCCAAAGGGCCAAAATTATCCCGCAAGGGCTAAGCGTAAAAACCGTGTTCAAGTGAGCCACTTCGCAGCGGGATTTTGTGCGTCATGGTTGTAGCAGGACATCCATCGCGATGTCGATCGTTTTAGTGAGGAATCTAATTTGACGCTTTGAATCGCAACGCAATGGCGTGTCATAGCCATGGACGCAAGTCCGTGGAAGCCTGTTTTCGCTTCCGCTGCGGGCTTGTCCCGGCGGAGCGGGCAATTGGAAGCTACCCATCAAACCTCCCACGCCCCATCGATCTCCGCTCGGGCTTGCCCCGGCGGAATCAGCGAATCGAGACGCGGTGTCCGCCGGGACGAGCCCGCAGCGGAGCAGTGTTTGGCCTTTCTTCATTCTCGGTAGCTGCCATTTGTTTCCTCCGCCGAGACAAGCTCAACGGAAGGAGATTTCAAGTCGCGAGTTCTCCCAGGTCTACAGGCACCAAATGTAATTCACCTTGTTCAGCCGCTCCGACGCATCATGCGGACAGTTCGAGCCGCCACCCGCCACGAAGCGGCTCGTCTTGAACATGGTTTTGGGATCAGGCTCGTCCCTCGTTGACTCCAAGTCTGAAGAGGTTGGGGCGTCCCTGCGCTCAGCAGTTGAGAAGCCGTACAACCAATTGTGGACCTTCATGAAAGGCAAATCCAACCAAGAATGGTGATGTCCGCTGCAGGCAGTCAAACGCCTTTTGTTCCACCAAGGCGTCAATCGTTCGTGAGAACATCACCGCAGCAGTGCATTCGAGATAGTCGTCCTGAGAATCCGCAAACTCACCCGGGTAGTCGTCTGCCAGAGAGAATTCCTCCCATTCATCGAGGAAGGACACTTCCGCAAACCCTTGGTATCGAAAGTCTCCCGTGTTGTTGTTATACGGAAGCACAGGACCTGTAATCGGGTTTTTAAACGTGTTGATCGCCCACTCTAGTGACTTCTTGTCATCGTAGGAGAGTTGGGTGAGGCGGCGTTCACTTATGCGTGCCTCGTGTTTCTTCGCCTGTGCGATCGAGTTTTCCTCCGTGTCTAGGCAAGGTAGGATCTCGCCATAGTCCGCATTACAATCAAACGCAAAGTAGCGAAACAGCTCATCAGTGTGCTGAGCCGCAAACTCGCTGATTGCGAGGATCGACGCGTCAATTAGCTGACGTTCGTTGGATGCGAAATCAGGTTCTTTCATAAGAGTTGCGCAACGGGAAGCATGGCCGCCGCCGCTCCCTGGTCGGAGCGAAACACGTTGGCCCACACGACGATTATACAGCGAAAGCCCGCGTAGAATGAAGCAGGAAGGCGTTTGCGGCATGAATGACGCGACTCAGCGTCCACACTGTGTTGTACGTTCGCGGTTTCGTACTCGTACTCGTACTCGCCGCCCAGCGAATTGGACAACGCCGCTCTCGCTGTAATCGAGTAGGAGTACGAGTACCGCTTCGCTGAGTACGAGTACGATGTGCTGGAGGCCATGGCCCATTTCCAAAGGGCCAAAATTATCCCGCAAGGGCTAAGCGTAAAAACCGTGTTCAAGTGAGCCGCTTCGCAGCGGGATTTGGTGCGCTATGGTTGTAGCAGGACATCCATCGCGATGTCGATCGTTTTAGTGAGGAATCTAATTTGACGCTCTGAATCGCAACGCGATGGCGTGTCATAGCCATGGACGCAAGTCCGTGGAAGCCTGTTTTGGCTTCCGCTGCGGGCTTGTCCCGGCGGAGCGGGCAATTGGAAGCTACCCACAAAACCTCCCTCACGCCATCGATCTCCGCTCGGGCTTGCCCCGGCGGAATCAGCGAATCGAGACGCGGTGGAGAACCCTGCACGAGCATTGATCAAGAACGCGTAGTTGTCGTTGACCGGCACGAAGACACGGTCATCGGTGAAAGCAGGCACCTTCATTCGGTAATGGAAGGCTGGTCGAGACAAATCGGCTCGTTTCGCGTCGGGCTGTATCTCAAACAGTGAATCTTCGAGCGTCACAAGTAGGGGATTCCCAGTGCGTGCAACGGAATGTTTTTACGTCACCGCCGTGAACGAAGCGGAAATGGATTGAAGTGAATTGGATTGTATAATGGTTGCGAGGTCAGCACCACAACGAAGGTGTGCCGAAGGCCGAGCGTAAGAACCATGTTGGGCGGCGTTAGGCCTGCGAGAAGACGTCGCTAAAGAAGTCGCGATATGAGTCGTAAAGTGGGTTTGCGTGTGGCATCACCGAATCGCGGTCAGCACATTTGTCGGGGCCAAGGGGGGCTAACAGTTCGTGATCCATCCAAACGATTGGGCAATCACCATCGGCCGTTCGATTGGCGGCGTCGAAGCACATTGGCCCCCATCCGTCGCCCCACTGGGCGAATGGAATAAAGTTAGCGGAAAGCAACGGTTTCCACACATTGATAAGTTGGCGGATGGGGCCAAGTGGATTGTTGGATGGAACGTCAGTGTTGAATATGAGTTGGTCGTAACGAGAACTGTGGATTTGGTCAAACAGCTGGAACCCGGCGAGCAAGTATGCGCGAAAAAGAGGCGGTAGCTGAATCGCGAATTCGGTCTCCATTTGGGAAACGTCGGATTCGCTAAGAGTGGAAGGAAGCATGCGCCACGCAACCCAGCCCTCATCGTCAACGTCGCCCTCGAACATGTCGGCAGGCACGCCCGCGCCGCCATCCTCAGAGGCAACGCTCATTCGGTGGTAGCCCTCAGCGTACGTTTCCAAGTTTAAGCGAACGAGTGCGATGTTTTCGGTAAGACTCACGATTGATCTACGCCGCCCAACGGATGGTTTTTATGACACCGCCCTGAACGAAGCGAGCGATGTCCTGAACTGGATTTGATTGTATATTGGAAACGAGACCTGCACCGCAACGAAAGGTGTGCCTGGAGGCCTAGCGTACAACCATGTTGACCGACCTACGCACTGTAGAAAACGTCAGATCGAAGGACATATTTTCGACCCGAGACGAGCGCGGAACCTTCGTGCCAGCGTTCGTGGCGAAAGAGCAATGCGGAGCCAGCTGTCGGTGTAATTACATGTTCGATTTTGCGTCGCGATTCACCCTTGCCATCGTAGTCGCGAAACGTGGTTGAACCGCCGTCAAAGTCGCCATTGAGGTAAACCAGATACGACAGTTTGCTAACGTGACCATCGTCGTTGGTCACGGAACCATCCTTGTGGCGTTTGAATTCCTGACCGGGTCCGTATCGGTAGAAACGAAGGTGAAAGTCCACGCCAACAGCGTGCTGATCGTCAAGCGACGGCAGGACGTCCGAAATGCGAGACCACATCAGCGCAGCGAGTTCTGGATCGTCGAGATTGACGCGATCGTTGTTGCGAATGTTGGTCATCATCTTCGGGCCAGAGTGTGTGCGCACGGATGCGGCATCAAACCCGATAGATTCGGCGCGGTCGATCAGCCCGCAACACTCAGCGGCGGAGAAAACGCCTGCCACAGTGAAGATGTCTGGATCAACGAATTCGGCAACCAATGTCATAGTCTAGGTCGTGCAACGGGAAGCATGGCCGACGCCGCCCCTGACCGAAGCGAAAGACGTTGGCCACCGAAAGATTATACAACGAGAGCCTACGATGATTGAAGAAGGAAGGCGTTTGCGGCATGGATGCCGCAACTCAGCGGCCACACATTGTTAGGCGACCACGCGTTCGTACTCGTGCTCCTACTCCTACTCAGGACGCAGGGCGGTACTCGTACTCGCCGCCCAGCGAAGTGGATAACGTCGACACCGCTCTAATCGAGTAGGAGTACGAGTACCGCTTCGCTGAGTACGAGTACGAGTACGAGTACGGTGTGCTGGAGGCCCGGCCCATTGCCAAGGAGACAAGATTATCCCGAAGGCCTACGTCATCTTCCATCGTAAACATGGCGACAACGTAGAAATCCTACGAGTCATCTCGGGGGATCGTAACATCACCAAACTCTGAGGTCGCCTAACGGAAGGTTTTTACGACACCGCCCCAAACGAAGCGAACGATGTCTGAACTACCAAGAATTGTACCAAGGCCAGCCCGCGTTGCCAAAGAGTCAAGGTGTGCCGAAGGCCCTAGCGTAAAAACCATGTTGGGT
>NZ_ANOG01000962.1 GCF_000346295.1 Rhodopirellula maiorica SM1 | reverse complement strand
TTTTGGCCAACGACTTCATTTGTTGAACAATGTCTGGGCGGTGATGGTCGATCAGGGCGACGCCGGAAAACACCCCCGGGTTGGCTCTCATCACGTCCAACATGTAGGCATGGTCGTATTCATAGAAGCTCATCTGGATCAACACAATCCGCTCGACTCCTGCCGGTCGGCAATGGCTGAAGAGTTGCTCCGCGGTAAAACTTTTAGGTTGCATGTCCGATTTGGAAAAATGCGGACTGATCGGGTATTTGTCGGTGTCGGCAGTCCAGACATGCACGTGGGCGTCGATCCACTGCGGCGATGGTTTTGCTGAGCGGGCGTCGACGGGTGAGGCAACGCAGGTTTGTGTGGCTGTTGCTGCTGTGGCAATCATGCCGCCGACAAACGTGCGTCGCGACAGCTTGGTGGATGGATCGTTTTTCAATTTCGTGTCCTGCGTTTTGGCGTTAAACAAACTCGACCAAGAATCGTCGATAGATTTCTGCGGCCTGGATAACTTGGCTGCACTCAATGTATTCGACCGCCGCATGCGCTTGGTCGATGCTGCCCGGTCCCAAAATCATGCTGGGAATGCCAATTGCCCCGAACTTGCTGGCGTCGCTGCAAAACGGAACTCCGATCAAATCTGCGTCCATTCCCATCTCGCGAAGGACGTTTGCCATTGTTTTCACGGCGGGCGAA
Source organism: Rhodopirellula maiorica SM1 (assembly GCF_000346295.1). Taxonomy (GTDB): domain Bacteria; phylum Planctomycetota; class Planctomycetia; order Pirellulales; family Pirellulaceae; genus Novipirellula; species Novipirellula maiorica. The sequence continues at coordinate 10,100 of NZ_ANOG01000962.1, read as the reverse complement.
TCCGCGTCGGTTTCCAGCGGACGATCGCTTAACATCGGTGGATGCATGACGACATCCATGCTGGGGTGTTCGTCCGCGACTGAGTCCACCAGTTGCTGATAATGTTCCAAGACGGTTTCGCGTGTTTCGCCCGGCAATAGCCGACGATCGATCTCGATCTCACAGCGGTCGGGTACAAAATTGATTTGCACGCCGCCACGGATGACGCCAATATTGCAGGTTGCTGGTCCAAGCAGCGGATGCTTCTGCTGTGACAACCGCAACGTATCTTGCTGAATCGCCGTGATCACGTGTGCCATGTGCTCGATCGCGTTAACGCCCAAATGAGGTTTGGCCGAGTGGGCCGCTTTGCCTCGTGTTTCAATTTTCCAGCGAACGAGCCCCTTGCTGGCAATGACTGCCTTCAAATCAGTTGGTTCGGCAACGATCGCCGCTTCGGCGGTCCACGGATTTTGCGGCGATGTTTCGTGGCTCAAAATTCTGGGATCGACGTCGCCTGGATCGAGCGAGTTGCATAATGCCACCACCCCACGGTACGAGAATTCCTCGTCGATCGTGGCTGCGAACAACACATCACACTCGGGCGTGATCTCATCGGCTGCGAGTTGGGCGACAGCGTGCATCATCGCGGCCATTCCGCCCTTGGTGTCACAGGCACCGCGGCCGTACATTTTGCCGTCACGGATCTCGGGGGTCCATGGATCAATTGTCATGCCAATGGTAGAGACCGTATCCATATGGGCTTCCAGCACGATTCGCCGCTGGGGATCGCGACCGGGAACTCGAGCGATGACGTTGGGACGGTCGGGATAGACAAGTTGTCGCCATGTTTCGATGCCGCGTGTGGCAAAGAATTGCTCGACGAAATCGGCTATTTCCGCCTCGGGGACGCCCGCTTCGTAATTCGGATTGACGCTATTGATCCGTACCAAGTCGGCGAGCGTATCGAGCACCGAATGAGTTGACCGTTCGTTCTCACACAGGTTTCCTTTACTCATCATGATCTCCGCCGAGGTTTGTGTGTGCGAGACGGTCACGTTGCCACTGAATCTCTTCGATCGGGCCGACGACAAACAGATAGGCAGCGATGCCCAGTGCCATGACGATCGCAGCAATGTAGAACGCGGTTTGATACGACCCGGTTTGCTCGACCGACCAACCCGCGACCAACGGCGATACCACGCCACCCATGTTGCCGATACAGTTTTGGATTCCGGTCCAACTTCCCGCCGCGGGGCCGGCCAAGGTTTGAGTCATCGCCCACACGTTGGCGGTAAACATGCCCAAGGCACAACAGCCGCCTGTAATCAACGCGATGCATACGGTCGAAGACTCGGCTCGCGATGCCGCGATCAACAATATTGCTGCGATCGCCAATCCACCCAGCGAAATTGATTTTCGAGCGAATGTGGCCGAACTTCCTCGTTGGATTAATTGATCGGCTGCCCAGCCCCAGAACACCGACGATGCGGCCATCGCCAAAAAGGGAAGCGCCGCCGAAACCGCGGTCTCTTTCAGATTCAGATGATGGACGTCCATCAAATATGACGGCAGCCACGTCAGCAGAAAGTACCAGACGTAGCCAAGTGAAAACATGCCGATCGAACTTCCCCAGACGGCGCGATTTAAGCCGACTTGAACCAGCGACGGGCGATCGACGTGTCCCGCTGCCTTCTCGTCCGACGGACTGCTCTGCCGCGGTCGCGAGGGAACGTAGCGAATCCACGGCAGCAACCAGAAAATGCTGCCGACACCTAACGCGATAAACAACGCACGCCAACCAAATTGGTCGACCAACAGCCCGCCCGCCAGGATGCTTAGCGCAGGGCCGATTTTGGTGCCGGCATCGATCAGCGAGTTGGCAGTGCCCCGTTTGTGTTCGGGAAAGTTTTCGACAATCAATCGTGATATCGCGGGATACGCGGCACTTTCACCCAATCCCAATAACAACCGGGCCGCCAACAGTGCAGTGAATCCACCGACGAATCCGGTCAGCGCCGTGGCGATCGTCCATATCAAATAGCCGCCCGCATAGACCCACTTCACATCAAACCGATCGACCAACCAACCCGCTGGCAGTTGCAACAGTGCGTACGTCCAAAAGAAGACCGACAACAGCAGTCCCTTCTGAGTCGGCGTCAGCGAGAACTCGAGTTCAATCGCAGGGATCGCAACCGATAACGCGCCGCGATCAATGTAGTTGACCAAGATCGAGGTGACCAACAACGCGAGCAGTATCCAGCGACTGCGGCGGAGCACCGCGGACGGATCGATGCGATTAATGTGAGTGTCGATAGGAGTGCCAATTTAGGTGGGAATGTGGGATAGGCTTCCAGCCTGTCATGCGGTTTGATAGGCAGGCTAGAAGCCTATCCCAATTTTACGCGAACAGGTCATGGACGACGTTGCCAGCGACGTCGGTCAGTCGGAAATCGCGACCGGCATGCCGATACGTCAGCCGCTTGTGGTCGAGTCCTAGTAAGTGCAACATTGTTGCATGCAGGTCATGGATATGGACTTTGTTTTCGGTGGCGTAGTAACCGTACTCGTCGGTGGAACCGTACTGGATTCCGGTTTTCACACCCGCACCGGCCATCCACATCGTGAATCCTTCGGGGTTGTGGTCGCGTCCGTCGTTTCCAGCACCCTGACACGTCGGAGTGCGACCGAACTCGCCACCCCACACTAGTAGCGTGTCCTTCAGCAACCCTCGCGACTTCAGATCTTTCATCAATCCTGCGATTGGCAGATCGACTTCGGCCGCATTTTGCGTGTGTCCTTTGCGGAGGTTGCCGTGTTGATCCCACTGGACCTCGGTATTGCTGTGCGTGATTTGCACAAACCGCACGCCACGCTCGACGAACCGCCGAGCCATCAAGCATTGGCGACCAAAGTCGGCAGTGGTTTCATTGTCGATCCCATAGAGTCGATGTGTCGCCGCGGTTTCCGCAGCCAGATCGAGTGCTTCCGGCATCTCGGTCTGCATGCGAAACGCCAACTCAAACGATTTAATGCGAGCTTCGAGCGCCGAGTCAGGACCGGTGGTCTCAAGAAATTCACGGTTCATCGACTGAGTCAAATCCAGTTGCATCCGCTGTGCCTCGAGCGACATGCGTGCGTTCTTGACGAACTTCACTCGCGCTTGGTCCGACGGTTGGCTGGCGTTGCCGATCGGGGTTCCCGCCACACTCGCAGGAAGAAATGCGGAACCCCAATTCTTGGTGCCGCCGTGAGCGAGCGTCGGGCAAATCGTGATGAATCCTGGCAGATTTTGGTTTTCAGTCCCCAGTCCATACGTGACCCATGATCCCATGCTGGGACGGACGAAAACGTCGCTGCCGGTGTGCAGTTTCATGCTGGCACCCCCGTGGGCCGGGTTGGTGCCATGCATTGAGTTGATGATGCAGAGGTCGTCGACACACTCGCCGACGTGCGGGAACAGCTCGCTGACCGCGATGCCACTTTCACCGTAACGTTTGAATTTCCAAGGCGAGCCCAACAGGTTACTGGTCGGAGCAAATTGAACCCGCGGCTTTTCGAACGGCAGCGGCTTGCCATCGTCTTTTTGCAGTTGTGGTTTGTAGTCGAACGTATCCATATGCGACGGGCCGCCTTTCATAAACAGAAAGATGACACGTTTCGCTCGCGGCGGGAAATGGGGAAGAGGCAGGTCGGATTGCCGAGACGACGTATCGGAAGCACGCGTTTCATCAGTCAGTAGCGATGCCAGCGCCAACGACCCAAAACCGGCGGCGGTTGTCTGCAAAAGCTGTCGTCGTGATACGTTCATCATTGTAAATACGCTGCAAATGTGGGATAGGCTTCCAGCCTGTCATTCTTGAAATGTGGGATAGGCTTCTAGCCTGTCATTCTTAAAGGTAGGGTAGGCTTCTAGCCTGTCATTCGGTAAATGTTGACATAGCCGCCTAGCCTGTCATTCCAAAAACATTCATCTGTGGTTTGATAAATCGAAGGGGAGGTTGGAGAGGACTAAAAAGCCTTACACATGATGACAGGCTGGAAGCCTATCCCACTTTATCTTAGGTAGACAAATTCGCTCGACGATACGACCGATTGGCAAAGGGCTTGCCAGGCGAGTCGCTCGGGATTGGCGTCGCTATTGGTTTGCAGTTGCAGTTTTTGGAATTGAGACAGGAAGTGGGATGCGTCAGAGACTTCAGCGTCGCTGGCCGGACGACCATAGGTTTCCATATACAAGCGGCTGATTCGTTTCTGCGAGTCTGATTCACTTTCCCACAAACGATCTGCAAACGCCAACGACAAGTCGCCGACCTCGTCTGAGTTCATCAAAAACAGAGCTTGCGGCGCGATCGTGCTGGTGTTGCGGTCGCCTGTCAACACGCTTGCGTCGGTGTAGTCAAACAACTGGAACATGTCGTACAGATGGTTGCGAATTACCGGCACGTAAATCGAACGTCGCGTGGAATCGTATTTCGATTTGTCTTCGGAAGTATGGTTAAAAACGTATTCGCGATTTTTGTACTGCATGATGTTGCCGCCGGTCGTGCGGTCCAATTTGCCGCTGACCGCCAGTAATCCGTCGCGAATCGCCTCGGCCTCGAGTCGGCGAAGGTTGTATCGCCAATACCACTGGTTGCTGGGATCAACTTCGGCGCTCTCAGCCACGTAATCGCTGCTTCGCCGGTAGGTTTCCGACAACATGATCATGCGGTGCATCTCCTTGATTGACCAACCCCGTTCGACAAATTGAACCGCCAGCCAATCGAGCAACTCGGGATGCGTTGGCGGGCTGCCTTTCATACCGAAATTGTCAACGGTGCTGACAAGGCCTTCGCCAAAATGGCCTCGCCACAGTCGGTTGACCATTACGCGGGCAGTCAGCGGATGGTTTCCGCTAGTTAACCAGCGTGCAAACTCGAGCCGACCGCTGTGATCCGCCGGGATCGGCGGTTGATCGTCAATCGCAAGCACCTCCGGAACACGCCGAGGCACGACGTCACCGAGTGTCAAATGGCTGCCGCGAAGATGAACGGACGTGTCAGCGATCTTGCCTTCGGTAACTCCCATCGCCGTAGGCAATTCAGGAGCCGCGTCTTGCAACTTTTTTAGTTCTTCGCGAAGTTTTTTAAGTTCCGTTTGCGTTTCGGCAGGAAATTGTTTTTCGATCTCCTCGGGTTTTGCTTCGGCAGCAGGCGGCGGATCGAGCGTTGCTTTGGCTTTGGCAACTTGCGCTGCGATCCGTTTTTCTTGAGCCGCAATTTGCTGTTGATGTTGCTGGAGTTCTGCAGCCTGCTCAGCCGTTTCGATCGTATTCTCGTGCCACTTCGCGACGGTCTTGTAGCTGTCCATCGTCTGCGTGCTTTTGAAAATTCCGGCCAAACCGTAGTAGTCATGATGGCTGATCGGATCGAACTTGTGCGTGTGGCAACGGGCACATCCGAGAGTCAGCCCGATGATGCTGCGACCGACGGTATCGATTTGCTCATCGATGATATCCATCTCCATTTTGGCTTCGTCCTGTTCTGCCAAAACTTTCGGTCCTAACACCAGGAATCCGGTCGCAATCAAGCGTTCGTTGCGGAGGGCGAAATCTTCGCCGGAATCGAGCAGGTCGCCGGCGAGTTGTTCAACGACAAATTCGTCGTAAGGTTTGTCGTTGTTGAGTGAACGGACGACGTAGTCGCGGTAACGCCAAGCGTTACCATGGACCACGTTTTCGTCGAGTCCGTTAGAATCGGCATAGCGGGCGACGTCCAACCAGTGACGTCCCCATCGCTCGCCGTAGTGCGGCGAGGTAAGCAATCGGTCGACGACGTTGGCAAACGCGTCGTGGGAATCATCCGCCAGAAATGCGTCGATTTCCTCCGGAGTCGGCGGCAGACCAACGAGATCGAACGTGGCACGGCGAAGCAGCGTTCGTTTGTCCGCCGGCGGATTGGGACGCAGTCCTTTGGCGTCTAGTTTGGCGCGAATGAACGCGTCGATCGGGTTCGGAGTTCGTTGACTGTGTCTGGCCGCAGTATCCTTGGTCGAAACACCGCGGATCGGCGGTGGGGTGACTTTCACAGGCGGCTGAAACGCCCAATGTTTGCGACCTTGCTCGATGTCGACATCGCCACGCTGAGCGATCGGACCCACGTTTCCCGAATCGGGGTGCGGTGCGCCCATTTCGACCCAGCGAATGAGGTCCGCAATTTGGATGTCGGACAACCTTTCGTCCGGCGGCATCTTTAGATCGTTGTCCTGGTACCGGACTGCGGTCACCAGCAAGCTACTTGTCGGTTTTCCCGGTATCACCGAGGGCCCGGCAAGTCCACCCGTCAACATGCCTGCGAGCGTGTCGACACGCAATTCGGATTCCTGAGTCTCAGGGCCGTGACACTCGTAGCAATGATCGATCAACAGCGGGCGGATCTTTGACTCGAAAAAATCAAACTGCTCGGCACTCGGTTTGGCCGTTTCCGCTTCCGTAGACCAAACTGTGGTTGGGATGATGTGCATCAGGCAAATCACGAGGCCCAATGCTCGACACAAAGTGCGTCTTGGCATGTTGGCCGTACTGGCGAAGAACGATGATTGCGTGGCAGAGGGATACATCGCTCGTCTCCTAAAGTTTGGGGTTACCGGCTTCGTAGATTTGCCCGATCTCGTTTTCATCAAGGGCATCGCCGAGCATCAGGAACTCGTCCATCCGTCCATTGAAATTTCGGATCGCGTGTGAGGTTTTGTCGACGGGACGCCCCCAGTTGCACAGTTCGGCATCGCCGATGCGGAGCGGACCGTCGTAGTCCAACGAGGCTTCGCAAGGTACACGTTGGCCATTGAAATAGTGACGAACGGTTTTGCTACGTCCATCAAATACCGACGCGACATGGATCCATTGACCAAGCCGCGTCAAATCGACCAGCGGCGGTGTGTAACGCCAAGCCACTCCGGATGCTTGGCTGACCGAAAGTCCGAGTTGACCAAGTTGGTCGAATTGCCAGTGGACTTCGCCCGCATCCCAGCCATCGGTCAACAGCAGCGAACTGAGCAATCGATCAAGCCCGTCGACGCGAACCCAGGCTGCTAACGTGATCGATTCGTATTCGCCTGCCAGATGGAATCGCACTCGGTCGCTTGGACGTTTGAAATCGAGTGCGGACTTCTGAGGCCAACGCCCCTCGGTCCATGCACATCCGATGATCGATCCATCGGAATCGGTTCGATTCACGGCAAGATTTTCAAGCATCCCAGCGGATGTTTGGGGAGGAGCAAAATCGTAATACATCAATACGCGGGGATCGTTGCGGATTTCAGCACTCCAGCGTTGCCAACGTTCGTAACGCTGCTGCAATTGCTTGTTGTGATCGCGTTGCAAAAGCGATTCCGACGGCATCGCGGTGATCCGTTTAGCGACCGCAGCCGAACGGCCATCCTCATCCACGCTGATCGATTCGCCCGTGACCAATTCATGAAGTGAATCGGCATCGGCGGCGGCGGATGGACCGTACAGTTCTACCAGCCCGTCAAAGACGTGCACTTCGGTGCTGTTGCCGGGAGATGCCGACACGCCAAATTCGGTACCGAGGTCGACGATCTTTGTCTGTGGCGTCAACACCGTGAACCCGCGAGCAGGCACCGGGACTTTTGCCCAGGCGTTGCCTTCGTGCAGCATCACATGATTCGAATCGCGAATCTCGAGTCGTGCAGGGCCTTGGAGGGTTAATACCGCACCACGAAAAAACTGCAATTGCACCAAGCCCGATTCCAGATGCAGTGTCGCATTGGATGAAATAGAATCACCGACGCTATAGGTTGTATCGCCGAGCCAGGCGACGTCGACGACTTGATTCAGTAGTGCGACGGAGTTGTCCACGGGTTCGGCGGCGACGGGTGCCTTGGTCGCCTGAGTCAACCTGGGCTTGCCCGATCCCGAATGTCGGCCCGTCCACATGCCTGCCCAAAAAGCAATCATCACACTGGCGGCAATCGCAGCGACCGCAAGCGGTGCCCAACGCCGCAGTTGTTGACGCGCCACCCGTAGACTGGATCGATCGAGCACGCTGTGCAGGAAATCGAATTTCTCAGACTCGGCAGCAATTCGCTGTTCCAACCGCTGTGCAAAGTCGTCGGCGGATCGATCGTTACGCACGACCATCGCGAGACTCTCGTCCATTTCCACTTGATCGCGGTAGCGGCGGTAGAGCGAATCGTCGCTGGCGAGATCACGTGCCAGGCGATCCATTTCCGCATCGCTGAGTTCGCCATCGAGCAGACGGTCAAGCTGTTCTGTTAAATGACGTTCGTTCATGTCGTCCCTTCCGAGACGCGTGTTTCCACACAGTTCCGCAGCAGACCGCGAAGTCGCGACAGTGCTTGGCGAACGGCGGCAGGCGTCATGTCAGTTTCGCTGGCGATTTGAGAAGCATTTTGACCGCGTTGGTAGCGGCCATCGACCAAGGCTCGGCCATGTCCAGGAAGGTGTTCAACACATTTTCGCAGCGCCGCGAACCAATCTTCGGACCACGGGGTGGTGACCGGTTCGTCGGACATCGCCAGCATCGCTTCGCTGATGGATGCATTGACCACGCGTCGTCGGCGAGACGATTTGCGCAGTTCGTTGCGGACCAAATTGCGAGCGATCGAACGCAGCCAGGGGCCGGCTTGGTCAAAATCCTCGAGTGTTTCTATCCGCTCATAAGCAACGACAAATGCATCCTGGGCGAGGTCGTCCACCGCGTCCGGCATCGCGCCGAGCATCCGAATGAACATGCGAAGTCGGGCTTGGTGTTCAAGCACGAGTTTGGCGAATTCGTTTCGTTGCATCGGTCACGTTCCTTTCACAAACACCATGTCGCCAGATCCGTCAGTGTGACACGAATTTCGAAAAAAAACTCGGCATTCCGACAAAACCGCTGTTCCGCCAAAGAGACCAATCGGCTTCAAGTTGAGGGTCGGAAATCGAGCCCTCAGCGAGATTTCCGGGGAGGGCACGGTAACGCTGAGCTTTCACTTTGTCATTTCTAACACTCCGCCCCCACAGGTGAAGTTGCTCCGCTCGTTCTGATTTATATGGGTCGAGACGCGTCAACGGTTGGGGGTAACGCATTACCCGGTGCCTTACCAGAACGTCCAGCTTAGGCCAGAGGCCGATACATCCTCTGCCGTGGCCGTAAGGCCACGGGATGCAGCGGATGAGCTGCAAAGGCCGGAGGCCGACACAATGACGTTCTCTTACGCCCCGCGGCTCACTACTACATTTGTCGACCGCTTAATACCTCCAACGCTTTAAGTAGCTGATCAGGTTTCTCATCTGGTCGACGTTCATCACACGTTGCATGCCTTCGGGCATCAGCGACACAGTCGAGGCACGGAAGATTTCGATCTCTTCACGTTCGAATCGTCGCGTCGTGCCGCCCGGCAGCGTCAGGGTGACCGCGTCGCTCGTTTCACCGGCTAACAAACCGCTGACCGCTTCGCCATCCACGGTCAAAATGCTGAAACTCGCGTACGACGCGTCGATCGCGGAGCTAGGATCCAGGATCGCGGCGAGTAGCGATTCAGGCGTTTTGGTGCGGCTGTCGCTGATGTCCGGTCCGACGACATGCCCCACGTCATCGATGCGGTGACAATTGGCACAGTGCTGGGCAAACAACGCTTTGCCTGCCGCTACATCCGCGGTTTCAATTTGTTTGGCGGCGGATTCGTATTCACGCATCACCTTCAACACATCACCCGCCGGGGCAAACGTCTCACGCCCGAGTTTGGCAAGGTTGGCGTCGGAATGACGGCGGAACCAATCCATCGACGACGGATCGACGAAGGTGCGTGGCAGTTTGCCATCGCCGATTGCGTTGAGCAACCAAGTCGCTGTTTCCACGCTGCCGCGGACCGCCGTGACGATGGCAACGCGGTCGGTCGGCGAAATCGAATCGGCGTGTTCGAATACTTGGTGTTTGGTCCACTCGGCATCACGCTGCATTAACGCTCGATATGCCGCAGCACGCACGGTCGGCTCGACGCTCTTGTCGACTAGCTCTCGCATCTGTTCAGGGAACGACGACTGATTTCGACACCACTCGATGGCATCCAAACGTGTGCTCGCCGCGTGTTTGTCGTCGGTCGCGATCGAGGTC
>NZ_ANOG01000961.1 GCF_000346295.1 Rhodopirellula maiorica SM1 | reverse complement strand
CAGCGAATTAGACGTGCGGGCGATCCAAGGCAACGCGTCGCAAAGCACCGTGTTGTTTCAAGCCGACGTTTGTAGCGCTGACATCGTGTTGGCCGTGACCGGAGATGACGAGGTCAATATCGTTGCCGCCAGCATGGCAAAGGCGTTGGGCGCACGCCGCAGCATCGCCCGTGTTTACGCGCCGGCCTTTGGTGATCTCAGCACGTTTGATTACCAACGGCATTTCAATATCGATAGCATCCTGTCGCTTGAACAATTGACTGCGTTCGAGTTGACGCGGGCGATTCGTAACCCGGATGCGATTCCACTCGAACACTTTGCTCGTGGGCAATTAGAAGTCTACGAGATGCAAATCACCAACAATGCCAGCGCGGCGGGAACTCGGCTTCGCGAACTAAAAATCCCTGGCAATGTCCGTGTCGGGTCGATTGCAAGAGAAGGCCGCATGTGGATCGCGAGCGGCGAAGATGAACTGAAATCAGGCGACCGGGTCAGCTTGATCGGGATGCCTGATGCGGTCACCAAAGCGCGAGGCACGTTTGGCGCCGAAGCCGAAGAACGACGATCACGGAAACGTGTGATGATCGCCGGTGGTGGCGAAACCGGATTCCATTTGGCGGGATCGCTCAGTCCGCATGATTATCGCATCGTGCTTTTGGAACGCGATATCGATCGTTGTGACCATCTCTCCAAAACACTACCCGATGTGACGGTGATCAATGCCAACGCAAATCGCCGCAGCATTCTCGAGGACGAAGGCGCGGGAACGGTGGATTACTTCGTTGCTTGTACCGGAAATGACGAAAGCAACATTATGGCGGGCGTCGAAGCACGTGAGCTCGGTGCATCGCGAGTGATGTGTGTTGTCGGTCGTCCCGATTACGCCAACGTCGTTGCGAAACTTGGCATCGACCGCGCAGTCAGCGAACGTGACGTCTTGGCTCGCCAGATCCTCGGTTTTTTAAACGAAGGAGCAATCATCTCGCAAAGCCGATTGCCCAGCGGTGAGATCGGCGTCTACGAGCTCGAAGTCGTCGAGGGGACGCAGGTGACTTCGGCCACGTTGGCAGACCTGCCGTTGGCCGGGCGATGTTTGATCGCCGCGATTCAGCGAGATGGTTTTGTACGAGTCCCGCGAGCCGACGATCAATTGAAGCCTGGTGATATCGTCGTTGCCTTGATCGATCAAAGCTCGGCCGAAGAGAGTCTCGCAATGTTTAACGCCCCCTGCGCGGCAAAACAAATGCGTCTGCTTAGTAACTTAAGAAACCGAGAACCATCGAGCATTCCTCGTCAGCAGTTTGGTCGCTAGTAAGCCAATCAATTTCAAAGTCGCAGCGACTCAGCATTGCAGCAATTCACTGCCGATACGCGACGAGCGTTCATCGAAATCGCTTTTCGAGTGATCGCTGGCTCGATTTCTTCGTTTGTCCCGCTTTTGACGAGCGACCTCTGCGTCAGACCACTGCTACGTTTACTTTGGCCAATATTTGCCGCAATGAGGCCCGTGTGACCCACGTCCTGACGTAGCCGTCGTGATGCAATCCGGATAATCCGTGTCACTTTCCGCAAACGGATTAATCCCCCTCTAGTGACAGTGAATTCGCTTGCATTGGCAATTTTAAGCATTAACATGATCTTCTTGCTTGGCACGCACAATCTTTATATTTCACCCTGACGCCCCATTTTCCCTTGGTTAACACCTTTCGTTTGAGGGGCTCGTGCAAGGTTTAGAACAATGGCAAATTCGATGCAGAATCGTGACGGCGGGCAAGACGTTACGCCCCTGGAGTTATTGACTCGGCTCTGGCACCACAAGATTTGGGCGTTGCTCATCATCGCGATCTGTGTAATCGTCAGTGTGTGCTATTTACAGAAAGCGTCACGTCTCTACGAAATTCAAGCGAACTTGCTGCTGCAGCCGGGAGCCCATGGGCTTCGAATCGGCGACACGCAGAATGGACGTCCTAATGCGGAACTGATCGCGACTCACTCTGAAATTCTCGCTAGCCGCAAGTTGATCACACGCGCCGTGGAATCTTACCTCGGTCGAGGCCACGATGCATCGATCGACAAATACGAGCTGACACAGCGTTTAATGGAAGAGCTGTCGGTCAAGCGAGTCGTCGGCACACGAGTCTTAAATGTCTCGTTGCGATGCGCCGACCAAGCGCAGGGAAAGGCATTGGTGGAGAACCTATTCGCGCAGTATCAGCAGCTGCTTTATGAACTCAATCAAGGAGGCCAGGTTGAGGCGCTCAGCACGCTTGCCAAGACGGAGCAGGAATTGCGGGCCGAACTATCCGGTCTTCAACAACGGTACCGTGACTTGCGAGCATCAAGTCCATTGATTGGCGACTTGAACGCTGGTTTGGCGCCGCAGCAAAATTTGCTTGACGAATTGGGGACCGCTTATGCGGAAGTTCGCAGCCGTCGTATTAGTTTAGAAAATCGCTTGGCGACCGTTACCAACGAACCGGAGGCTCCGAGGCTCGTAAAACAAGCCGGTCAGATCGATCAACCGTCCGCGACGGATTTAGTATCGACAATCGTCGAAGACGAAAGCTCGGCAGTGCGTGTAGCGACTCATGCACAGCCGATCACTGAAGATGCGACCAGCGAACGTGGCTGGGGAGCACTTCACATGTTGAGTCAGGTCGATCTGAACGGATTGCAAGATCCGGCGACGATTCAACAAGAGCTTTTTCAAGCCGAAGTGCGTCGACAAGAACTCGTAAAGAAATACCGCGAGAAGCATCCTGAGTTACAGGCCGTCGATAATCAAATTGCGGATTGGAAGCGAAGATTGCAAACCCTCGTTGATCGTGCTCCGCTAACGATGGAACGAGAACTTAGGGCCGCGAAGTTGCAGGAGGATCATCTTAAGTCACTCTACGACGAAGAACTTGCCACGGCAAAGCAACTGGATCAGCATCGATTGAGGCAGTTGGATTTGCAGGGGCAAATCGCCCAAGTCCAGACGCTTCATGATTCGGTCATGGCTCAACTGACCGATTTACGGCTCAATAACGAGGTGACCACCGAAGGCGGCGCCGATCTTCGCGTCACGGTGTTGGATGAACCCGTCGCGAGCATAAAACCCGTTTGGCCAAATGAGAAATTGGTGCTTGGTGGTGGCATGCTGATGGGATTGCTAGGCACATCGGTACTGATGTTAATTCCAGTACGAAGACGCGAACAACCGTGATTTGAATCTCGTTAAGCGTAGGGACCGTTATGCAGAAAGTTATCCAGGTGCGGAAAGTTCCAAGCATCCGACGCCGAGGTCGCCATTTAAAAAGGTTCGTTGACATTAGCATGGTGTTGATGGCTGCGCCAATCATTCTTCCCGTCTTCATGCTCTGTGCCGTTGCAATCTTGATTGAATCAGGTCGCCCCGTGTTTTTCTTACAAAATCGCACAGGCATCGGCGGTCGTCGATTCAAGATGTTTAAGTTTCGGACGATGGTTCCCAACGCCGAAGAACTGAAGAAAGACTTGGCGGACATGAACGAACTGACATGGCCAGATTTTAAGATTTCCGACGATCCACGCGTCACCAAGATCGGCAGGTTTCTGCGTCGCAGCAGCTTGGATGAACTTCCACAATTGATCAACGTGCTTACTGGCGACATGAGTCTGGTAGGGCCTCGCCCTACATCATTTGCTGCTGACACCTACGATCTTTGGCATACAGAGAGACTCGAGGTGACCCCCGGAGTGACCGGCTTGTGGCAAGTCAGTGGCCGTAGTGATGTTGATTTTGACGAACGCGCACGGATGGACATCGAGTACATCGAAAATCAGTCGTTCGTCTACGATGCGCGTATACTCGCAAAGACGGTAACAGCGATTTTCAGTAAACGCGGCGCCTACTGAGATAATCTACCAGCCAAACGAACATCATCAACCAACATTACATGCGAAGGAGCCGTAATCGAATATGAAACGTCTTCAATTTTCCATTCTCGCACTGTTTGGTTGGTTCTTCGTTTTCTATAACATTGAACGACTGCACGCACCGATTAACTTGGCATCATTTGTCTATCTATTAGCGCCAACGCTAGGGATGGTCATGCTATGTATTCCTAAGTTGCATCGCATGCCGTCCTATTGGTACCTGCCGTTCTCTCTGCTGGCCGTGCTCGCACTGCGTGAAGTATTCGGCTACGAAGTCAGTGGCAATGCTGTCAGCTTGGCTGTTGTCGAAGGCTTGGCAACGTGGACCACGATCTGGCTCAGTAGTGAATTGGCCGAAGGCATCGATGAATACCAAAACGCCGCTGCAACCGCGATCTTTAGCCATGTAACCGGTTCCTGTCGTCCGTTTGAAGAAGTTCAGACCGACATTATACGAGAGGTGCGACGAGCTCGGCAATTTGAACGCCCGATCGCTGTACTGGCATTAAAACCAATCGCAGAAGATGAGCAAAAAACGCTTGATCGTTTTAGCGACGAATTTAAAAGCGAGCTGCTACAGCAATATGTTTCTGCTCGCGCTGCAGATTGCGTCAGTAGCCAACTCAGACAACACGACATCTTGACCCAAACGAACGACCAATTCCTTGCATTGCTGCCTGAGATGAATCGAGCAGACGGAGAGAAATTGGCTGACAAAATGCGACGAGAGCTACGAGACCAATTAGGGATTGACTTAGCTGTCGGAATTTCAATGTTTCCCGAGGAAGAGGTTACAGCAATCGGTTTGGTCGAACGCGCCCAGGAAGAAGTTGCTCGAGTTCGTGAATTAGCAGCGACGACGGACGCCAATACCGCTACGAACGTGGCCACCGAATCGCTCGAGCAGTCAGTGCCGCGTTTCAATACCGCCAACACCAGCGACGCGCAACAGCGGAAAGTTGAGCCGCTGGTTCGATGAATTGTGCAGCTGATTTGAAAACCGAGCCAACTGAATCACAGTTGCCATCAGCGAACGTTTCGTCACAAATTGTCGATGATGCTGTGCCGTTGTGCAAAGTCGCCTATGTGATGTCGCGTTTCCCTAAACTGACTGAGACGTTCGTCCTGTTTGAGATTTTGGCGGTTCAACAGCAACAGGTTCAAGTCGAGATTTTTCCCCTGATCGGGAAATTCTCGAGCGGCAAAGAGGTAGCTGGCGTCGGGCTTTGGCGGAAAGTTCGCGAGCATCTCAAATCCGCGGCTCAGCCCGCTGTGATGCACGCGGAAGCGCAGCCTTGCGTCGAGAAGGCTCGCTACATGCCATTTTTCAATGGGGCCATCCTGATGGCCAACTTGGTAATGTTAGTGCGGCGACCTCTCCGTTACCTGAGCACGGTAGCGATGATTGTCCGCGACAATTTTGGTAACGCGAACTACTTTTGGGGTGGACTCTCCGTCTTTCCCAAAAGCGTGTATTTCGCACAAGCGATGCAGCGTGAAGGCATCAGGCACGTGCATGCTCATTTCGCCAATCACCCCGCGATGGCCTGCTTCGTTATTCATCGCTTAACGGGCATCCCCTACAGCTTCACCGCACACGGTTCGGATCTTCATCGTCACAAACACATGTTGCGCCGGAAAGTCGAACACGCTGCCTTCGTCGTTACGATTTCCAGCTACAACCATAAAGTGATCACGGATCATTGTGGTAGCTGCTGCGCAGAGAAAGTCCGAGTGATTCACTGCGGAGTCGATGTGGACACGTTTCGTCCATCAGCACTCACGTCACGCCGAGACGGTCCACTGCGGATAATCTGTGTGGGAACGTTGCACGAGGTCAAAGGTCAGAAGTACTTATTACAAGCGGTGAGTTTGCTGCGAGAGCAAGGGATCAATTGCCAAGTGAGCTTTGTTGGCGACGGCCGTGATCTTGAGATGTTGCAAGGACTCGCTCGTGAACTTTCCATCGATCCCTTTGTCACCTTCCACGGTACGAAAACACGTGAGGACCTCGTCGGTCTGATGCAGTCCGCCGATCTGTTGGTGACCCCCAGCGTGCCTACCAGCGATGGCCGCCGAGAGGGTATCCCCGTAGTGCTGATGGAAGCGATGGCATGTGGTCTGCCCGTTGTGGCGAGTCGTATTTCGGGGATACCGGAGTTGGTCAATAGCGACGATGTCGGCCGGTTGTGTGAACCAAAGAATGCCGAACAGATAGCTGCTGCTATCAAGCTGTTCGCGGAGGATGAGGAGCTGCGTAAACGCGTGGGGGCGAATGCACGACAACGGATCATCGATGATTTTGCGATTGAAGGAAATGCAAAACAGTTGATCAGTCTTTTCCAATCACCGCCGCTGAAAAAGTAATCTCCAACCAACCGCGAATCATGATTGTCATCGCCGTTCTGTTTTATTTCGTGCTAGCCACGATTGCTTACACCTACATTGGTTTTCCACTACTGGTCGCTCTGCGAGCGATGGTTTTCCGCAAACCCATCAAAGCCCAGCGGATCACGCCACCGGTGTCGCTGATTGTCGCGGCGCATAACGAAGAAGACAGTATCGAGGACAAACTGCTCAATATCCTGCAATTGGATTATCCAGCTGACCGATTGCAGGTGATCGTCGCGTCGGATGGCTCCACCGATCGCACCGGCGAAATTGTTAGCCGATATGCCGACCGGGGCGTCGAACTACTCACATTGCCGCGGATGGGAAAAGCATACGCGTTGAACCAGGCCGTCGCGAAAGCCAGCGGAGATGTGCTGGTGTTTTCGGACGCCAATAGCATGTACGCAACCGACGCGATCCGTCAGTTGGCGGCTCCCTTCGCGGATGAAACGGTGGGCGGTGTGGCTGGCGATCAACGGTATCGTAAATCCAATGATGACGAATGCGATCAAGGTGACAGCGACGAAGGCGAACGTGCCTATTGGAATATGGATCGCATGATGAAACGATGGCAGAGTCAAGCTGGGCATGTGATTTCTGCGACGGGAGCCATCTATGCGATCCGTCGCAGTTTGTTTCAGCAAGTTCCAGACGGTGTGACCGACGACTTTGTGACCAGCACACGGATCATTTTGCAACAGCATCGACTCGTGTTTGCCGAGCAGGCTGCCGCCTTTGAACCGGCAGCCTCATCCAGCGGCATTGAATTTGGCAGGAAGGTTCGTGTCATGACGCGCGGGCTTCGAGGAGTCTTGATGGTCCGACCGTTGCTCAATCCATTTCGCTTCGGATTCTACTCTGTCCAACTTTTTTCCCACAAAGTCCTGCGTCGTTTGATGGTGATTCCCATCATGGCCCTGTATCTGCTCAGCGGTCTATTAGCAACGCAATCGATTGGCTATCTAATTTTCTTCGGTCTGCAAACACTCTTCTATCTCGCTGCAACCATCGGTTTGCTGACGCGGTCGACTCGGCTCGGTCGATCCAAACTGCTCGCCTTACCCGCGTTCTTTTGCATGGTCAACGTAGCAGCGTTAGTCGCACTGTCGAACACGATTCGCGGTCACCGCATTGATCGTTGGGAACCACAGCGGCCACTAGAGACGGTGCCCTCCTAAACTCAACGCAAACCATTGGCTCGCTTCCATCTGAACATGTCATCCACCATCGCCCCCTCGCCGCGAACCACCGCCATCTGGCCGCTGATCACGCTCGTGATATCAGTGCTGATGACGCTCGGTCTGTTAGTGTCCATGCGGTCGTCGCATGGCTGGATTGTGTTGGCGGCCTGTGGAACCGTGCCGCTAATATGGTGTTCGCTTCGGTATCCTCAGCTGATCATCGCCTTTGTTGTATTCCTGCTGTTTTCTAACGCGCCGGTCGTGGCGTTTAAGTTCCATGGGTTACCGAAGATAGTAGCCTTGATCGGGCCGCCTGCAGCCTTAATTGCCGTCTGGCTATTTCAGCTGATCTTTCGCCGCGAAACGTTTGCGTTCCCACGTGCTTGGCCCTGGATACTTGCATTTTTGAGTGTCGAAGTCCTCAGCGCGGTGCTGTGTCGTTACCCGGGACTCGCGATGGATGTGTTGAAATCACACATCATCGAGGGGGTTGCGCTGTTCCTGATCATTTGCAATCTCGTCCGCACACGAAAGTGTTTGGAACAAGTCGTTGTGGCGCTGCTGATGGCAGGATCGTTCCTCGGCGGCATGTCGTTGTGGCAGCAAGTCACCAGTACACATCGCAATGATTACGGTGGTTTTGCTCAAGTTCCGATGGAAGGCAAGGGATTTGAAACGGGGGATCAAAAACGACAGCGACGCTCAGCTGGGTCACTGGGTGAACAAAATCGTTACGCGCAAAACATGTTGATGCTGATTCCGTTAACCGTGCTTCCCATCTCGTCGGCACGAACCAACTGGGGCAAGGCGGGTTATTTCACTGCGGCGTTGTTGATTTCGGCTGGCTGCATCTTGACCTTCTCACGCGGTGCCGCCGTCGCGTTTGTGTTGCTGCTGCTGGCGATGAAAATCACGGGATATATCCGCACGCGGCATTTAATGATGCTGTCCGTTGCCGCGTTCGCCTTTCTACTCGTCTTTCCTCAATTGGTCAGCCGAATGGATTCGATCGGCACGCTGGTAGGATATTTGCGCGGTGACACCGCCACCCAAACAGAAGAACTGGACGGTGCAATCACGGGTCGAGCGACGTCGATGTTGGCAGCGGTGCGGGTCACCGCGGACTACCCATTGATTGGCGTCGGGCCAGGCAACTTTCCGCTATACAACCGCCAATACGCCAAGGTGGGAGGCTTTCGAGCGCATGAGGAAGACCGCGCAGCTCACTGCCTGTATTTGCACATTGCCGCTGAGTTCGGTTTGTTGGGGCTGGTCTTATTCCTTGGCATGATCGGAACCACGCTGGTGGGTTTACACCGCGTGTGGGCCTCTCACAAGGAAACGGACCCCGTTATGTCGGGTCTGGCCGCTGGTTTTGCGATGGCGATCTTCGCTTATCTATTGACCGGTTTGTTTCTCCACTTTTCGTTCATCCGGTTTTTCTGGCTGATTCTCGCACTTGCCAGCTGCGTCCCGCTGATTGCTGCGCGGGAAAGTCAGGGACAGCCTAAGCCTGTGCTGGGGTTGACGGAATGACTGAATCAAGCGAGAGCAAAGAATCGCGGAAGCATGTTCGCGGGTCGAGCCTGTTACTGGCTGGGCGAATGATTTCCGTGTTGATCAACTTCTTCGTTCAGGTGTTGATCGTTCGTTATCTGTCCAAAGAAGGGTACGGAGCGTTTGCGTATGGATACAGCATTGCGACGTTGGCCGCTCGTGTGACACCACTTGGAACCGATAAGGCGATTAGTCGGTTTATCCCGATTTACCATGAAGAAAAGAAGGTCGATCAGGTCAAAGGTGCCTTGCTGGTAGCGATCACGACGACCGTTGTGATGGGCGTCTTGCTGGTTGGCTTGGCAGTGTCAACAAGAAATGTGCTTGCCGAGACCGTCGTCCAAGATCCACTCGCACTTTCCGTCTTGCTGATGATCATCGCGTTGGCACCGCTAATCGCGATGGAAAACATATTAGAGAAGTTGCTCGCGGTTTTCGGTCGCGTCAAGTCGTTGTTCATTCGCCGTTATGTCCTCACGCCTTTGCTGCGGCTAAGTGCTGTATGTGGTTTGATGGCGACGGGCGGAGATGCTGTTTACCTGGCTGGCGCGTATGTGGTCGCCACGGTGATCGGCGTTTTCATCTCAGCACAAATTCTGTGGCGCATACTCCGCGACGATCCGCTGCTTGCCGAAATAGCAAAAATCAAAGCGGACCTGCCCACAAGACGCTTGTTCCGCTTTGGTGTACCGCTGCTCAGTACCGATGTTGTGTATGGGCTACGTACGAGCTTGGTGGTCGTCTTGCTCGAGTTTTTTCACGGCACGACCGGTGTTGCCGCTTTTCGCGCCATTCTGCCAGTGGCACGACTAAATCAAATCGTTTTCGATAGCTTCAAACTCCTCTACGTGCCAACGGCATCACGCATGTTTGCCAGAGGTGACACCGAAGATATCAGTCAATTGTATTGGCGCAGTTCTGCCTGGATCGCCTTGTTGACGTTGCCCGTACTGTTGATTTCCTTCTCGCTCGCCACTCCGGTTGCGGTGCTTTTGTTTGGCGAAACGTATGCGAGTTCCGGCCCAATCCTGGCAGCTGTTTCGATGGGACTATACTTAAACGCCGCGTTTGGATTTAACGCACTGACATTACGTGTTTTCAAGTCTGTGCGGACGATCATGAAGATCGATCTCGGTGCAGGACTGCTCGCACTGATTTTGAACGTCATCGTGGTCCCAATCTATGGACCACTCGGCGGTGCGATTGTCAGTTCGTTCGTGATGATTGTTCAGAACGTGGCTTACCAAGTCGTGGTGATGAAGGCAGGACAACTGAAAGGGATTCCCGCTGAGATCGCCAGAATTCACGCAGCCATCATCGTGATTGCCGTTGCTCTGCTACTGGTACAGACGATGCTGGTTCTACCCGTCGCAGTGGGTTTAGCTGTAGCTGTCGTTTTGACCCTAATCGTATGGGCAACCTTTTTAAAGACGTTGCAGATCCGCGAACTATTTCCCGAGATCGATCGATTCTTGCCGCGTCGCTTTGCCGTTGGTGAACCGCTTATCAGCGATGCTCATGCGTCGCCGCCAGTACGTGCTAAACAGGGGCAATCATGAGTGACACCATTATGAAATCAGCGCCAACGAATCAAGCATCGGAAGTTGCGTCGGGAAAAGCGATGGACTTGACCGATCAACTACAGAATCGCTTAGGGAATTACGAAGGCCTGAAGTGGACTGACTGCCAACTGAATCTAGTGAAGGAAATCCATCGCCGATTCTGTGAAATCTACCTGTTCAGTCTTTCACCCGAATCTAAACAGCCGGATTTGGTGGTGAAGGTTCCGATTGGCCACTCAGATCTTGCCTATCAAGAACAGCTTCTTGATCACACCTTTGTGGATCGGCCACGGTTGTTCGGACGTGTGGAACCCGACAGCAAACCTTGGAAAGAGTACGCCGCGCTACGGCGAATTCAATCTCACTTCGATGCATTGGGTGACTCCCGTTTTGGAGTCGTGCGGGTCTACGATCTGCTGCCTCAACAGCAGGCCATGGTGATGCAGTGGATCGATCAATCGAGTCTGCGTCAACGTCTGTACGCAACTCACCGATTATCCGCTGCGCGGAAAGCCTCTCGCTTGGAAACAGCGTTTTCCAATACGGGAGCCTGGTTGCGGCAACACCATCAACTTCCTGCTCTGGAGCACTGTGAATCACGCAGCACATCACGCGACGACTATCTAGCTGCCGTCGAGCAGTTCATCGCCTACTTGTCGAATCATGTTGATGATCCTGATGAACTTCGCCGTATGCATCAACAAATCATTCGTTTGGCCAACGAACACTTGCCGTCAAGCATTCCATGCGGCCAAGTGCATGGCGATTTTGCACCACGGAACGTATTTATCGACAATGCAAACCGCGTTTCTGTCTTCGATACTTTGGGGCGATTCAACGCTCCGATCTACGAAGACATTGCCAAAATGCTTATGACCGTCAAGGCATCGGGGCCACAGATGCTAAGTCGTGGCATGCTCTACGATCGCAAGCGATTGCAGCGATACGAAGACGCGTTCTTGGAAGGTTACTTCGACGACCAGACCATTCCACTGACATCGATTCGCCTTTTCTTGGCTCAATTGATCTTGGAGCATTGGGCCGCAGTTGTTTTTCAACATGAGCAGCAGCGTGGATTCAAACGCGTTGTCAAGGGAGTGCGACGGTCGCTATGGAAAGCTGGATTTTTGACGTACTTACGCGAGATTCTCGTGGCCCCTGTTGGCACGCGAATGGCTAGGACATCGGAGGATGTACAATGAGTCGGCGACCGAACTTTATCTATATCGGCACCAGCAAAGCAGGATCGACATGGTTGTTTGACCTGCTTTCACGACACCCCGACGTATTCATGACACCGGTCAAAGGGCTGTACTTTTTCGATCATCACTTCGAGAAAGGTTGGCAGTGGTACCTAGAACATTTTGCCGAGGCAGCAAAAGAGAAAATCGTCGGAGAGATTTCACACTCGTATCTCTACTCTTCACGTGCTTGTGAGCAGATTGCGGAGATGGACCCCAACATTCAACTGATGGTTTGCCTGCGAGAGCCGATGGATCGTGCGTTTTCGATGTACCTCGATGGGATTCGCAACGAAAAATGGACAGGCAGTTTCGAGCAACGTTGTGGCGATACCTCCGAAATCATTGAAGAGGGATGTTATGCGAAGTTCCTCCAGCCTTACCTCGATCGTTTTCCCAGGGATCAGATTCATATCACCTTATTTGATGACCTAAAACGCGACCCGGAACGCTATGCAGCCGGTGTCTGTGACGCGTTGGGGATTTCTCATTTGCCGTTGGGTCCGCGGATGCGAACCAAAGTCATGCCTGCTTGTTTGCCACGCAACAAGCATTTGGCAGCGTTCAGTAAGCAGATGTCCCAAACATGCCGACGACTGGGGTGGAAAAAATTACGGGGCCGCGTCAAGCGATCACGCTTGGTTCGCAGCCTGATTTATCGGGAAGTCGCTGATGATGATCGGGCAACCGTTTCTCCCGAAGCACACGCCGAACTCAAACAGTTGTTTACCCCAGAGGTTCAGCGGCTAGAGGAACTGCTTGGAATGAATCTTTGCGATCGCTGGGGTTACAAGAGAACTCACGAAACACTGAATTCGCGGAAAGCATGCGTACCGTATCAATGAGCATTGTTCGTCTGCACCTGCACGGACAAATTCATCTGTCCCTTGTAAACGCATCTTCACAGGATGTGCGGATGATGATGCGCGTTTGTGGTGCTGAGAAAGATACGAGCGACTGTGCTCCTGATATTGAAGTGCGATTCAAGTCAAAGTCATTGCCGACGGTTTCGTGGCGACATTTGGGTGAGCATGATGCCGTTCATGCCGACGAACGTTTCGCAATCGAAACGGCGGACGTTGCCTCGCCGATCGAGTTCGACTTGCAGAACGTATTCAGCGATGGTCCGATTCGAATAACGCTGCCGTCAGGGACTGGCGGCCGAATTCCGCTACTTCGTTCGATCATCAACAGCCGATGTGTCGACAAACAAATCTTGGGGTTGCACGGGTCGGCCTTTACCCTCGGCGATCATGGTTACATGGTTTGTGGTTGGCCACGAGGCGGAAAAACCGGAGTCATGTTGGCTTACTTACTGCAAGGTGCGGAGTATTTGGCGGCGGAATGGGTATATGTCGCCGCTGACGGTCAAACCATGCATGGCGTTCCCGAACCGATCCGGCTTCGCGACTGGCATCTTCGCCAAGGCGCCAGTCAACTGAAACAGGTGCGGCTAAAGGATAAATTTCGACTGACCAGCTGGAAGCATGCTGCCGGTGTGGCCACGGTCGCTGCCCAAGTATCTGGTCGCGTGCTTCCGAAAATCGCGAAGTCCGCACGCAAACTCGCCGCGTCGGTGGACCGCAATCGTTACATCGATCGTCCCGCTGCGGATTGGCTTGGTCAGGATCTTCGACCTCGATCCGCTTCGCTCGACACGATCCTGCTAGCTGGCACCCATGACCGTTCGGAAATTTGCGTCACGCCACTCACGGCCGAAGTGGCGAAGCGACGTTTGATTGCGCTGCACGACGAGGATCTAGACGACTTGCGAAAAGCAGTTCGTCGCTGGTCGTATGCGATTGCCGACATGTCGGACTGCGTCGGTGCGTTCGAGCAAAAACGAGACGTCCTCTTCGATCGACTGCTACAAGACAAACAGGTCTACGCGGTCGATCATCCCCACAACGCTAACCTCGCTGATCTTTATCAGACACTTCAGTCGAACCGGAAAGAATCATGTTTACTGTCGCTTTAATCGGTCCGGACGGGTCTGGCAAAACAACGGTGGGCAATCGTTTACGCAGTCGCCTGCCTGTACCGACGAAGTACCTGTATATGGGCGTCAATCACGAAGCCAGCGAGCATTTACTGCCGACAACTCGCTTGGTGCAAGCTCTGCGTCAGTTAGTAGGCAGAAAGAAATACGCGGGTGGCCCACGGGAAAAACACAGCGATGCCCCTGTCAAACATAAAAGCATGCCGCGACGAATATGGAAAACAGCGAAGTCGTCCGTCAGCCTGACCAACCGCTTAGCCGAAGAATGGTATCGCCAATTGGTTGCTTGGTACCATCTAAAAAGGAAACGAATCGTGATCTTCGATCGCCATTTTTTCCCGGACTACTACGCGTATGACATCGTCAGTGATGCACCTCGTTCGGTGACGCAGAAGGTCCATGGTTACATGCTCAACCGTTTCTACCCGCGTCCTGACGTGATCGTGTTCTTGGATGCACCCGCGGAAGTGCTTTTCGATCGCAAGGGCGAAGGAACGCTGGAGCTTTTGGAAGAACGACGCAATGACTATCTGCAGATGAAGGACTTGGTCAAGCACTTTGAGATCGTTGACGCTAGCCGTAGCATTGACGATGTCGTTGACGACGTCAGCGAGCGAATCACTCGCTACTACGAACAGCAAAGTCAGAAGAGCCAAAGGATTCTGGTATGAAAGGACGCATCTTAGTCAGTGACGCCTGTCGCGGAGCCGCTGTCGCAACGATTCGTTCACTGGACCGAAATGGTTACGAAGTGATCGCGGCCGACGCAGACCCGCGCAGCCCTGGACTTGCCTCACGTCATGCCAAGCATCGCGTCGTGTACGCATGCCCACGATCAAACCCTCAGCAATTCATTGAAGACATCTTGGCGGCGGTCGATCGATATCAGATTGACATGATTGTTCCCGTCACCGAGCAGGTGGTGCTGCCACTGGAGGCATACCGAGCACGAGTGGAACAAGTTTGTCGAGTTCCTTGGGCGCCTGAGGATGCGATGAACACCGTTCGCAACAAGAACTTGACATTCCAGTTGGCCGAAAAGCTCAACGTTCCTTATCCACGTACACAGTTGGTCGATTCAATCGACGAAGCATTGCTTCACTGTCGCAGCTTTGGCTGGCCATTGGTGCTGAAGCCGAGTTCGTCGCACACGTTGTCCGAGGACAAACCAGTGCAAGTTTGGAGTGTCGACTATGCCCATGACGAAGATGACTTGCGGAAAAAGATGAAGCAGTTTGAAGGACATTGCTCCGTGTTACTTCAGGAGTACTTTCCGGGGGCGGGCGTCGGCGTCGAAGTCTTGGCTCATGAAGGCCAAGTAATCAGAGCGTTTCAACATCGGCGACTTCGAGAAGTCCCACTGACGGGCGGTGCAAGTTCATTGCGCCGCAGTGACCCGCTCGATCCGGCGCTCTATGACCAGACGCGTGAGATGATCAAAACGCTGAACTGGACCGGTTTGGCCATGGCAGAATTCAAACTCAATGATCGCGGGGAATCCCGTTTGATGGAGATCAACGGGCGAATCTGGGGTTCATTACCGATTGCGATCGCCGCTGGGGTCGATTTCCCTACGCTGCTGTGTGAATTGACGTTGAACGGGCCGCCTGATAAGTCGTTGCCGACAAATCTAGACTATCGAACCTTCGTGCATGTTCAGAACTTTCAGAAGGAATTGAGCTGGATCATCCGTGTGTTGCGAGGCGCACCGAAGCATCCTGTCATGAAAATGCCCAAACGATCCGCTGCCATCGGCGCGATGATCGATCTGTTACGACCGAGTTATCGTTTCGACATTCTCTCGTTGCGTGACCCGATGCCGGGCATCCGCATCATGACCAATTTGGTTCGCAGCGCCTGCCAAGCGATCCTTGGACCGCTACAACGTCGCAAACAATCCGGGCGTGACCCCGGTTATGCTCGGACACCGATCGCATCCGAAAAATTATCTAACCAGGAGCCCTTAGCCGGGGCGGAATCGCTGGAAGAGGCACAAGCGAAATGAGCCGCCGTTAATGCCATGTTAAAATCACTTCGTCAAACTGCGATCAGCGCTGCCAATACACCTGTGTTTGGTTCCCTGCTGCGGACACTGGAAAAAGTGAACGTCACTAGCCCCTGTGATCTTGCAGTCGTCACGTATCACCGGGTGGATGAAGCAGATCGAACACCACTTCTGTATCCGGGATTGATCAGTGCGACGCCGCACCAATTTGCCGAGCAACTTGACATGCTCTCGTCCGTAGCGAACGTTGTTTCAATGCAGCAGGTCCTAGCGGCTTGCCGTGGCGAGCATGAACTGCCGGTCAAGTCTGTGCTAATCACGTTTGACGATGCGTGCACTGACTTTGCCGATTTTGCTTGGCCTGCCTTGCAGGCTCGGGACATGCCTGTGACGGTGTTTGTCCCTACCGCTTACCCCGACCAACCCGAGCGACGCTTTTGGTGGGATCGTCTGTATGCTGCGATTTGGAACTTCCGTTCCAGCCATGTCGACACGCCAATCGGACGACTGCCGCTTGGATCCGATCAACAGCGAAGCCGCGTCTTTCGCGAACTACGTGATTATGTCAAAGAACTACCGCATGACTGTGCGACGGAAGTGATTGACAAGATTGTGGATCAGCAACAATCGCCAGTGCCACCGCGTAGCGTGCTTTGCTGGGATCGGCTGCGCGCCCTGGCAAATCAAGGTGTGACGTTAGCTCCGCACACACAGACGCACCCACTCTTGACGCGAGTTCCAATCGCGCAAGCGCGGCAAGAAGTCGTAGGGTCTCGTGATGATGTCCAGCGAGAGATCGGCAGCGTGTTGCCAGTGTTTGCATATCCCGGTGGACAATGCAATGCGGCAGTCAAACAGATGATGCAGCAAGAAGGTTTTGAATTGGCGTTTACCGTCCAGCGGGGCATCAACCACTTGCCTTCGGCGGATTGGTTGTCGCTTAACCGGATCAATGTTGGCCAACAAACCACCTCTCAAATTCTGAAGGCTCAGTTGGTGGCGGGGTGGTGGAAGAATCGAATGAAGAATGGCAGAGCGGGCTCAGTAACTCATCCCCAAAAAGACTAGCGAGACAAACAATGGCACGGGTAAATCAGAAACGTCGCAATCGTTTCAACAGATGCATCGAGAGCCTGGAAGACCGACAGCTTTTGGCCGGAGATGCTTTCAAGATCGTGCAAATACCCGACACCCAATCGCTGGCGGAATCTTCTCCAGCCACTTTTAGTGAGCAATTCCAATGGGTCGCTGACAACGCCGAAAACGACAATATCGTATTTTTGTCGCATGTCGGCGATGTTGTTGAAAATTCCGAGAGCGACCAAGAGTGGCAAGTCGCCACTGCCGCATTGGGCCTTCTCGACGGCGACCTCACCGCCAACCCTGACGGATTGGTGCCGTACAGCGTCGCCATTGGCAACCATGATTATGATGACGACAACACTCATAACGGGGCCAGCCAGTTCACTCGGTATTTTGGCGACTCGCGGTATGAAGGACGAAGCTGGTATGGCGGTTCGTCGATGGACGAACTTAATCAATTCCAGATTTTCAGCGGCGGTGATCAGACGTTTCTGCACTTGACGCTGGAGTGGGAGCCGCGTGACAGCGCGCTCTCATGGGCTCAGGACATATTAGATGCGTATGCCGATCTTCCGGCGATTATCACGACGCATGCTTACATCGATGAAACAGGCGGGCACTCGACTCAACAATTGACTGCCGATGGTAATACGGGCGTCGAAGTTTTCCAGCAACTGGTGAGCCCCAATCCGCAAGTGTTCATGGTTTTAGGAGGTCACTTTGGCTCCGAACGTCATCAAGTCTCCACCAACAGTGCCGGGTCTGAGGTCATTGAGGTGTTGGCTAACTACCAAAACCGAGCGATTGGTGACGATGGATTTTTGCGGCTCATTGAATTCGAACCCTCAGTCGACGTGGTGAACTTCACCACGTATTCACCGTCACTGGATCAATTCGAGACAGATTCGGAAAGCCAGTTCTCGTTACCGCTCGACTTTGACCAACGGTTTAATCTGCCTGCACCTCCGCGAGCACGAATGACCAGTCCGGTGGACAACGGCACATCTGATTTTGATGCTTCCTCACAGTCGATTACCGTCAACACCGCTCAACCACGACTGGATGTATCGCTATTGGATTTCAGCGGCGGCATCAACGATAGCACCGTCATCGAGTCGACGATCACGCTACAAAAAGACGGCGTGCTGTTAAGCGAAGGGGTGGACTACACGTTCACCTACGATTCGGTTGCCAAGCGAGTCTCGCTCACACCGACCAGCGGGACATGGAATGACGGTAGTTATCAGTTATCGCTTAGCACTGGTGTGAATCGAATCGCTGATCAGAACGGATTTGAGATGTCTCCCGTTTCCTACAACGTCAATATCGACACAACGATTCTCAATTCACCTGAGTCTCTGTATTTCGCAATCAACTCCTCCGCGACACTGAGCAACGGAATCACCATCGAAAGTGAGGACATCATCTTCTTTGACGGCGAGAATTTTAGTCAGTTCTTTGA
The DNA here is from genome assembly GCF_000346295.1 of Rhodopirellula maiorica SM1. Taxonomy (GTDB): domain Bacteria; phylum Planctomycetota; class Planctomycetia; order Pirellulales; family Pirellulaceae; genus Novipirellula; species Novipirellula maiorica. The sequence goes on along the minus strand of NZ_ANOG01000961.1, from coordinate 8,033 downwards.
TGGGTCGGACGTTGGCTTGGAAAGCTTTCGCATTGATGGCCTGCATGTGATCTCTGAGTCCGAATTCCTTATTTCGTTCACAGGATCGGGAAGTATCCCGGGGATTGCTGGCACGGTCGACGATTCGGACATCGTGAAGTTCACGGCGACAGAGTTGGGTGAAACCACTGGCGGAACATTCGAGCTGTATTTCGATGGCAGCGACGTGGGGCTGACTTCGGGCGGTGAAGACATTGATTCGATCTCCTTACTTGCGGACGGACGATTGCTGATTTCCACACGCAGTTCATACAACGTGGGAACGGTTGCTGGGGACGATGAAGACATCCTTGTCTTCACTCCAACATCGCTGGGGGAGACCACCACGGGAGACTGGGCGTTGTTCTTTGACGGTAGTGACGTGGGCTTGGCTGGCGAAGACGTCAACGGAGTGAGTTTCTATCCCGATGGAAACCTGTATTTGTCCACCGACGGTTCATTCGATGCGCTCGACAGTACCGTGCGTGATGACGATGTGTTATTGTTTCGGCCACTTACGTTGGGCGACGACACCACCGGAAACATCGCGAAGAACATCTATTTTGATGGCAGTGTGTATGGTCTCAGCCCTTACGACGTGATGGCAGTGCATGTCCCGGTTCCGGTTGGCGGGAACAGTCCCCCCAATGCCAATGGCGACTCTTTGCTTCTGGCTGAAGGTGGCACAGCGACTCTGTTATCCGGCGGTTCGGCTAGTTTGTTGGCAAACGATACGGATGCCGATTTTCCCGATGACACATTGAGCGTGGTCACCACGCCTGTATTAGGGCCATCGTTCGGTTCGCTCGTGCTCAACGCTAATGGCACGTTCAGTTACACCCATGATGGAAGCGAAAATTTTTCTGATAGTTTCGTCTATCAAATCCAAGACTCTGCGGGCGCGACCAGCACGGCCATGGTCACCATCGAAATCACGCCTGTCAACGACCAAGCACCAGTCGCTAACGCCGACAGCATCTCCGTTCCCCGTGCGGGCACGACAACACAGCTTGTCGATGGTTCGACCAGTCTGATCAGCAATGACACCGATCTTGATTTGCCGAACGACTTATTGACCGTCAACACGCATCCGATCGTGGCTCCCAGCAGCGGCACGCTCATTCTGAATACGGACGGGTCGTTCAGCTACACCCACGACGGAAGTGCAAGTGTCTCTGATAGCTTCGTTTACGAACTGGTCGACGCGACCGGAGCGACGAGCAATGGAAGCGTTACGATCGCAGTCACCGCCGTGAATCATCCGCCCACAGGCAGTGACGGCCAGATCGCCGCGATAGAGGATGAACTCTATGTACTCGCTATCAGTGACTTTAATTTTGAGGACATTGACGGTGATAGTCTTGATCAAATCAAGGTCACTGCACTGGAATCCGCCGGCATGCTACAGCTTTCCGGTATCGACGTGATCTTAGATCAAGTTATCGAAGCAACCGATATCGCGAATGGAAACTTAACTTACTTGGCAGATTCCAATGCGAACGGGCCAAACCATGACCTGTTCAGTTTCCAATTGCATGACGGCGCGGAATTCAGTATCTCGGATTACACGATCACGGTAGACGTCGCCGCAGTGAATGATCCGCCGGCATTAACCGGCCTTCCCGAGTTGTCGTTAATTCAAGATGGTGATGACGCGACGCTCGATTTGGATGACTTCTTCGCTGACATCGAAACACCGTCCAGTGATGCTAGTTTCTCGGTGACGTCCTCCTTTGCAGGCGTCAATGCGACCATTGATCCAGCCACCCACTTGATCACGGTTAGCAGCGATGAGGGCTTTGTTGGTGAAGGTGATATCACGATTGAAGTCATCGACACCGGTGACGATGCTTCGCCACCGTTGGCAACAACTGCGACACTGCACGTCGTCGTTCAACCGGCACCGAGCGGCACGGTATTGTTAGTTGGGTTCGATCGCGACGTGACTGTTGGCGGGATCGACGCGGAAAACGAAGATGTGCTTGTTTTCGATGGCGTCAATTTCAGTATGTTGTTCGACGGATCCGATGTCGGGCTGGCTGGTGCCAAACTCAGTGGATTCGCGCTGTTAAGTCCCACCGAACTTTTACTCTCATTTGCATCTGCAGAATCGGTGCCTGGGATTGCTGACGTTGTCGATGATTCTGACATTGTCAAGTTTACGGGAACCCAGTTTGGCAGCGAAACACAAGGCAGTTTCGAGTTGTACATCGATGGTAGCGATGTTGACCTTGATGGATCTGCCGACGATGTGGATGCGTTTTCCATTCTACCGGACGGCCGATTGCTGGTTTCGATCACAGGCTCCAGCACGATCGGTGGCCTGTCGGTCAGGGATGACGATTTGATCGCATTGACACCGACCTCGCTGGGTGAGAATACAGCGGGCAGCTGGGAAATCTATCTCGATGGGAGCGACGTCGGCTTGAGCGGCGAGGATGTTCATGGCGTCACCGTGGGTGTCAATGGCGACATCTATTTGAACGTTCAAAATGAATTTGCCGTGGGCGGTGTCGCGGGTGACGATGAAGACATCTTCGTATTCCGTCCCACGGCACTGGGTAACAGCTCGAGTGGGACCTTTGCGAGCATGCTCTATTTCGATGGCAGTGACTTCGGCATCAGCGACGCCGAGTTGACTGGATTTGATCTCGTCCCTGCCGATTCGTTGCCATCACTAGATGGTGGTTCCGCAGCACCAGCACAAGCGTCGCCACAGTTCCTGGCCAGTTCGACTGCCACGACGAGTGCGTCGACGGACAATTTCACAAAAGAGCCGGAGACGTTGATTCCTGCTGTAGAACCGATCCCATTGTCGTCGAAAAACGTGGATCGGGTCATCACGACTTTGCAGTTGATGTTGACCGCAGACGCAACCGCGACCGATGACGCCGTTGCTGCCCTAACGGAGAATGGACTGGCTGAGGATGCATTGGCCGAGAGATTGTAAAAACTCACCGTGCCATCGAGGTGTGGTGACGGCCGGTTCCAGCTAGCCGGCGCGTCCAGTGGAAGATTGCAGACAACCGCACCTCTTCGTTTTGACGGCCAGGTCGATTACGTAGTCTCGGTGGGCAGTGTGGCCTTGCCGGACCAATAATCCGCAGCGGCATCCGTTTCGATGCCAGCAGCGGCGAGTCGTTTCTTCGTTGATTTGACCCAGCGTTTGAAACGAACTTTTCCATATACCGCGCGAACGAAATTCGGCCAACTGCCAAATTGCCGTTCCCAACGATCAGCATACTGCTGAAAAACTTCGTGGGGATACAGAACGTATAGTGCTCGTAATTGAGCGATATGCAATTCGTGGTAGAACGGGCTGGCGACATTTGGGCTGGGATGTGGAAATAATCCGTATCGCGACCAGTAACCAACATCATAACGAGGAAGCATTTTGGCTAGCGTCTCGGCACCCGCTTTTGCCAATTCAAGCGTTTTCTCGTCTTGTGTGTAGATGCCATAATCGTGAACGCCCCAGAGTGCAAAAATGAACCCGTTGAGAATATGGCTAAACGGATTGCTCGGATACTCTTCAAAGGCAACGCCATCGGATGTGTAAGCCGTTACGCCTCCTTGATCGACCGGATAATAGAACGGTTCGAGCGCGACTTTGGCTGTCTCCAGGTAGCGATCATCGCCAAAGATTTTGTGAGCGCGGACCAGTACCGATATTCCTTGGCCTTGGCCCATCGCTGAAATGAAGGGCGCCTTGATGCTCAGTCGTCCATGATCAAATTGGTAGGACCAGCCATTCATTTTATTGGGGCAAGGTCCGTGTTGTTGGACCAGCCAGTCAGCACAGCGACGAATCGTTTCTTTACGCTCGGGATCCTGATCTTCCAACCAGCAGTCGTAATGCCCAAGCGCCATTTGCGTGATCGTGACGGGTAACAGTTGCAGCCCTTCGTTGTTTTGATTTCGCAACGGAAACCCGTCTTTGGACGGTCCCTTGTAGGGCCGAGCTTTTTCACGCATATCGATGTGGTAACCACCCAAAGAGTCTCGCTCGATATGCTTCCCCATTGGCTCAAGAACGTGCCAGTAGTCGCGTGGCATCGCCAAATGCATGCCTCGCGGAGTGAGTAGACTTAGCATGGTGAAAAAATCCGATTGCGATTCTTGGGTGCCAGTTGAATTAGTCCAGCTCAGAAAGCTGGATTAACTCACAGTGTAATTAGACCACACTTAGCATGAATCCCTGTTTACTTGAGACTCAGGCAATTCAAAATCGTAGCCTCCACTTGCACTCAACGCCGGATCGTCCAGCGTCATCCGGCCGAATTACGTAACGTTCTCAGTGTTTTGCTGAGCGAGTGCTGCCGGATGTGAAATCTGCTTGGGCGACAATCTGTTTCTAATCACATGGCTTACGCCCGCGACGTCAAATGTCGCCTGTGCCGATGATCGATCGCCGGATCCAGAAGTTGTAGGGCGACAGCAAAATTTCGGGGAAGATGCGGTCGATGGTTCGTCGCATGTACCACGGAGCATCGGGATTCAGATAGATGATGTCGCCGGGTTCGACCAAAACCGTTGCGCGTGGATTGCACCTAGCTTCAATCAAGTCAACCAATATCAGCATCGGAGTCCCGTCCGGCTTGATTCGATGTAAGGTCGCCGTCGTAGGCGAATCAATCGGATCGATGTAGCCCGCCATCACAACCGCAGTGACTACATCAATTTCGCGGTCACGCGGCAACACGAACCCGACGCCTAGTTCACGTTCACGGTCACCGATCGTGAATCGAACCGTGTTGGTGGTACTCAGTTTTCCGACAACGAAGAACACTTCGTGTTTGCGGCTTGGAACTACGATTACATCGCCATCCGAGAGCGTAATGTCGTTTTTGCTGAGTTGGAATTGACCTTGAACGCGAAGCGGTATGCGTAAGATTTGGCTTGGGTCCACCAGCGAACTCTGTGAATCGTGCCCATGGGGTGACATTCCAACGGGTTCTGAGGGGACATCTAGCACACCCGAAACGTTGGGAAGTCGGTGACAGGAGAGCTGTTTCATTCCATTCGAGTGACGATGAATTTCAATTTCATCTGCAGCATCCTCCGACAGTCCTCCGGCCGCAGCCAAGGCATGACCGACATCGTTTTGGTACTTCGGCAACAGATGTGCACCAGGCAAATTAACTTCGCCTAATACGATCACCGATGTCGAGCCTTTCTCGGCCAGAGCTAAATTAACTTGCGGATTCTCTAGGTAGCCGTTCGAATAGGCGTCGCTGATGCGACGTTGGGCCTCGATTAGGTTGGTATCGCCAATTTTTACTGGGCCGACGAGCGGTAATTGAATCATTCCGTTTGCCATCACTTGAACCCGCATGGGCACCGCAACCGCGTCCTTCATCAAACCGCCAACCGTCACGTCTAACTGGTCGTTAGGCCCAAGAATGTAGTCTTTGGGAGGTTCGATCGTTAAACTTGCAAAGTTGAGTGGGTAACCGCCGGTCCGCATTGGCATGCGGAACGTATCGGGTAGTTGTGTCGCAGGGATCCCCTGCGTATACAACGGTGCCCAGCAACCAACTTGCAGACAGAGTGTTGTGAGAAACAAGCAGACTGCTACGGTCCTTGTTGGACTAAACTCTGATCGCCCCAATTGCATCGGCTGGCATCCTTAACATCACACTTAATCTCGCGGTGTTTTTCCACCTATCGCAAAAGTCAACTAAAGATGACTGGGATGCAATCGAGGGGAAAGCCATTCGGAAAGTACGGAACTCCCTGCTAACACCGCTTGTTTGTATAATGACAGTTATTCGGCTTGTGCCACGAGGTTACTGCAGACACCGCTTGGGGGGCGGCATTTTAGGTATGATCGGCACAGCTTACCAACACTCATGGGTGACAGAAATGGATTCGTTGCACTCATTTTCATTGCTTTGGTCAACAAATTGAGTGACAAACCGCGACGAATATGCAGGTTAGAGAAGATATGAAACCAATCTGGAGTCCAACCTAGAACTTTTAGCAGCGCAGCACTCTTCACCAAAACATTCTCCTACCCGCGTTACGGCTTGGCGATGTAACGGTATTGCCCCTGATGCTGTTGGGCAATTCGCTTCATTCGGCTTTCCCCTGCCCGGCTGTGATAAGCAATCGTATGCACTCGGCTGATCAACCCGCCGCTGCCAAACAGATTGCGCTGCACATTCTTTTCCTGTAACAACTGTTCGGTCGACTGAGGGAACTCGCCGTCGGAGAGTAGGAAAATCGCATCGGCTCTCAATTTCAATACGAAATCGAGCAGATCGTTTGGGTTCCGGCCGCGGTCGGCGCGAATGCCCATCGCCCATCGTTGCAGTGCCGCTTTGTTCTTTGGCGTTGCATACGCACTTCGCCGCTCGTCCTTTTTAGGATCGCTCAAACGCATGAAGTCGGGATCGGAATCAAAGAAAATGACATAAAACCGCTGATCGGGACGCAACGCGTTGATCGATTTTAGTAGTTCGATGCGAGCTGAATTGAAGGCGTCTCCCATGCTCTTGCTGCTGTCGACCAGGTAAACAAAATGGTTGCCTCCACCATCGACTCCGCAAAACTGAATTTTGGCGTCCGAATCACTCGGCTTGGTCAACATCGCGGCTGCCGAATTGTTCGATGGGCTCAGCATCGCCGCCGCCGGGCTAGGCATTGATGGCGGTGGTGGCGGCGTGAAATTTGAAATCGCGATCTCACCCACGGGGCTCAAGTCGTATTGGATCTCGGACTCGGTTTGCTCTTCGGTCGGTTCGGTTTCCAATTCGGTGCTCTCGATGGAAAAGGTTTCCATCGATACTTCCGACGCCGAGGGCGCCGACGCGGATAGCGAGACTTGGTCCAACGGTTTGTGCGTTTTCAATGTGACAACGCCAAGGATCACGAGAATGACCGCATGCACAATCGCGCTGGCGACCCAAGCCGCAGGTTTTCGTCGCCGATTCTCGGGCGTCGTCGTGTCGTCGGCAACGACTGCGGAATCAAGTTCCACAATCTCCGCTTTCTCAAACGGTTTCTCATCGCTATCAAGCGTCGAGATCAGCGGAAACGGTGTGTCGGCGTGGCTCGGTGAATCGGTCGTCGCTGCGGACGCTGCGACCGCAATCAAAGGATCGCTGGTCGTTTTGCCGTTAGCTTTATCGAGATCCACGTCATCCGCTGCGTCGTCATTCCGCAACTGAGGTGCTGTAACCGGGTGATGCGCTGCATCGACGCGGAGCTGCGGGGCAGCGGTTTTATCTTTGCGTGATTCACTAATCAGAGGATCGCCGGCGGCCGGGATGATAACGGGGCTTTCGGCGGCGTCCGGTTCAGCGACGCTGGTCGAGGAGCCGTCGGAGGACGCAGCGGCTTGATCGGCGGTATCGACTTTTGTTGGCACAGCCGTTTTGGTCGCGTCAGCATCGTGATCGAATGCCTCGCGAATCTCTTGCCAACTTTGGAATGATGTCGAGGCCAACGCGGCGGCGGGTAAGCCCTGATCTGCCGGTGCGGTTGTGGGGGGCGGCGACGGATCAAGCGGTGCGGTGGTCGGTTTATCGAGCTGCGGACCCTGATACCAAGTGATCTCCGCAGCATGGGAGGCTGATTTCGACTTCGAATCGGAGACCACGTTGGGATGCGTGGTGTCAACCGCGGTGGAGGCAGAGCACGCTGGTTGCGGTGACGAATAACTCCGGACGCTGACACCGGGGCCTGATTCGTTCTGGGGGACAGTCGTGTTGTTGAGGACAGCGGTGTTGAGGCTAGGCACTGGGCCGGGAACAGCAGGCACGCTAGACGGCTGGTGCCCCGACGCTTCGATGCCGCGAAGTCTCAGTTCGATTGCGGCGGCTTCGGCGTCGCACCGTGCCGCTTGCGCTTCGTGACGCGCCGCATCGGCTTCTCGCTGGACGCGAAACAATTCAAGCTCGAGCGACTGTCGTTCTGAATCGATTCGCAGTTGCGAAGCGTGGTTGCCGAAGTCTTGTAGCTCAGCGGGGGTGTTTGATTGCGTAGGCTTAGTTCGGCTGGCATCCGATGGA
>NZ_ANOG01000960.1 GCF_000346295.1 Rhodopirellula maiorica SM1 | reverse complement strand
GCTGCGGTCGCCGACGAATTACTGGCCCACCGAAGCGCTCGAACACGACGACGTCGCTACCGCCGTCGCATTCTGGCTAGGCTAAATGTGGGATAGGCTTCCCGTCTGTCATCCAGGATTAGCTGTAGCGAAACTCGCCAAGAGTTTCGTCCACATACCCGCCCCCGAAACTCTTGGCGAGTTTCGCTACGGTTTGACGCGCCGATTTCGCGTGACGTTCTCACGCGTGACGCTTCGGCTACTTGATGAACAACATCTCTTGGTACTTCGGCAGCGGCCAAATGTCATCGGCCACGATCCCTTCGAGTTCGTCAGCGATCTCACGCACCGCATTCATCGCCGGCAACACCACTTCGCCGCAATGTTTGGCGTGTTCGATGAAGCCACCGCCGACAGCGTCGTCCATCTTCTTTTGCAGCAGTGTGATGTTGTCTTGCAACTGCTTCACCAGCGACGTCATCTCATCGAGCGTGTCGGTGTCAAAGTCATAGCCCAACAACTTCAAATTGGTGCAGGTGGCGGCCAATTCATTTTGGTAGCGAACCGCGGCGGGAAAGATCATCGTTTTGGCCATGTTGTAGGTCAATTTGGCTTCGACGTTGATCGACATGCAGTACTGTTCTAGATAAGTCTCAAGCCGACTTTCTAGCTCACGACCTGACAACACGCCGTACTTTTGGAACAACTCAGCCACTTCGGGTGATTGCAGGTACGGCAACGCATCCGGCGTCGACTTCATATTCAACAATCCCAACTTGACCGCTTCGGTATGCCAATCATCCGAATAGCCATCGCCGTTAAACACGACCGAAGAACATTCATTCATGATCTCCGTCAACAACACTTGAATCGCACTATGTAGCGATTCGGGTGTCCCATCGGTTGCCGCTTCCAACTGGGTCGCACAATAGTCCACCGACTCGGCAATGATCGTGTTCATCGCCACCAATGGACCCGCGATCGATTGGTTCGATCCCACCGCTCGGAATTCAAAGCGATTTCCGGTAAACGCAAACGGACTGGTGCGGTTACGATCCCCGGCGTCTTTAGGAAGCGGCGGCAACACGTCCACCCCTACCGTCAACGTTCCTTTTTCGATTGACGAATTCGCGCCGCCAGCCTTGATTTGCTCAAAGACGTCGGTCAATTGATCCCCCAGGAACACCGACATGATCGCCGGTGGTGCCTCGTTGGCACCAAGTCGGTGATCGTTGCTGGCGGTCGCCACCACCGCTCGCAACAAGCCTTGGTACTTGTGTACCGCACGAATCACCGCGGCACAGAACACCAAAAACTGAGCGTTTTCGTGTGGCGTATCGCCTGGGTCCAATAGATTACCCTGAGACCGACTTCCCAGAGACCAATTCACGTGTTTACCCGAACCGTTCACACCCGCAAACGGTTTTTCATGCATCAAACATGTCATTCCATGTTTTTCGGCAAGCCGTTTCAGCGTCGTCATCAGCAGTTGCTGGTGGTCGGTCGCAAGGTTTGCCGACTCAAACATCGGAGCGATTTCGTACTGCCCCGGTGCGACTTCGTTGTGCCGTGTTTTGACAGGAATCCCTAGTTTGAACAGCTCGCGCTCGCTCTCGAGCATAAACGCTAAAACTCGTTCAGGGATCGCACCAAAGTAGTGATCATCAAACTCTTGGCCCTTCGGCGGTTTGGCACCGAACAGCGTTCGTCCGGCGTTCACCAAGTCGGGACGAGCAAAGTAGAAATGTCGGTCGATCAAGAAATACTCTTGCTCGGGGCCCGCAGTCGAAGCGACAAAGGCACCATCATCATGACCGAACAATTTCAGGATCCGCAGAGCCTGCTTGTTCAGTGCCTGCATCGAACGCAACACCGGCGTCTTTTTGTCGAGCGCTTCCCCGGTCCACGAAACAAACGCGGTCGGAATACAAAGCGTTGTGCCGTTGGGGTTTTCTAGAATGTACGCTGGGCTTGTTACGTCCCAAATCGTATAGCCTCGCGCTTCAAACGTTTGCCGAATCCCACCCGTCGGAAAACTCGAACCATCCGGCTCGCCTTGGATCAACTGACTGCCACTGAACTCGGCGATTGAGCCCCCGTCGCCATCGGGCGACAAAAAACTGTCGTGCTTCTCGGCGGTCGCACCGGTCAATGGGTAAAAGACGTGTGCATAGTGAGTCGCTCCCTTGCTGAGCGCCCAATCCTTCATCGCCGAAGCGACCGCGTCGGCCACGGTTGGATCGAGCTTTTCGCCCGATTCAATTGTTTTCATCAGCGACTTGAAAACCGGCTTGGGCAGCCGCTCTTGCATCACCTTTTTGCTGAACACGTTGGCGCAGAACAAATCCTGCATCGGAGTTTCCGAGAAATCCATCGCCGGCGTGCTGGTTTTGTAGCCTGTGACGGCGGCGATTGCCGAGAGCCGCGGACTCAAACCGGGCGGGGTCGCTGCAGAGCCGTTACTGGTTGGTCCACGGGGATTGCTTTTGGTCTCTGCAGTCAGCGTTGTGCTCATCTTAAAATTCCGGCTTGTTTGATAGAAAAGTAAAAAGGGCTTGGACAACTCGCTGCACCGGGGCGGTACCTCCGTCATCCACGTTGGCCCGCGTTCGTCGCAAACCTTGTGCCCGTCCCAAATTTCAGCCTGCCAAACACGGCGATCACGGCTGCGAAATTGGGGGCTGCCGCCTCCGCCGCTGGCGTTTTACGCCATTTGCTCGCTTCGCAAACGGAAAAATGACCTTGCTGGAAATGGCAAAAACGATTCTTACCGTTTTGCCGAATCCCCCCCGCGTGCACCAATTCAAGGCAGCCAGTGCCTAATCCACAGGCACTCCTGTTGGTTCTGCATCTCAGGACAGACTCGGTTTTGCCCACAATTCAGATGGTGAACCCCATTTCATGGTGGGCGGCATGGTTTGTGCTTAGCAAAACTGCGGAATTCTCAAGCAACTCTTCTATCCCACCGCGAAATTGCAGCGAGAGCCTACGCCTCCCCTCCTCCTGACCCTAGCGCTACCGATTCATGCACCGATTCAATCCGACAAAACAATCTCCGAATCCGATGGACACACATCACAAGGCGCTGGATGTGAATTTGGATCCGCGGCGTTACGGCACATTTGCCGAAATCGGAGCGGGCCAGGAAGTGGTTCGTTGGTTCTTTCGCGTCGGCGGTGGCGCAGGCACAATCGCCAAAAGCATGTCTGCCTATGACATGAAGGTTAGCGACGCCATCTATGGCCGTGCTTCACGCTACGTTTGTCGCGAACGACTACAAGCGATGCTTGATTACGAGCACCGCTTGAATCTCGATCGCTTGCGAGACGTTCGCGGTGACACCACCGCCTTCTTTGCCTTTGCCGACACCGTCTCGGCCAGAAACTTTCATGGCACCAATGAGTGCCACGGTTGGATGGGAATCAAATTTCAAGCCCATCCACGCGACGACGATAGCCAAATCATCATCCATGTGCGGATGCTGGACGAGGAAGCGGCATTACAACAAGAGGCACTTGGGATCGTCGGAGTGAACCTTGTTCACGGTGCCTTTGCGCTGCACCATGAACCTGAACTTCTTGTCGATTCGCTGCTTGATGGACTTTCGACATCGCGGATCGAGATCGATATGATCGAGTTTTCCGGGATCGCGTTTCGCCACGTCGACAACCGCTTGATGAGCCTGAAATTGGTCGAGCTTGGACTCAGCGGTGCTGCGATGTTCGCCAGCAACGGTGAAGTGCTGCAGCCATCGGAATTCTTTTACCGTAAACCGATCTTGGTGGAACGAGGCAGTTTTCGCCCGGTCTGTAACGTCAATCTCGACATGTTGCGAGGGGCAAACGAGAAATTTTCGCAGCTGCCAAGCGTCGCAGGAAAAGAAGTCGTTCAAGTGATGGAGATCACCATGAACAACTTGAAAGCCGCAGGCGAAATCGATCTGCGTGACTTCCTCGCTCGCGCCGATGTGATGGCCGCCTGTGGCATGCCCGTTCTGATCTCGGACTATTTTCGCTACTTTCGTTTAGCTGCCTATCTGTCGCGATACACCAAAGAGAGCATCGCGATCACGATGGGGGCCGGCAGCTTGATGGAACTCTTTGACGAGCAGTATTACACCAGCTTAGAAGGCGGCATCCTCGAATCATTTGGCCGCCTGTTCAAGAACGATCTAAAGATCTATTGCTACCCGCTATTAGATCCGCAGACCGGCCAGCTCGTGACGTGCGAAAATCTCGAAGTCAAACCAGAGCTCAGCAAGCTGTACCATTACCTGCTTGACCGTGGCGAGATCAACGCAGTCGAAAGCTACGATCCGGACTGCTTGAAAATCTTCTCACGCGAGGTGCTGCGGATGATCAAAAACGGCGACCCGAGCTGGGAAACGATGGTGCCTCAACCCGTGGCCGAAGTGATCAAAACGAAGAACTACTTCGACTACCAACCTGCTTGATCGAGAGCCCCGAAGTGGTGAGCCCCGAAAAAAAACGGTGGATGGACGCCGCATCAGCGGTCGCCGTTCCCGGTCGTCCACCCTCAAAAAGGTCCCAGAAATCACATCACTCCCAAATCGAAAAATGGCCATTCCGCCGAGTCTCCCCAAAAGCGGCCGCGGCGAGTTTTTTCGATTTGTGCGCATACGCGATCATCGCTTTCCCGTTTATTCAGCCGATAATCGCCTCCAGTGTGTGTCATTCCGGCATTGTCAAGTCGCGCTCGCAATTGTCGCAGCCACCTTATAGATTCTGGACTCTCATCCTTCATTGAATCCAAATGCCCATGTTATCTGAAATGCCCGATACGCTGATTTCTGACACGGTACGTCGTTACCGGCACACTCACTATCGCCACACGAAGATTGTCGCGACTCTCGGACCGGCGACCCAGTCCGACGAAGGCTTAACGCGTCTGATCAATCAAGGCGTCGATGTCTTTCGCTTGAATATGGCTCATGGAACAGGTGAGTGGGCCATCGATGTCACCAAACGAATTCGCCAGACCTCGGATAAAGTCGGTCGTCACGTTGCCGTGATGATGGATGTCAAAGGTCCCGAGATTCGCACCGGTGTGGTGAAAGAGCCGATCGAGTTAATTGTCGGGAACCGAATCCGACTACAAGCTTCATCGAATCCCTTTCCACACGATCCCGATTGCCCCTGTGTTTCGGTCAACTATCCCGACATTTCACGCGATGTCAAAGTGGGTGCGACCATTTTGATCGACAGCGGACTGATCCGTATGCGAATCCTGGACAAGGATGACGACGGCATTCTCTGTGAGGTCGAGACCCCCGGCATGCTGACGTCGCGACGCCACATCAATCTGCCCGGCGTGCACGTCAACCTTCCTGCGGTGACCGACAAAGACAAACAGGACTTACTGGCCGGAGCGGAAGCGGGGATTGATTTCGTCGCGCTCTCGTTTGTTCGCACCGCTGCAGACGTTCGCACCCTGCAAGACTATTTGACAGAGATTGGATCGAGTGCCCGAATCGTAGCCAAGATCGAAGACCAGGCTGGTGTGCAAAACATGGAAGAGATCATCCGCGAATCGGATGGTTTGATGATCGCACGCGGTGATTTGGGGATCGAGATTGATTACCACAAGTTGCCGTTGGTTCAATCGCAGTTGATCGCGGCTTGCCAAAGCGAAGGCAAACCGGTGATCATCGCCACGCACCTGCTCGAATCGATGATTCAATCCCCGATGCCGACGCGGGCGGAAGTATCGGACGTTAGCAACGCGGTTCGTGAACAAGCTGACGCCGTAATGTTGTCAGGCGAAACGACCACGGGCGCCTACCCGTTTGAATCGGTCGAGGTGATGAAGAACATCATCCGCAGCATCGAACCGACCGTCAGCCGTTCACTCAATTCGCTGATCACACTCCGGGAACCCAAATCCAAGATGCTTCGCTCGGCCGCCCTGTTGGCTCAAGAGCTTGGCCAAGCCGGCATCGTGGTCTTTACCCGCAGCGGTTTTCTGGCTTATGTCCTTGCCTCGCTCCGCCCACGCGGCGTTCCCATCTATGCCTTTACCGACGTCGAGGACACCTTCAATCAAATGTTGTTGCTGTGGGGCGTCGAACCCTTCCTGATGGACTTTTCCGATGATCCCGACGTCACGATCGCCAATGCGACCGAACGTTTGCGGCAAAGCGATTGGGTCACCCCTGGCAGCTGGCTCGTCGTGATCACCAACGTGTTGGCGCATGGCAAAGTGGTCGACTCGCTGCAATTGCGTCAAGTCGAAACGACGCCTCCCGCGGCACCCCAGTCCGCCACGAACTAAGCAGATAGGCAGGAATCATTAGGCGAAATCCCATTAGCTGCTTGGACGCTCGCCTCGGTTGAATGCTGGAACCGTGGCTAACGGCTTGTTGATTTAATGAGCCGCTCGCGAGTCAGCCGCCGGGTTCCACGCATTACCCGGTGCCTCACGGCCCTCGGCTCACCAATGCGGTTTGCATTTCGACTAAATCAACAGCCTGTTAGCGACTAATACACGGAAAGACTCCTGCCTAGCTGCTTAGCTCGGCTCCGGTAAAGGAGAAGTGAGCAAACGTGGATCAAAAACGAAACGCCGTCGGTGTGCCCCAACCACCCGACACGCCACCGGTGTCGCAATTGGCGGCGTCACCGCCGCTTCGCCGCATCTTAACCGGCGGCGTGCTTTTTGTGCTTATCTGCATGGTGGCAGTCGCAGGCTACATGGCGGCCGGTTGGCATCTGGACGATGCACTCTACATGGTCGTGATCACGATCTTCGGCGTCGGCTACGGCGAAGTCCATCCGATCGAATCGCCACCGCTACGTGCATTGACGATCATGGTGATCGTCGCCGGCTATGGCTCAGTGATCTATACCGTAGGCGGTTTCATGCAAATGTTGATCGATGGCGAATTGAACCGAGCAATGGGAGCAAGACGAATGACCAAGGGAATTGAGCGACTCAGCAACCACACGATCATTTGTGGGATGGGACGCTTGGGCACGATCCTGGCACGTGAACTCGATGCGGCGGGCAAACCGTTTGTCGCGATCGATTCGGATCTCGAGCGACTGCGTGCTGCCGAAGACCGCGGCTATTTGGTTCTTCACGGCGACGCATCCGAGGAAGACATCTTGGATCAAGCAGGGATCAAACGAGCCAGGAATGTCGCGGCGGTCTTGTCACTTGATGCCACCAACGTGTTTGTCACGATCACAGCACGAGAGATGAATCCGGCCGTCCGCATTATCGCTCGCGGTGAAAACCCGCGCACCGAAAAGAAGCTGCTCGGATGCGGCGCGAACCAAGTCGTGTTGCCTACCGCGATCGGAGCCCAAAAGGTGGCTCAGTTGATCACGCAGCCGACGGCCGAAAGTATCTTGGAACAAATTCAAGAGCAAGGCACGATGCTGGAGGATCTGCGGCGGATCGGGCTACAGTTCAATGAGCTCGAAGTCATCGCAGATTCGGAGCTTTCCGATCATCCGCTCAGCGAGCTAGAGATCCGTGGCAATCATAGCTTTCTGATCGTCGGAGTTCGCCACGCCGACGGCACGATGCAATTAAACCCATCGCCAACGCTGCTACTAAAACCAGGCGACATCGTCATCGTGCTGGGACACGAAGACGATCTCCCCGAGATCGCCCGCCGCTTTCTACGCAAGCAGCCCAAAATGACCTACCGAGGCATCTCGGTCGAGGGCTAGGGCGGTAACCGGAACCTCTTAACGCTGTGAAGCATTTTGTAGCGGTAGGGCGCGAGCCCATTGCCATCGACTTTGGGTAGCGGTGCAACGCAAGCCCAATGTCATCTACTTTGGTAGTGGGACTCGCCAGAGTTCCTAGTGATTCAACAACAAAGATGGGAATTCTGGCGAATCCCACTACTTGAGCAGCCCCCAATGGTTGCCAATGTAGATGGCATTGGCCGGTAGGCGGCAGTTTAATGCCGAAACTCGCGGCGGTGTCTCCGGAAGCATTGCGGCTGCTAAATCCTAGTGACACCATGCCAAATCATGGTCAGGCCATGATTTCGGTGATCTGCTTGGTCGCGATGCCGATCGGCCGGTCTAGCGGCACGCCGGCGCACGCGAGCAGCGTCTTGAGCAGGTCCCCCTGGTTGCCCTTGACGTCGGGCAGGAAACGCCCGGTCTTGATCGAACCGCCACCCTTGCCCGCGACGATGAATGGCAGGTTCTCGCGGCTGTGCCTGTTGCCGTCTTCCAGGCCCGATCCCCACATCATGATGCAGTTGTCCAGCAGCGTGCCGTCACCCTCGCGCAAGCTGGCCATCTTTTTCACCATGTAGGCAAACTGATCGATGTTGAACTTCGTGATCGCTGCCACCTTTCGGACCATCTCTTTTCGATTCTCGTGGTGCGTCTGCGAGTGGTGCTTGTCCGTAAAGCCCAACTCGGGATAAGACACGCCGTTGGG
Source organism: Rhodopirellula maiorica SM1 (assembly GCF_000346295.1). Classification (GTDB taxonomy): domain Bacteria; phylum Planctomycetota; class Planctomycetia; order Pirellulales; family Pirellulaceae; genus Novipirellula; species Novipirellula maiorica. The sequence goes on along the minus strand of NZ_ANOG01000960.1, from coordinate 1,617 downwards.
CGTGGACCCGATGTACGTACTGACGCGTGTGGTGTCCGTCTGGAAGGCCAGGACGGTCAAGTCGCACATCACTTGCATGTATTCGCTACGTTTGTCACCCTCGGGAATCTTGACCTCGATTGGCGGCGAATCGCTGGCGTGACGTTTGGCGCTGCGGACGCCCGCCTTCTCCAGAGCCGCCTCCTGTTGGCGGTGCTCGATCGCGACGATGCGACGTTCGACCGCGCGCACGCTATCGAGATACTCATCGAGTTTTTGCCGGTCGGTTGGTGCCAGTGTCCGCCGCAGGTCCCGCGCGCCACCCAACACACGGTCGAGCATTTGTCGGTCGAGTGTGTTTGCCTTCGTGACTCGGCTGGCCTGTCCCTTCTTGCCAAACAGCCGGTTCAGGACGTTTCGGGGATCGATCTCGGCGGGGACGGGCTGCGTGGGCGAGCGGTAGCTGCAGTGCGAGTAGTACGCCTCGTGCAAACCGGCCTGGTTCTCCTTCCATGTCTGCGGCATGGTTGCCAACTCGAGTGAGGGCAGCAATGTCTGAGCACCCACGTAGTTGGCCATGATCTGGTCGGCCGAGATCGCGATGTTGACACGGCTGCGTGTGTCCGCGTCGGGAAGAGTCGCGGTGAGCCAGGTCGACAACTCTAACGCATGCGGCGCGCCGTTAAACGGCGCGATCGGCACGCCAGAAATCCCTTTCATCATCAGACACTGATCCAGGATCGGATGCAGTGACTCGATCGCCGGCGGCGGCGAATCACGGTACGCCTCTGGACTCTTGGGCCAGAACTCATCCATGATCACGCCGTGCGGCATATACATGAACCCGAGCCGTACCGGCGGCTTGGCGACACTGCCACCGGCGGCCCAGCTCGGTGATTTCCAGCCCAGCGATTCCATTAGCGGTAACGCGAGGGAAACGCCGGCGCCTTTTAACAACGTGCGACGATCAACACGAGAACGGTTGGTATTCATGTTTTGACTTTGTGGTGCGATAGCAGTTTTGTAGTGGACTTCGCCAGAAGTCCACTCGTCAAGGATTTCTGGCGAAATCCACTACGCCTTATCCTTTGACTTTCCGGTGCGTAAATAAGTAACTAGTGATAACCTCAGTGATTATCGTCCGCATGCGGTAATCGTCCGGGGCAATTTTGATCATCAGCTGGTCGATCACGACTTCATCATAACCTTCCAGCTGTCGCCCCAGTGCGTAGGCCATCAGCCTTTCGGTCAGATTTCGAGCAAGGTCGACCTTTCGCTTGCTCAGAAGCGCCTTCAGCTCCGCTGGCGTGGAGAAGCTTTCTCCACTGGGAAGTTTTCCGGCTGAGTCGATCTCGACGCCCGAGTCATCCTTATCGCGCCAGCGGCCGATCGCGTCGAAATTCTCCAAACCGAAGCCGATTGGGTCGAAAACCTTATGACAATTGGCGCACGTGGGTTCGGACTGGTGCAACTGCGTCCGCTGACGCAGCGTCAAACCCTTCATGCTTTTTTGCGGCTGATCTTCGAGTTCGGGGACGTCCGGCGGAGGCGGCGGGACGCGTTCTCCGAGCACCTGCTCGAGGACCCAAACACCGCGGCGAACGGGGCTGGTGCGGTTTGGCATCGATGTGGTCGCCA
>NZ_ANOG01000959.1 GCF_000346295.1 Rhodopirellula maiorica SM1 | reverse complement strand
TCGCTTTACCGACTACCTGCTCAAGGGTGAGGACAGGCAACGCAAAATGGCGGAGCGATTTGTCAACGAACGTACGATCGAAACCACCCGGCGAATGCAGGAAATCGCCAGTTCGATTGGCACCACCGTCACGGCACTGGCGGTCGCATGGAGCCGCCAGCACGACTTTGTTGCTTCGACCATCATCGGAGCGACCAGCACCGACCAATTACTCGAATCGTTGGCAGCACGCGATTTGGTATTGGACGCCGAAACATTGGCCCGCATCGACCAAGTCGACGCAGAGATCCCTACCCCGATGACCGAAGATGGGTTGCGACGGTTGTAGCGATTCCGCGGGTGAAACGTGTTATGAGGCGAGGCGGTTGCACAAATTCCCTGCCCTCAATCGTTTTTTATCTCGCCTCGCAAAAACGTGAACTATTTTGGCGTTCATGAAGAACGTCATCATGATCCTGATGAATCTCGTGATTGCGAGTCAGTGTGGTGCAGCCGATTGGTTGACTCTGCCGGGTAAATTCTCGCATGATCCGGTCACAGCACAGCGGGTGGAACAGTTCCAGCCTCCGGCGACGCCTGCCGTTGCCGAGGTCGCAAATTTTAGAACTAGCGGTTACACGCACGTCCGCAGCCGTTTGAACTACGCTCAATCCTCGGATAATTACCACCGGGTTGAGACTTGGGGTGACCCGGTTCGTCCGTATGGCGAGTGGCAACGACCGTTTCGGCCGTACAGCGTCCCCTACGCTGCTTGGGGTGCACCCTTTGCTGGGCTGAACATCACGCCCTATGGTTACGGACTTCCTTATGGCAACGGAGTTGGCGCATTTGATGGTGCAGGTGGTCCCGGATTCGGCGGCGACGGATTGGGGCGGCCGGGCAATCGAAAACATGGAAATGGGCACGACGGAATTGGCGACCAAGGGGATATTCCCCACGCTCCGAATCGTTATCGTTCCGGCTATCCGCCCCAAACTGACTGGCCGCGCAGGTAAGTTTGTTTGATCCAGCGATCATCCCAAGCGAACATCAGTTGCGACAAGGGATCGATAATCGAATCACATCCTTGCATTTGAGTGGTAAAGTCAGGTTGGATCACGACCATATCGGCGCGGTTTCCTTTGCGAAGTTGGCCGACGTTGTCCCAGCCCAATACATTTGCGGCTCCGGCAGTGATGTCGTACCAAGCGGATGCAGCCGTCGGAGGCGTATTGCCAAGCGATGCCGCCGTTTCGATTCCCGCGCGAGCTACGCTCACCATGCTGCGGCTGAAACCTGCGCCGATATCGCTGCCTAGCACCACGTTGACCTTCGCCTCGTCGAGAGCTTGACGATCCATCCGTCCCGAGCCAAGGAAATCATTGGCTGTCGGGCAATGAGCGATGACCGCACGATGCGTCGCGAGGGTTTCGCGATCGCGCGGGTTCAAGTGCACTCCATGGCCCAGAATCGTCCGCGGCGTCAACAGCTTGGCTTGTCGATAAACGTCGACGTAGCGAGCGGAATCAAAGAGTTCAGCAACACGAGCACATTCTTGCTGGGTTTCCGCCAAATGAGTTTGAATCGCAGCGTGATGTTGATCGGCCAACGTACCGGCGGATTCCAACAGTTGTGGCGAACACGTGATCGCGAATCGCGGCGTTATGGCGGCTGCCATCTCTGCGGTGGATGGAAAGCATTCGAGTGACTTGGCGGCCTCGTCAATTAATTGGTGGGTTTCGCGGCAGAGTTCCGGCGGAGCGTTGCGGTCCATCAACACTTGACCAATCATGCCTCGGAAACCCATCTGCTTCGCCACCGTCAATGCGGCCATGGCCGATTCGTGATGGACCGTCGTGTAGCCACAGAAGCTGGTGGTTCCGAATGACAACAATTGGGTCAGCACCGAACGAGTCGTCTCACGTGCAAAATGAACATCCTGCCACGCACGCTCCGCTGGAAACGTGACTTGGTCGAGCCATCGCAGCAGCGGCAACCCATGGGCTCCGATGATACCAAACTGAGACAGATGCAGATGAGCATCGGTGAAACCGGGGCTGATGATCTGCTCGCCAGGGAGTAGCGGGCGGAATCGATTGGCACGGATGTCGGCATCGTGATCGTCGCCGAGATCATCATCTAGGACGACGTCCGTGATTTGCTCTCCTCGGATTCGGACGGAGCCTGACCGCAGCGTCATTTGTTGGTTGTTGGGATCGGCAACGAGTAGTCGCCCGGTAAGTAAGGTCATGCTGTTCGCTAAAGGGTTGTTTGATCGTCGTGCAATTTGGCTGACCGCCCGCCGAAAAAGAGGATTTTCAAAGCCGCGAAGTCGTCTTTGATGGGGATTTTCCAGGTGTCCAATTGTTGATTCGTCTTCGAACCAACCGCTGGGATCGGTCTTGAAATGCCGTTGGAGTGGACTCGATCGAGCCGAGGAAATGTCGGAAATGGAACGGGATATGCTGTTTCGGTACGTCTGGAATGTTTTGTGGTGAGCGGTGACTCAGTATATCCCTTTTCGGCTCGTCGCCGCGCACCTCAATGAGGTCACATGGCTGGGGCACATTTGTGAACACCGATCCTTGCCGAAGAAGTCCGCCATAGGCAGAGACACCGGTCGAGTGAATTTGATAGGGAAACTTTCGTGAAAGTTCGATCCAATATGGTTCAAAAGCAAACATCCGCAGGCGGTCGTCGCACTCAACGTAACGTTCCTGCGCAACTGAATTCATTCAATCCATCCGTTTTTGCCGAAGCGCTCGGTCGGCTCGGCGGCGATGAAGAGTTGTTGCGCGAGCTCGCTGCCATCTTGGTCGACGATGTGCCGCCGTTGGTCGACGGCGTTCAGAACGCAATCGAGTCGGGCGATTTTGGCGAAGCCTATCGCGATGCGCACGCTTTAAAAGGGTTGGTGGTTACCTTTGACGAGCGAGGATGCGGATTGTTGATTAGCGAGCTGATGACCGCATTGAAAGAAGAAAATTCACACGAAATTCATCGTCTCTCTCGGAGCTGTATCGACGCGGTGGAAAATCTGAGATCGAATTGCAAGCGTTTGCTCGATTAAAGGTCCCAAAACGACTGGGCGAGCGTTGCGATTGTGTGTCGCTTGACATCGATGGTTGTTGGCATTTTGTTTCGAACCCGTCGTCGCGGTTTGTGGCGGCAGACGACAAGCGAGTTTCATTTCTTTTGGTGCTACGCAATCGTGTAGGCACTCGCTAAGATCGGCCCGTTAAGAACGACCCGCTAGGAACGAGAGGTGTATTTCGCCGCTCCCTCTCGAACCACATCTTGCTGCCCCACGTATCTCCCACCATTCCCTCAGCTCGGTTCCCACTGCGGTTCAACTGTATTTATGGACGATCTTTTTCAGGCGATTCTGGTCATGATGAGCCTGTCGTTGGCGGTCGGCATTCTCACGGCGATTTTGTTTGCACCACGGAAAAACACCAACACGGATCAGCAGGGGCAAGGTGTGGTGTTGATGTTGGCAATCGTTGTCACCTGCATGTTTGCGTTTCTGTTCTATTCGGCAGGGCGACTGTATTGGGCCAAGTGGATCGATGACTCCGCGGTGATCGTTTGGTCGAACTTCACTCCGCTGCTTGCAGCGATGGCGGCGGGGATTGTGTATCGGTTGCCGAACACGCCTCATTGGCGTCAATCTCTGCTGGCGATGTCGCTTGGTTTTGCGTCGGTCGCGACGGTGTTGTGGCCGTTTGTGGGGGTCTGGTTGCGTCCACCGCCCGAAGGGGGCGACGAGGTGTTTCGCGGGATCACGCTGCAAACTTCGTGGGCGACCTGCAGTCCTTGCGCGGCAGCCACGTTCCTGCGGGCTGGCGGTATCGAGGCGAGCGAAAAGGAACTGATCCCGTTGTGTTTGACCGACGACAGTGGCACGCCGACACTGGGGTTGTTTCGCGGTGTGAAATGGATGGCGAATCGTCATCACCGGGACGTCCAAGCGATGACGCTCAGCTTGGATCAACTCGAGGCTGACAACCGATGGCCTGTGTTGATCATGGTCGAATTGCCCATCACCGGAGTCGATGATCCACGCTACGCCGACCAATGGGGCTGGATCCCAGGATTGGGGCATAGCGTGGTGATCTTAGGCAAAAATTCGCGTGGTGGGTTTGTGATCGCCGATCCATCAGTGGGTGCCGAAATTTGGACGCGTGCCGATCTCGAAGTGCTGTGGCACGGTAATGCAATCCGATTTCGCGAGTGAGGAGAAGCGAGTTGGAGGGGGAGAGGCGGAGAGGCGGACGCTGGATGATGAAATCTCGCTTGCACCGTCTATCGCTAACGCAACAAACCCCACCGGTGACCCGGCTACCGCCGAAGCTGGCCTCCCCGACGGTGAGGTGAATTTGCGTCGCCCGACGTCTCCGACGTCGGTGTTGTTGTTCGCCAATGTGGAAG
>NZ_ANOG01000958.1 GCF_000346295.1 Rhodopirellula maiorica SM1 | reverse complement strand
CGGATGGGCTGCCGCTTCCGCCAACCGAAGCAGAGATCCGATCGATCGCTGGATGCCCCGTCAAATGTGCCGACATCCGCAAACGACTCAGCAGTATCAGTTGGTGGATGCGACTGCTTTGCCAACGTGTCGCAATGCGAGCGAACCAGGAAGACGAAGAATCAGGCCATTTTTTCCAAGATCGCTTCCATGCCACTCGGATCGTCGACGAGGCATCGCTGCTGGCTTGTGCTGCCTATGTTGACCTGAATCCGATTCGAGCTGCGATGGCCGAAACACTCGAACAGAGCGATCACACCTCGGTCCAGCGGCGGATTGAGTCGATCACCGCCGATCGAGACGGAGGCGTTCCGGTGGCAAAACGACGCGACAATTTCTTGTCGCCGGTTGCGATCGATGAGCGGTCCGGTGAGATCGGCCCCTGCGTTAGCCAGACGGGCAAACGCTGCAGCGACAAAGGTTTTCTACCGATGTCACTCGAAGATTACCTGGAAACACTCGACTGGACCGCTCGCCAGATCGCACCTGGCAAACGAGGCAGGACACCGGCAGACCTACCACCGGTGCTCAAGCGACTGGGCTTAGACACCAAGACCTGGTGCGAATTGGTCAGCGACTTTGGCCGGTTGTTTTGCACGGTCGCCGGACGCCCCGAGTGTGTCGATCCGCTGCGCAGCCATCGCACCCACCGCCGCTATCATTTGCGGCGTCGAGCCCGAGAGCTACTCACCCAAGCGGATTAGCTTAGGAGCATCTATTCTTTTCAGGTGTTGAGCGTGGTGACGTGTCGCCGATAAAGAAACTGCGCGTGCTTGGAAGCCCTTCGGCACAGCATGGGCGAAATACACCGCAATCGGCGACGTTTCGATGCAGAACGCGTCACTAATCGTCCTGGATCCCCCTGGATTAGCCTGCCTGGGCTAGACGTCTACACCTCAGCAAAATGCTCTGTCCCTGTTTGGGGAGGGGTGGCTGGCGGGCGAACGACTATACTGACAACGGCTTGGACGTTGCACACGGCATAATCCAAGCAACCTACCTTTCATGTCAGTTAGCTGCCTGTCCCCCCCGCTCGCATAACATGAATCTCCTGACAACGCCGGAAACATTCGGCGGTTTGCCAAAATCAGCACACCAAAAGCGAGTCAATTCCGCATGAGTGGTCTCCCGCAACGAAGCTTGACATCACTAACGATCTGCCTGCTCTTGATCACGGCTTCCACTGCGATCAATCACGCCGATGCTACAGAGCCAGTCGAGGTGGAGGCAGACTTGCTGATCGTCGGAGGCACCGAGTCGGGGTGCGCAGCGGCGGTCCAGGCCGCTCGCATGGGCGTTCAAAAGATTGTTCTGGTCAACGATATTGATTGGCTTGGCGGACAATTCAGTGCCGAGGGACTCGGTGCGATCGATGAAAACCGAGCCCACAAATACAACGGTACCGTGCCCATCCCTCGCTCGGGCCTATTCCGAGAAGTCATCGACAAAATCGAAACCAAGAACGCTGAACTCTATGGAGGCATTCGCCGCCCTGGAAACACTCGCGTGATCACGACGGCACGACCCGTTGTATCGGAATCTGTCTTTCGTGATCTGCTTGCCCCCTACGAGCGATCCGGCCAAATCCAGCGGTTCTCAGATTTTCGTGTCGCTCGCGTCATCATGGACAATCACACGGTCCGCGGAGCCGAGTTCGTGACCACGGACGCCACACGACAAGTAAATTCGCTAGTGGTTCACGCCCGCATGACGATTGATGCTAGTGACTGGGGCGATGTGATCCAAGCTTCCGGTGCACGCTGGGACACCGGCATCGATGCACAAGCGGAATTCGGCGAACCTCGAGCCCCGCAAACCAATCAACCGACCACCGATCTCGCCCCGATCACCTATTGCATGATCCTTGTCGAACAAGATCAAGAGTCGCTGTACCCAGAGCCAGAGACATATGACCCTCGCTACTTCACGGGAACGTGGGGGTGGATCCAGGAGGAGTTTGCCTACACAACGCGGCGGTTAGTCGACGGCAAAGGATTCACTGAAATTGACCACCCCGACGTATTGCTAATCAATTCACCACAGATCGATTACCCTCTTGACTCGTTGCCAGCCAACGTGGTCGCCGAACTCGAACGCAACGAAGTCGGAGCGTCAAAGAAAACGCTCGTCGCAATGACCGCAGCACAGCGTGAGATTGTATTTCGTGATGCCAAACGCCACACGCTTCGCTACTACTATCACCTTCAACAGAACTTTCCAAAATTCCGCCGAATGGCGTTAAGCAACGAATTTGGAACATCGGATCGCTTGCCTCCGAAACCTTACGTCCGCGAGAGCCTACGACTGGTCGCTCGACACATCGTTCGCGAACAGGAGGTCGACGGTTTTGGTGGCTATTCAAATTACGCGACAACGATGTTCCCCGATGCGGTTTTCTCGTGGCAATTCGAAAAGGATTTCCACCCAACTCAGCGAACATGGGTCACCGACAAGGGAAACGCAGGGCCTTGGGAAGCGACCTTTCGCGGCAAACGTCGCTTTGGTCTGGGCGGAACAGGACTCGCCGTTTTTCCGTTGCGATCACTTGTCCCCGAAAAAATCCACGGCTTGTTAGGGGCCCAAAAAAACTTGGGGTACACCAGTATCGTAGGCTCATCCTGCCGATTGCATGATCAATCGATGCATGTCGGCCAGGCCAGTGGTGCGGTGGCAGCAATCAGCTTGCGTAACCATATCGATCCTGCCGCCATCTATCTCCGCCCGGATCAACTCGCTCAAATTTGGGAAGGACTCTTACACCCCGACAGTGGCGTTCCGCTAGCGATTTGGCCGTTTTCCGACACGGACCCTTACGACGATGGTTTTGTCGCGATCCAACAGCTAGCCCTTCGCCGACTGCTGGGCCTCGGGCCCACCGATACGGCGTTTCAACCCGACCAGATTGCGAACAACGCATGGCTGCAACGTGTTCAGGACGCCATTACCAATGCCGGGTATTCAGCTCCATCCATTGAATTTGCTCCCACCGCCACCCGCCGCGACGTGGCAATCTCGCTGTGGAACCATTTGAAATCGCAACCCGTTCCTGATCCCATTCGTATCCGCCCGTCGGATGCCGACGATGATGGAATATCGGATGTCGATGACCCACTGCCCTTCACTGCCGGAACAGTGTCTTGGCAACGTCCTCCCGAAACCGATGGCATTCCATCGTCACTTGCTCCGTTTCCCGCGAAGACGATCGCAATCAACTTTACCTCAGCGAAATCCGCCACGGTCGCGCCGTTCCGCAACGATGTGGGCCACAAGTTTTCGTCCGAAACCGGCTACGGTTGGCAAACGGATTTGGGTGACAACACACGATGGCGAGCAACCAACCTCGGACCGCTCCGCGACGGGTTTGTCTTTACACGCAAACAAGACGTGTGGCAGTGCGAAGTGGACAACGGAAAATGGAGGGTGCATGTTTGTATGGGTGACGCAGCTCACGAACAGACGGGGCAATTTTTGCAAGTCGAGAACGTTCAGGTTGCCGAGGACGTTTCCACTCCTGCTGGCGTCTTTCACGAAGCGACGACTGACATCGAAGTCAACGATGGTCACATCACGTTGACCCTCGGCACACCCAGCGGTGGCAACAATACCACGATCAATTGGTTGATAGCCGTACCGGTTCCAACAGAAGAATTGCCCGCGCAGTGACGCGGTGTCTCGATCCAGCGGGTACACTGAAACGAATAAGGATTTTCCGCCGGCAAGAAGCGGGAAATCCGTGTTCGTGCCGAAATTCTTGGCGAGCCTCGCTACGATTGCTCGGACGTTTCTAACTCGTTTCTTTGGCAACCAACATGCAACCCAGCGTTGATCAATTGGCGTCTCAATTCTCCGTTACCGGGATTCATTTCACCGAGGGAAATGGCGGGCTGGTCAAAGCAATCATCGAGACGGATCGCTGCGAGGGCGAGATCTATCTTCACGGTGCCCACATCACTCACTTTCAGCCCCGTGGCAAATCGCCTGTTCTGTGGATGAGCGAAAAGTCGGCCTTTGCGGAGGGCAAGGCAATTCGCGGCGGCGTCCCCATCTGCTTTCCTTGGTTTGGCCCTAAGGCATCCGACCCTGATGCTCCAGGGCACGGGTATGCTCGAATTCGGACGTGGGATTTGCTTGCCGCTGAAAACAACGATGACGGCGACGTATCACTGACGCTCGGTATCGCGATTGACGACTTCGAATTGAAGTATACGGCCACGTTCGGTCGCTCGCTGGGCATGTCGCTGAGGGTGACACTATCGGATCAAGCAAGCGAACCGGCGTCATTCGAGGAAGCACTTCACACTTACTTGGCCGTCGAAGACATCCATCAAGTGGTCGTCGAAGGTCTCGAGTCGGCTGGGTACATCGACAAGGTCGACGGCATGAAACAAAAAACAAGCAACGGACGAATCGATAAAGTTCAATGGCGAATGCGACCGCGTCTACCTCAACACCACGTCGACCTGCACCCTACGTGACTTGGCATTGTCACGGTCGATCCAAATCTCGAAATCCAATTCGCAGTGCACTGTGGTCTGGAATCCGTGGATCAAAAAGAGTGCTGCGATGGCCGATTTTGGCGACGACGAATGGCAGTCGATGGTCTGTATTGAAACCGCCAACGTGGCTCTGTTGAGCCAGACGCTGAATCCGGGCGAGTCACATGTGATGACGGCAGCGGTTTCGCTCCTCCCCTAAAATACGCGTCAGATAGGTTTCACGGCTGTCTCGGTCATCAAACGACACGAACTGGCATCACAATTGCTCACCCCACTGTTATGATTGACTCACAAACCTGGCTACCGCAACTGACCAAGGTCGCAGACCCGCTGAATCCCGATTGGGTTTCAATGCGACGCTACCTGCATCAACATCCCGAATTATCGGATGCAGAGTACCAAACGACCGAATACCTAACGTGCGCGTTCACGAAACTTGGATTGCCGACTCACATCCCAGTCGACAAGCGTGGTTTGACAGCAGATTTAGTGACTTTCAAACATGAACCGGAACGCTGGATTGCGATCCGTGGTGACATTGATGCGTTGCCGATCAGCGATTCGAAAGCGGTCGATTACCGCAGCAGTTGTGACGGGGTGATGCATGCGTGCGGGCATGATGTCCACGCCACCGTGGTCGTCGCCGCGATGCACATTTTAACCGAGATGCACAAAGCGAACCGTTTGCCCTGGCCGATCGCGGTGCGCGCACTGCTGCAACCGTCCGAAGAATTGGCGACCGGTGCTCGCTACATGATTCACCATCACGCACTGCGAGACATTGATGCGATTTTGGCCTTGCATGTCGACCCGACTCGATCGGTGGGCTGTGTTGGGCTGCGTCATGGCACATTGACAGCTGCCTGTGATGCCGTGCACGTTACGATCCATGGAAACGGCGGTCACGGTGCCCGCCCGCATCTGACAAACGACCCGATCGATGCAATCACTCACTGGGTGCAATCGGCGTTTCGTCGACTCGGACGCACCGTCAACGCTCATCAAACCGTGGTGTTTTCTGTTGGCGAACTTCACGCTGGGCACAGCACCAATGTGATTCCCGATTCCGCTTCGCTCTCAGGTTCACTTCGTTCCTTGGACCCTCACTCGCGACGCATCGCATTGGAAACGCTCGAAGACGTCTGTCAGGCGACCGAGATCGAAAACAACTGCAAAGTCAAAATGGAGCTTGGGTTCTCAGCCCCCGCGGTGATCAACGACAACTCGCTGGTGGATCTGTTGGCCGATACCGCCACTGCGGCCTTCACGGCAGGTGCAATCGAATGGATCGACGAACCGAGCATGGGCAGCGAAGACTTTTCGTATTACCTAAAACAAATCCCCGGAGCGATGTTTCGACTTGGGGTCGCAGGCGATCAGGTCGGACACGCGCCGCTGCATACGCCAGCATTTGACATCGACGAGCGAGCGATCATGGTCGGTGCCAAACTTTTCGCTGCCTCCGTGATTGCATACTTCGACCCGAATCGCAACCCGGTTCCCACAGAAAACGTATAGCGACATCGGATTCACGATGTCGCGTTCACGATGGCACTGCAAACGCTTATCCCACGTTACTTGCAACGATTTTCGCGGAGACGACGCCCATGGCCAAGTTGAACTTTCATTCGAACCCGACCCATACCCTTGGTGTCGAAATCGAATTGGGCATCTGCGACGGCAAGACGATGGAACTTGCCAACGGGTGCGATACGCTGCTCAAGCAAATTCCGGAACCGCTGCACACGACCATCAAACCCGAATTGATGCAGTGCTGTGTCGAAGTGATCAGCGGAGTGTGTAACAACGTGGGCGAAGTCCGCGAGGATTTGCTGGGCAAACTCCAGCAAGTTCAATCCGTCACCGATTCGCTGGACATGCGATTGTGGTGGGGATCCACGCATCCGTTCAGCCGCTGGGAGAACCAGCAAGTCACGCCGACCGAGCGGTACATGAGTCTGCTCGATCTGTTGCAAGAGCTCGCACGCCGAATGATCACATTTGGATTGCACGTGCACGTTGGCGTCGACACCGGCGACAAGGCGGTGATGATTTGCGACCGGATCATGCAGCATTTGCCGATGTTGTTGGCGCTTTCGACCAGCAGCCCCTATTGGCAGACGCGGGATACCGGGCTGCATTCGCATCGATCCAAGTTGATGGAAGGATTGCCCACCGCAGGATTGCCAACGCTGATGCGAAACTGGAGCGAGTATGTGTGGCTGGTCAATCACATGGTCGAGACAGGATTCATCAACACCATCCGCGAAATCTGGTGGGACGTACGGCCGCATCACAATTTCGGCACGGTTGAAGTTCGCGTCTGCGATATGCCCGGCGACATCGATTCGGTCTGCGGGCTGGCGGCTCTGATTCAATGCTTGGTGAAAGCTCTGAGCGACGAGATTGATGAAGGAACTTACCAATTCGATTGCCATCCGATGATGGTTCGGCAAAACAAATGGCGAGCGGCGAGGTTTGGCAGCTCGGCAAGCCTAGTCAACACGCGAGACTATCGCGTCGAACCGGTAGTGACGATCGCTTGCCGGTTGGTCGACCAGCTACGTGACGTCGCGATCGATCTGGGCTGTGAAAGCGAATTGGGCTTTGTCAAAGAGATGGCAGCGAGAAGCGGTTGGTCGGAATCCCAACGCGCTATCTTTCAGCAGACCAATGACGCTGCGGAGATGGTCCGGCAATTGACCGAGCAATCACGCGTGTGATTTGCCACGCGTGTGAATTCGCAGCGATCGGAAGTGCGATGGCTTCAGGTCCGCAGGGACACAAAACGCCAACCCCGTCTATTGCGATTGGCGTGAAGCGAGATGTTTTTTGACCGAGTCGATCGGAATCGGGATACCTCGCAGGATACCGTCGACCACCAGATTACCGTCGACGACGCCTTGGAATTTGGCGACGATCATACGGCCCCGACGTGCTTTCTGCAGCTCGATCAATAGAATCAGCTTGTCGCCTGGGGTGACGACGCCACGAAAGCGAGCCTCGTCCAGCCCCCCAAAGCCGACCATTGCGGCTCCGAGCAAGTCATGTCGCTGGGTGAAGTAGCTCGATAGCTGAGCAACCGCTTCAAGCTGGATCACACCAGGCATGATCGGCATACCCGGCATATGGCCGCGCACCCAAAATTCGTCTTCGGTGATATCTTTATAACCGGCGCACACCAAGCGTTCGGTGTCCTCGTAAAGGATCCCGGTCAGATGTTCCATCTCGAAACGTTGCGGATTTAGCTTGCGAATGTCCTCGATATCCGCAATCGGATTGTCGAGGTCCAACAGTGCCAAATCGACGATAAGATCGCTTTTAGCCACGAACTGCTCCGTTAGTTGTGCGGGCAGCGGTAGATTAGGTTTTAACTTTACGACGCTTTGCTTTACGAGCTTTTGCGTTGGCCGGACGTTGTCCGTGGTTAGCTTTTTTCAGCTTGTGGTGTGGTTTAGCCATGATTCGATGCAATCGAGGAAAGCGTAATATGGATGGAGAATTCTCTCACAGAGTTCTTTTGAGCGTGAGAAAATAGCATGTTTGGCGATGTTTTGGTAGTCATCCCCAAAAACCTTCGTATCGACCGGTTTTTTAGGAGTTCTTGACCGCGATTTGATTAGCGGCGAAGTGACTGCGGCGGCTGACGAATGTCCGAGCCACCGAGATAGCTCGAGCCACCGGAATAGCCGGAAACAGGCTCAGCAGCGGCAGGAGCCATCGGACGCAGCGCGATTCCGTTACGCGAAAACGACTGTTCCGGCTGCGGTTGAGCCGCCGAATAGGGGCCACTGCCACGAACCGACGGAGGCAATAAACGATCCGACGCCATCGATCCAGCCACCTTGATCGCCGCGGGTTGGCTGTTTTCCAACGGACGGACGTGTCCCTCGCCCTCTAATTTGCGGCGTTGGTACCAGCCGCTTGGCTGGGTGCTGGCCAGCGCGGTCGCAGGCGATACCGACGACGAGGGTGTTTCGAGCTGAGCGAGTTGAACTCCGTCCGCGTTAGCAAATCTGCCCGCGGGCGAGTTTGCCGGTGCTCGGGAATTTGATGGCGAATTGATCGCGACATGGTTGCCAGCCCCGTTGCCGCTAGCTGCGACATCGATGTTCGAGCCCGAATTATTGCCGTCGTTGTTCAGGTTGCGTTTGGCAAACTTTTCCACCGGACCGCTGCCGGCAGCGACCCAGGCTAACCAATATTCTTGCAGCTCGGCCAACGATTCGTAGCCGTAATGCTTGCGGACGTTTGCCGTCCACGATGGATGTTGCATGTAATCATGCAAAAATTTGATAAACGTTTGCGGGCTGTCTTGTTCGATCAAAAAGCGGCAAACCGAGTAGCCTTGGGCGTACATCGGCAACACGTCGCTTGGATATTCCGTCAACAGAAACAACTTGTTCATCGCGATGCCACGCCGAGTTCCCAAGAACTCTCGCAGCTTGGCTTCGTGCTTTTGACGCTCCGAGTCGTGCTCGACCGTCGTACAGATTCCTTCGTCCGCCCAACGTGGCAGCGGACGACCAAAGTGAGTGGCCAAAAGTGGTATGGGTGACTTCGTGGGGCAGGACGCTGTCGAGAATTCGCTCGGGCGTTCCGACGACTTCCATTTGAAAGTCGCGAACCGGCGAACGGTTGTAGGTCGTCACCCCTTGGGCTGCTAGTCGCGGCCCCGAAACGACTCGAACGGGACAGGGCACTGGCCATGGTGGCAACGGAGCCCCAAGCCAATAGGTCGCCAAGTCGTTGCGATAACGCTCGGCGGCTTCGCCCACGGCCTGGGCCAAATGAGCATCGGGAGCTTGGATCAAGAAGTTTTGAGTCCGAAAGTTCGCTGCGTTGGATGAGCTAGCAATCCCAAAGGTTACTGCAAAACCCACCGCCACGATTACGAAACGTCGCAATAAAAATCCGGCTTCCATGCCGCAGCACTCCCGTAGCATCCGTACTAGTTTCGACTCTGTGATCGATCGCCTCGTCGTTTTCGCTTGCAATCATTGATGGCAGTCTTTGCCACCGGGCGTTCGCAAACCGACGAGTCGACGGGGGCAGTCTAGGCGAAGCCAAGGTTTCAGAGAAAGACGAATCAGTCAGATTGGTGACATCGCCAGAGATTTTCAGCCTCGATCAAACCGTTTCTTTAACCATTCCTGCAGGATTTGCGAATTTATTTTTTTATTCGATTGACGCAGCGAGCCTGGCAAATCGGTCCACTTGTCACCGGAATCACTGATCGCGGTGGTGATGCGAACACGATTTTCGCCAAGCGACACTCGACATCCGATTCCCAGAATCTGTTCGGACGCCATCGTCGTGTTCGGAGGTCCCACTAACAAAGCTTCGTCGCTTAAGTAGTCGCGGACCATAAAAACTCGCTCGTTCAAATCCGATTTACTCAACTCCCTTTTGCTCGCAAATGCACTGCCATCAAACACACTTCGATCGCTCATCGGCAGATCAACCAACGCGGTAAGTGTGGGCAGCAAATCGGCGTGCATCGTCGGCTGATCGATTTGCTGGGGCGTGATGCCCGGAGCGTAGACAATCGCCGGTGTCATCGTTTGATAGCGACTCAGTTTTGTTCCGTGGCCACACGTACCATCTTCCAAAAATGCTTCGCCATGATCACCGGTCACGATCACCACCCGATTGCGGTCCAATAGCGGACGAATCAATCGATCGACCGTACGTGCACAGTTTTTGTAGCGGTTCCACACGGCATCACGTTGCTCGGGCCGATAGGGAATGGGGAACGAATCATCCGCAGCCGGGTGAAACACCGCGTCCGCCGGATCACAACGATAATCAGCATGGGTGGTGTAGAGGTAGACCACGGCTAAGCGCGGTGATGGCGAATGATCGTCGGCCAAGTCCGAGCGATTCAAAAATGCGGCCGCACGCGAAATGGTTCGCTTGTCCACTTCGCTCCATCCCTTTGGTTCACACTGAAAAACATCAAATTGCTGCTCATTTAAAAAAACATCCATCGCAAACAATCGCCAATCATCGTGGCTGGCGAACAGCCCCAACTCGTAGCCCGCCTGACGAAACAAACGATTCATCAGTGGGCTGAAGCGGACCGGTTCTTCGAACCAAATCGCCTCCAAACCATTGACGATGCTGAACATGCCGAAGTTCGATGCGTTGGCTCCTGAAAAATGATTACGGCAATGAATCCCATCGTTGGCCAGCAAGGACAGATTGGGCATGACCTCGGCATCGACCATCTCGTGACGAAAGGACTCAAGCACTACCACGACCACATCTGGAAACGGCACGTCGCGTGAATCGAGCGCATCCCAATCCAGCCCCGCCACACGCTGTTGGACTTTCCGATATTCAATGTCACTCTGTGGAATCACGAACGAGACCGGAGCGAACCGCGGATGGGTATTCGTCGCCGCTACGTTGTTCGGATTAATGATTCGGAACACAACCCAAGGATGCCGCGTTGAATTGGCTCGCATTCGAGTCGCCGTGGCTTGCCAATCCAAAATGGCCGGAAACGAGAACAAGCAAACCAAAACACCTGTGATACTCACACCCCACTTTGCAACCGTCCGATGCCGTATGCAGAATCGAGCGATCGGCTTTGAGACGCAGCACACGCCAATCGCGATCAAGGCAAACCCGGTGCACCAAATCAGCGTCGGAGCTACCGATTTCCACTGGGCGTGAGCAAGCAGGCTGTCACGCAAGTCGGTTGCGACACGCAAAATTTTAGCGGAAAAGAAACGGTCCGAAACCCAGCGAAATGCAATCGCGTCCAACAGCATGCCAGCCGGAACGACGATCATCAATCCAAAACCAATACCAATACAGAAGCGAGGCAAGCGTGATCGCAGCAGCCACGCAGCCAAGAAACCAGGCGTGATCAGGATTAATGTTTGCAGCGTGATCCAGCTAGGAATCGAAATCCACGCAAGCATTGACACCGATGGCGAGGAAACCGGCGAAGGATACAGAACGCCGATCGCAAGCGTCCCCGACACGATCAAGATCGCAAGCACCATCAATCGGTACCACAAGACTGGGTCGCGATCGTCTTGATCGTTCATGATTGTCCCTGAGCGAAATTGTTTAGTAGGGCACATCAATCGCATCACACAGAAATCGCATCAGCGGCCGCGCGGCACGCACGCGATCGATCAACAGCTTGACGATGCCGGCACTGGTCACATCGGCTTCGCTAAGCGGAGCGACGGTGATGAAATCGATCCTTCGCAAATCGTCGATCATTGGATGCGTCTTGTCGTACTCGCGGGGCGTTGTCTTTAGCTTCTCGCCCGTAAACTCAAAGTGCTGGCGAAATGCTTTTTGATCCCGCACCTTTACCCACGCTTTGGGGTTCGCGTCGATGGCCCGACGAATGGCGGACAATACGTTTCGCTCGGGTCGCCAGCACCCCATGCCGATAAAACACTCGTCGGGGGCGAAATGAATGTAGGCTCCGGGCGCGTGAATATTTGT
>NZ_ANOG01000957.1 GCF_000346295.1 Rhodopirellula maiorica SM1 | reverse complement strand
CGTTGCGAAGCCCCAGCAACATTTCGAACAACTCCGTGGCTTCTCGATCGCGTCCGGCCAACGCGTAATTATCAGCCAACCAGAATGAACACAACAAAAAACGCCCCCTCGCCTTCTGGCAACCCATCGATGTTGGATTCCGTCAAATACCGTATGACAAGTCCGTCTTTGACCAAGCGGTCTTCGATCAACCGCAGTGTGCCGATCATCTTGGGGTCGTTTGCTTCGACAAAACCAACCAACGGCAGCATCAAGAGACTGGCGTCGGTCTCGTCGGCTCCGTAGGACTGGACGAAGCCGCCGAGTTTCTCGTTGAAGCCCTTTGCACAGACTTCGGCGTGGATACGGTCCCGCAGCTTCTTCCACCGTTGGGCGTCGCCGGGCAATCCAAAGTGCTCGACGTCTTTGACAGCCCGATCGGCCGCAACCCACGCCATCACTTTAGAATGCGTAAAATGACGTTGCTCGCCGCGGATTTCCCAGATTCCCTCGTCCGGTTTTTCCCACTGCGTTTCCAAGAATTCCATGACAGCCGTCTGCACACGCCAAGCGTCTTCGTCGGGGCCCAAACCGTAACGACGAGCCAAGTGCAACGTCTCCATAATTTCACCCGGAACATCCAACTGGTGTTGCCGATAGGCAGCATTGCCGGTTCGCACCGGAGCTGAGTTTTCATAGCCTGGCAACCAATCGAGTTCGGTTTCGGTCAACCGTCGTTCACCGGCAACGCCGTACATGATCTGCAACTGCGAAGGATTACCGGCCGCAGCGTTGACCAGCCATTTCCGCCACGCCTTGGCCTCTTCGGTGTAGCCACCAATCAAT
>NZ_ANOG01000956.1 GCF_000346295.1 Rhodopirellula maiorica SM1 | reverse complement strand
CCGAACTACTTGAAACACAGCTAGATAGAAAAGACGACCAGATAAAGCGTCAGGATGATCGAATGCAGGAAACGCACATTCTGATGCAAGATTTGCAGAAACGATTGTCGTTGGCCGCGCCCGCTCCAGAAGCGATCACAGTTGACGAAGTGAAAGACACGAAGCCAGCGGGGAAAGCGTCAGCGAAGAAAGATTCCAAAGAAAAAACTAAGAAGTCGACAACCGCAAAAAAAGAGAAACAGCGTGGTTTGTTTGGCGGACTATTTCGACGAGCGAAGTAGGGGAGTTCACTTCATCCTTCGTTCATTCATCTACTCATTCTGTTGAACCCTTCCCCGAATCAAACTCGGCCCGCAACATCTCGACCGAAGACGTCGCGGTACTGCGGACTTGCTCAACATACACTCGTTGAACACGCATTATGTCCGCTTGATGCATCGAAAGCGATTCAACCAGGACTGCTCTATGATGCTTCGTATCAGTACACCGATAAGAATCGGAACCGCAAGACGGCTCATGCCCAAGTCGCTGCCCCGTTTGGATTGTCACCGAACGACGAACTGTATCTCTATGGCTTGCTCTCACTAACGTTCGCTCAAAGCGAACCTAGCGTTGATTTCTATGCGACACCGCACTGGTGTTTGAAGCAACTTGGGATTGTTGATGCGAAACAGAATCAAGCAAAACGCTATCAGCTATTCCGCCAAGCGATTCGCCGGATCGCAGGAGTCGTGTACACGAACGACCATTTTTTCGATCCGGTACGAGGAGAGCATCGCGACGTCGCATTCGGCCTATTGAAGTATTCGCTACCGGTTGATCCAGCTAGCAGTCGTGCGTGGCACTTCGTGCACGATCAGCAATGGTTTGCATTCTGTCAGGCTGTGCAGGGAAGTTTCTCATTCGATTTTCACACCTATCGCCAGCTCGATTTTGCCTCGCGAAGAATGTTCTTGCTTCTTCAAAAGATGTTTCATCGTCTTGAGTCAACGCCAAGACTTGAACTGCGATCTTTAGGAATCGAAACACTTGGCTTCAACGACGGGCTGGCCACGAAGGAAATCAAACAGAAACTCATTCGCGTAAGTGAAAACCTTCTGGACCTGAAAGCAATCAAGCTGCCCATCGGTTGCAAGACTGTTCGCGACCTCTTTCAAAAAGAGAGCAAGGGTATTTTCACAGTGACGTTTCACCGTGGGAGTTACTTTGACGGAAAACCTTATCGAACGGTATTCACCGCCGAAGATTCACCGCTTTTTGATCCGTTGGAGAAAATCGGTTTTGATGCAGCGACCATCAAGCGGCTGCTCAATCAATACAAACCGAGCCTAATTCAGCAATGGTCAGACATTACGCTGAGTGCAATCGAACAAAAGAGAATCAATCAATCGCCAGAGGCGTTCTTTTCCTATCACGTCAAACTAGCCAGCCAACAAAAGACAACTCCACCCGACTGGTGGCGGGAACTACGTCGTCAAGAATTCACACAGCAGCGTGCAAACCAAAGTGAAGAAGGGGACGAGGATAAAGCATTCGATGACTTCTTGGCACAAGAAGGTCGCGAAGCATTCGAGCGAGTGATGAATAAATTGTTCACGAGTCTTCGCGATAGCGGACAGACCGAAGCAGAGGCGCGAAACAATGCTCGCTACACAGCACGCGTCAACATGCGTCGAACGTTTCGTGAAAAGCCTGGCAACCGATCAACGAGTGGAATGACAAATGCCGCTGATCTACTTAAACGATGGCAACAATAATGACTGCGACATACCGCACTTGGCGTCACTTTTTTTTCTGTCCGTCCCCGTACCTGTCGTCACCTTTTCAAGGTTTACTGCCGCACTTGGCGTCACCTTTTTCAAATCTATTGTTTGTCGATATTCCCTTCATGAGGACCCAAAAACATGTTTTGAACTTCCAAAACAGCTACGCCAAAGAATTTGTACAAAGAATTTGTTATCAAAGGGCGGGCGGAACCCGCTATTGATTGAATAAATTTACTGGTTTGTTTTCTGACTTTCGGTAGTCAACCAACATGATTAAACACCACAAAAAGGAAACAATAACTCGACCATTGATTGACACGTCGGGTGCAATACAATCGTCGCAGCTTTCGTGTCAGGTTTCGCGACAGGGGACTGCACGCTCATCTTGGCTTAGAAAAGCCGCTCTCGACACCACTGTGAGGGCTCCGCGTCGACTGGACTAACGTCCGCGACCCCAGGCGGCTTTTCGACTATCGCGGACGGAGCCACGGCGAACCCGCCTGGGGTCGCGGACACTCGCTCCGCTCGGTCCTCGACGCGTCGCCGCACACCACTTCACCAGCGGCAAAGCCGCCGCCAAGCGCCGGACGAAGTCCGGCTACCGCCATGGCACCTCTCTTCACTTATTCCAAAATGCAACGCTAACGCGTCTCCCTGCGTCGATCGCTATCGCAACGACTTTCACCATGCCGGAGAAAAGCGCGGAGCTTCAACGCCCGTAAAACGGTGTTTTCTTCACTGGTGACTATCGTCACCTATAGTCAACTCCGAATCGGCTAAGCCGAAAGAGTCTCGCGAATCGCTGCCCATTCTTCGTCCGTCAAATCCTCGGGCTGACGCCCTCGCATCATTCCGTCGTGGGTGTTGCTCGTGAATCCAAGCCGCGTTTGCACGCCTGCCTCTGATAATCGCCACAACAATTCCTTGAATCCGGCTTCGCCTTCTTCATCACAATCCGGCAAGAGCAACGCTCGGTTACCGCCCGCGTTTTTCGCGAAACGGACTAACTTCTCTATTTGATGATCGGTCGCCTTATTGCTTCCTAATCCTACGGCGGCAACGCCTAATTTCTCCATCCGGAGAATCTCATTTTGGCCTTCGCAGATCGCCAGGCCATATTTACGCAACGACTCTTGAACATAGGGTTCTTTCAATCGATCGGCGTGCCCGCCATACAACTCCAGGCCACGCTTATAACCCGAAACGTACCGGTGTTTATTTGGCTTCTTGCCCTCTGGTTTACCATCGCGGAGCCACTTCGTCCATTTTGTTTCAAACGAGAGATCTCGCCCCGAGTAGCTAACCACTTCGCCACGCTCGTTACGGTGAGTGTAGACGAGATAGTTCTTGCGAAAAAGGCTACGGCCGTTGCCGGGAATCCAGCCTACACCCCAGGCTTTCATTTGCTCGGCTGTCAGCCATGGTCGCTTGCGAACGTATTGAGCCGCTTCGGGATTCATCTCAGCCACATCGACAACGAGGTCATCACATAAGTTGGCTAGCTCACGTGCCGCCTCCTTTTCATGACGAATCATCGGCACGTTGACTTCTTTGGTCGCAGGCTTTGTTTCCGTGAAGGCTGCGGGAGCCGACTTGGTTGCTGCTTTTGCGGGTTCAATTTCGGCCAAACCATTGATCTCTCGGAGTTTTGCGACTGCGTCTTTGAACTCTTGTCCGCGAAGTCGACCGCCAGTCGGAGCTCGATGATTTTCAAGCCCAAAGATCAACACAAGTGCGTTCCCTGCAACGTTGCATGTATGGCAGTACAGACGTTTCGCAGCGTCAAGTTGCACGGCAAGGTTGCCGTATTTGCTATCGCTACAGGCTTCGTTGAAAACGCACTTCATGCGATGCTCACGGGCACCTGCCGCTGGCATTGGCAGCCCGTAATGTGAAAGTACAAGTTCAAGCGGTGTTTGAGCGATCAGATCGTCAATGTCGCTCATATATGAAGCTGCTTTTCGAGAATTCATGCAAGAGGAAAGGGGAGTGATTCGTTGTTAGTTATGGTACGCTCACTAGTACTCCATGGCAAAAGAAAACGGCACCGCGTTGACGGCACGTGATCTGGAAATCCTGACGAGTCTTGATCGCATTCCCATGACACCACGACAACTTCAAGTTGTCAGCGAATCGTTTCGCCAACCGTTTTCCGATGAGGCACTAGTTCGCCGGCGACTCGGGCGTTTGAAAGACGCTGGCTTTTTACAAGCGTTCCCGTACTCACTGGTTAGTGAGGGGCGAGCTCCAAAGTATTGGAAGCTGACTCGTGCTGGGTACCGAATCATCTACGGATCGGACGCTTCTCTTCCTGGACGTCGATACTTTTCGGAGGTGTCCGCTGGCCATCATGTTCACGCACATTCGCTTGCTTCGATGGTGGCTCATCTTGAGGCTTCAGCGGCACGGCACAACATCGAAATGGATCAGTACGCTCGTGAAAATTCGATCAAATTTCACTCCGGGCAATCACACGTTAGCCCCGATGGAGCGTTTCGGTTGTTGCATCGATATGAATCCGCCCGCCCGTACTCCTTCGTAATCGAGATGGACAATGGGAGTGAGCGCGTTCGAAGCAACAAAGATATCGAATCGATCCAACGAAAGGTGCAGACCTACGATCACCATCAGTCTCGCTATAAGCGAGATGATCCAGCACGTTATTTAGTTCTCTTCGTGACGACGCGAAGTGAAAGGCGTTTAGAACACGTTCTATCGACTTGTAGCAGTCTCATTCGCAATCCAGATCGCACACTGTTTCTTGGTGCTACACTAGAGGCCCTGCTAGCTGTTGATCCGTTCTCAGAGCCGGTACTCCAAAGCAACAACGGGTTGCGAAGGACGTTGGTGCCACGCTGATATAGTTTGCGCGGCTCATCAATATTCAACTGTACTATTGATTTGTTCTTACCGGTACCCACATGTTGTTGCAATTTTTGCAACGATAAAGCTGTTTGTCGATGCGGATGTATTCGATCAAGTCATTGAGGAAGATGATCAAACATATGAGTGGAATAACGATTGTCGATAATGTGAGCAAGAACACTATCAACGAGACAATCATTCCAGTGATGTACCGTTTAGATCTCTGTTTCGTCTTAAAGGACTTGCAATTTGGACATTGAGGGTTTGTTTTCATAAAAACGTTGGTAGACAACGTTACGTTAAAGCTATTGCCGAAGGCAGTCAAGATTTTAGCGTTTAGAGAAATTGACAAACTTGCGTGACGATTGGGGGCAAAAACTGCTATTCTGAGTTGCCGACTGATTTGTCTGATGAGTCATCATCCAACGTACCGCTCCTATGCGTGCTGCCCCTTCCTCCGCAACTCAACCAGCGATCCTGGGCGAATGCAGGTTGCGTCTCTTCGCTCCGCACCGCTGGACCAGTGTCGAACACACTCGGACCGAGAAGGGAATGGGTATCGGAATCCTTGATGTTCAGCTGACATCGATCGACCTCGTCTCGGCTTGGCCGTCACTAATGGCCTCGCCGAGCGAGTAGACCTACCGTTGATTTGCATGCTGCATCAGTTCACATATCCCACCGGCAACCAAATTGGACCGGAGGCGATGGCCGGGGTATTGCGGAGTGTTCATGCCGCCAATCGTGAACGCCATTCGGTCGAGCTAATCCTTGCGGACCGGGAAGGAAGTATTCAGTTTTTCATCGAATGCCCAGTGGAATTGAGAGCGATCCTACTGGTGCATCTGCTCGACGCATTTCCTGGGGCAAAATTGGAGCGGTGCACTGATTCGCTTTTGCAGCGTCATCGACCCAACCTATTTCAATGCATCTTGCTGCGTCCGCAACTTCCATTCGAGTACTTACGCCGTCAATTCGATCGGCATGATCCAATGACCGCGGTGCTTAGTTTGCTGAAGAACTCAGGGGCGACGCGGAGTCATGCACGGATCACGGTTCGGTTGTGGCCGGCTCGTGAATCACGTTGCCGTGCAGCCGAACGCTCCTTTCGTTTACACCACGGGCGATGCTACAGCAAAGCAGTTCAGCAGTCGTTTGTTCGCGGGGTCGTTCATGAGAGCCGAATCGTGCGGTTGATGTCGCGTCTTTTGGCCCCAGTCTTTGTGCGAAAGTCGATGCGTTCGCCAGAACCAGGCGATAAATTGACCGATTGTTTGTTTGAGACCCAAGTGTGCGTTGAAGTTCAATCGGACGAAACAAACGTAGCGGTCGCCAGTGAGAAACTGACCGACATCGCCGGTGCTTTTGCCTTGTTCGCCTCAAATGAAAATCAATTCACGGTAGCTGCTGCAGGTTCGGTGCGGCCCGTGGGCCACGCCGGCTTGTTGACCCCCAACGAGATCGCGTTGATGTGGCACCCTGTTAAGGCTGAGGTGCAAGTGTCGAAGCTGCAGCGTATTGAAAGTGTCGAGGTTGAACCGCCGATTGAATTACCAATCCAGGGCCGCCACGCTCGCCTCACTCCTCTTGGTCGCACAGCGTATCGCAAAGACAAACGTCTTGTCGGATTACCGATTGAATCACTTCGCAGGCATGTCTATGTGACTGGAAAGACGGGAGTAGGGAAGTCATCGCTGATGCTTTCGATGATGACCACCAACATGCGTGACAATCTTGGCATTGCGTTGATCGATCCGCACGGGGATCTATACTTGGATGTCTTGTGCCAGACGCCCAAGCGACGAACGAATGAACTCATTCTGTTTGATCCAGGCAGTGACCAAGAGCTTGTGCCGTTCAATCCGCTGGACACATCAAGCGGAATTGACCGTGGCCGAGTCGCTGATGGTGTCTTGTCCGCGTTCGTAAAAGTTTTCGGACTCGATACGGCAACTGCTCCACGCTTGCTGCACATCTTTCGAAGTGCACTCTACACACTTGTGGAACAACCGGACGCGACGTTGATCGGAATCAATCGACTGCTGACGGATACAGCCTATCGTAAGGCAGCGGTTGCTCGCGTGAGCAATCCTGCTGTTCGCGAGTTTTGGCACGGGGAGTTTGGGCGATGGCACGAACGCGACCGGGCTCAGTTCTTGGCGTCCTTGCAGAACAAACTCGGTGCGTTTCTTTCCAATCGGCAACTGCAATTGATTCTTGGCCAGCCCAAGAGCGGGTTCAATCTTCGTCGCGTGATGGATGAGGGTGGCATTCTGCTCTGCAATTTATCGAAAGGGCGGCTCGGAGAAGACTCGGCCAATTTGCTTGGTGCGTTGTTGCTCAGTTCGTTGCAATTAGCAGGGGAGTCGAGGGCAGATATTCCGGAGAGCGAACGTCGAGACTTCGTGTGCTACGTGGATGAACTGCAAAACTACTCGACGACTGCTTTGGCGACGAGTCTTTCCGAAGCTCGTAAGTATCGAGCACCATTGTTCGTTCTGGCAAACCAGTATCGCGAACAGTTAGCCCCTGAACTGCGTTCTGCCATCATCGGTAACTGCGGATCGGTTGTCACGTTTCAAGTGGGCTCGGAAGATGCCCCGTTTTGGTCACGGCACTTTGGAGGAGCGGTGACGCCGGAGAGCCTGATGGCAATGCCCAAGTATCATGCCGTCGCGAACATCCTGATTGACGGAATGCCGTCTGGCCCGATGACGATCAAAACGATGCCTCCACCAATTGGTATTGGGGCCAAGGTGGAGAAGTTGAAGCGACAGTCGCTGCGGCAATTCGCAAGGCCACGAGTTGAACTGGAGCAGCACACCGACGCCTTGTTCGGATAAAGTGTCATGTTTTCTTGGCTCTTGCTTTGACCAGTGGCATTCTGTTCGTCAGCATGCAACGACAACTCCATTTTTGGAATGATGGCGCTGACATCCAAGACAACGGTGAAGCTATTGATGCACCGAAGACAAACGCGCCGCTTGAGCAACTTGAGGTGACCAGGAATGATATGCGGGAACTGTTTGTCAATCCCGATCGACAGCACTATTACGACGGACTTCCCCATGAACAGTGGCCGGCCCCCGAAGTAAATCGTGATTCGATCACAGTCGATCGAATTCGTAATGACATTGATGGCCCAGCTCATCGTTTCGAAATCCGCCGTCACGATTACGTTGAGGTGTACATTGATGTAGAGACAGTCCGATATGGCTTTGTTGTCGGTATCTCAAATAAGCGACAGCAGGTTCGCGTGGCGATCGACGGAGAAGAATCGGAAACTTGGTACGACACTGCGTGCGTGTTCCCAGCGATCGAGCGAGAAGCACCAGTGAAAGGGCAGCCGACCAATGATGACGAGCAGGTCGGTGAAACTGTAGAATCGTTAAGCGTCCAAGAGCAAGTTGAAAGACGCATCCAGAAACAGTCGCACTACACGTCGCTCAAGATTGTCTCGCTTGTTCGTGTCGGCTCGATGAAGGGACGCCATAAATTGACGAGCACGAAGGAAGCGTGCGAGTTTTTTCGTCAATATTGGATGGAAAATCCTTCGCCAGATCAAGAAAGGTTCGTAGTGAGCCTACTCAACACCAAGCACGTTGTGCAAGGTGTCGTGATGATTACGCAAGGAACGTTAGATGCTTCACTTGTGCATCCAAGGGAAGTTTTTCGACCTGCCATCCTCGAATCATCAAGTGCCATTTGTCTCAGTCACAACCATCCTTCGGGCGACCCCAGTCCAAGCCGCGAAGATCATCAGGTAACAGAACGCCTTACTGAGGCGGGCAAATTGCTCGGTATCACAGTTTTGGATCACATCATCTTCGCAGATGGCACGAATGAAGCCGTGTCGCTGCGTGAATGCTGAGTGAACAATCTCATGGGAAGTCCGCAATGAGCGAGTGCCAGTAACGGCAAGCGGTCCAAGCTTGGCATTCTCGGAATATCTTCAGGATCAAGGTTGTCTGTACCAGCTCCACCTTGATCCAGAATTCCGGAATGCAGCTTTTTCACCGTGGCCTACTGGCCGCTCATTTTAACTTTCCCATTTTTTCAATGTTCAATCTTTACCATCACGGGCAGCAACATGTCAAAATTTTCACCGGCCGCTATGCCGACAACGATCAACTCTACGTTGCTCTCGAAGATAAGAACGGTGAACTGTACGCCGACCTCTCCGTCTGCATTTCCGGCATCCCTCTGGCCAGAGACGAGTTCGTCTTCAAAACGTACAGCGGTAACGAGGGACTACTAGAGGCCATGATGCACACTCGACGAATCAGAGTCGTTCGCATAGTCAACCCGACGTTGGGCATGCTGCCAGTCTGTCGCTTGACGTAGTCTCAACTGCAGGCCGTGATCGCATGGATGAGTTGCTACTGCTTTCAATTCTTGCCGCAATCACACTTAAACAGATTGATGATCGAGGACGAACACTCATTCAGGGACCGAAACGCATGAGCCGAAACATTTACCAGATGTACCACGACAATGGAGATTCCGCTGGCTTTTTTGTCGACGAGATTCGTGGAGCACAGTCGTTGCCAAAGTCTTGTCGATCGACGGTATGGAAAACGGCGTCCTCGCGGGAGCACCGCCCTATCACGGCAATCCGCCCGTGCTGATGACGGTCTATCGGAACGATGGAACCATTCAGAAAGAGTCTGAGTTAATGTCTTGCCCTGGAACTTATGCGTACACGCAAGTCGAACCGCCGTTCGTATCGAAGCAGTGAAGCCAGGAATCGTTGTGTTGGTCGTGAGTTGCGTTCGTGCATCAACGGATCGTGGGTGAGAAATCATTGCCGATGGGGCACGTCCAGAAAGCACAATCATTCGCTGACGTGTCAAAAGCTTCCTGCGGCTCTGCTTTGTGACACCGCTCTTGATTGTGCAGAAGAAAACGTGCCCTCAGCGGCAAATTACTTTCTTTCCCCTTTCAATCGTGATACGTCCACGAACCAAATCACCGGCACACAGACTTCTTACCAAAGGCATCTTGGCCAAGCTTCCCGCACTCGGAGCGACCTCCGAAAACCGCGATCCGATCGTTCAGGTCAAATGGTTCACACCTGATGCCAACTGGACCTGGTGGGTCATCGAATACGATCCTGAATCCCGAATCGCTTACGGGCTGGTTCGCGGTCTCGAACTGGAATTCGGAACCTTCACACTCGACGAGGTCGAAGATCTGCGAGGTGCACTCGGGCTACCCGTCGAACGCGATCTGCACTTTGATCCGCAACCCGTTTCCCAAGTGACGGACCAACCATAGTCGCGTGAATCAAGAGGCTCTCGATTTTCGAGGGCCTTTTTCTCGTATGAAAAAGCGTGGTCAGGTATGCTCAGCAGCGACGTCCCCGCTCATCCATGCCGCTTCCCAAACTCAAGATGCAAGAGATTCCGTACGACCATCCGGACTCTTGTTGTCGATTCGTTGCCAGTGAAGAAAAACCGCTGCTATCGACGCCTGCCGCAATCGAGATGTACTCGCATCAAACTGTTCTGGCCTGCTATTTGGTGCTGCGAGAACTGGCTGCCCTGAAGGACGGCATCGACTACTTGCAAGTCTTCGAGGATGACACCAAGGACGAGAATCTTTGGTTTATCGAGGATGGCGATGGGGGAGCCATCACGGGCCTACTTCCATCGGACTATTGAGTTGCGAATGTTCAAAACGGTAAAATCCCTTTCTTTGTGGCGAAAATGCCCCGGTCACGCTTCCAGCGTGCGTGGATACCCTAGTAATCGCTGGCCTTTTGACCGTCTCTCGTGATACAATGAGTGCATGAAGTACGAAATCGATCTTCCCGCCGATATTCAGCATTGTCTTTCCGCTCGTGCCAGCGAGACCGGGCAAGACGTTGTGCATTTGATCCAACTTGCGGTAACGCGGTTTGTTTCAGAGGAAGTGGGTGCAAACGGAGACGGTTCTCAGTGGACGCAGGAGAGAGATGATCGTCGCTGCGAATTGATTGATCGTGAAATTGCTGGCACCATCAGTGTGCCTGAGCGTGCCGAGCTTGCCGGGCTGCAAAGAATGGCAGAGCAGCACTTCGATGAAATAGCATCGCCGCCGATGGAAGAGGCTCTCAAGCTACACAAGCGGCTACTCTCTCAACCGGATGCGTAGTGTGCCGCCTCTTGCGTTCACATACCCAGGCGGACCGCTAGTTCGTCGTCATGGACCGAGTGGTTACTCGGACGTCCAATCGTTCCGGGCATGGTTGAGAGACGAGTTTTCGTTTCGCTGTGTGTACTGTCTGGTTCGCGAGCAGTGGGGAAAGCGACTGGGCGAATTTGACCTCGACCATTTCGAGCCAGTGGCTAGCTCGCCAGAGGCGAGTTTGGAGTATGACAATCTCGTCTATTCCTGTCATGCCTGTAATCTCCGCAAAGGAAAACGGCAGGTGCCAGATCCAACTCAGGCTCTCTTAGAGTCTGCTGTCCGAGTCCATCTCGATGGACGGCTTTCAGGTTTGACCGACGATGCACGCCGAACCATCGCAGTGATGGGATTCAATTCGGCGAACCTTGTTCGATGGCGGCTTACTTGGATGCGGATCATCGACATCTGTCAAAAGAATGATCCTGAGCTCTTCGCTTCGCTGATGAGCTACCCAGACGACATGCCAGATCTGTCAACACTCACACCACCGAGCAATGCGCGTCCAGATGGAATTGGGCGTTCGTGCTACGCCCAGCGCGAACGCGGTAATCTATCCGAAGGCTTCATCGCCTAGCTCGACATTTCAATAGAAGCATTCGATGCCAAATACAGGCCTACGCATCAATGGCCCATTTCTTGGAGGTAATTCGCTCTACAACTTCTTTTTGATGCCTGACAAGGACCTCAAATAGCGACCTAGTGATATTCTCATTCGGCCGCCATTCCTTCCAAGGTGTCAATGTCGATCCACCGGTCGCAACCGCACTCTGCGACCAGATGTCTAGATCACAAACTGATAGTTGTCGCCGGTCGAGCAAGGCGACAATGAAAAGCGGACCAACCTGAGAGAGAATTAGATCATCATCGTGGAAGACGTGTCCACCCATTGCTTTGTGCATCGAAAGACTCTTGTCGAACAGGAGGAAACAATGCATTGAAAATGGCATCACGTCCGAGCGTTTTCCAAGCAAATAGTCTCTCCAACATTTGTGAGCGGACTTGATTTGACTTCGCTTGGGCAACGATTCCAGCTTTCCACAATACTCAAGAGTGCGAAGTGAAATTGAAGTGCAGAAAGCGTGAAGCTCTGCGCCATACTGGGTGGGCATTGGATTTTCCTCATCAATGGAAGCCAGCAATTCTTTGGCGTACTTTTCACTTACAGAGAAAACCTGCTCGCATGCTTTGCAATACCAGTATTGTTTTATTTGCTTAGGAAAATAGCGATTGGTTTCCAGGTTTATGAACGCACCTCCTTTGTCCCGATCGGAGACAAAATCGCGATATCCAAACGAAGGCCAGATATGGCTATTGCGAAGCTCGCGG
>NZ_ANOG01000955.1 GCF_000346295.1 Rhodopirellula maiorica SM1 | reverse complement strand
TTCGTGCGTTTGTTAACGGCAGCAAACGGTTTGAATACGTCAGAAAATCGGAATTTCCAATTTCTGTCGCTCGGTCTTCGAGTCAACCTTTTCACTTTCAGAAGGGCAGAGTGTAGCGATCCAGCGATATGGGGCAAGACGGAAACCGCCCCACCGGCGTTGAAACACAAGGATTCTGACGATTTTTTTGGATTTGAGCAATCCAATCGATCGCCAACCACAATTCTGCTGCCCTTTGGACACGCATTCTTGGGCTCGGTTCACCCCCAAATCGCCCCCGCGAAACTTAACATCGCCCCGCGAAAACCAACAAAACCACTGGGGAAAAACGGGCTTGAATGTCCTTGTTCGGCATTTCGTATCGCGATCGGCAGCCCTTTTAGCCAATTTTTGATGATAAAAATTCTACCGCGCGATGCGGGATGCCTATCACCAAGGTGCTTGCTGGCTATCGCCGAGGAAACATGGCGGGGTGGCCATACCAGGGCGGGTGAGCCCCAGCGCGGGTCGCTAACAAAATGGCTTTGCCATGAAGATGCTCTGGCCCGTGCGTGTAATCCCACTCGAGACATTCTTCGTAACGCAGGATCCGCAGTCGGCTTTTCGGATTCGCTGCCCATAAAGCTAATTGATTGGGAGGGAAATAGTTGATCACCGCGCCGGCCGTTTCGCTTACCGGAGCATCGCTTTCGCGGCCCGGCGATTGATCGCTGCCCGGGTCTTCGGTGGTGTGCACCTGGACATACAAAATCCCTGTCTCGGTCAGTGACTTGGCCATTCGGTCCCACAGCATCACAGCATCGCGGAGCGGAATATGGTCTAACACGGTGGTGGCGACGATTGCATCATACGTATTTTCTGGCATCAGCACTTCGCGGACATCGACTGCCAATGTTTGCACTTTTCCTGCGGTCTTTGCCGCTTTGGCGCGTTGCTCGATTCGCTGTAACCCGCGATGACTTAGGTCTACCGCCAGGACGTCGTAGCCAGCTTTGGCCAATGCGACCGTGTCACGGCCGGCACCGGCGCCTAAATCGAGTGCTTTGCCGCTACGGGGAACCTGTTGGAGGTAGGCCGCAAGTGCCGCCGAGGGCTGGTCACCATAGGCAATTTGGTCGCGGTCGTAGGGCTCAAAAAATGGATCGCTAGCTTCGCTCGGAGGCAAAGAGCGTGGCGGTGACGGGGTAATATCCATAGCAAGCGAGCTTTTTCGTAGGGCGGCGGCACCGCGTGGGAATGCAGCGAGGCCGAGAATGCGTTTGATTCAAATACATCAATGTATAGAACTTGGAATCGGCGATGTCGCCGATCAAAAACAGCCCCGTCTCAAAATTCCCGACTTATGATAGATAGTTGGCAAGATTGGCATTCACTCGGCGAATAACGTCTGCGCAGTGCCTCTCTTTTTCTGTCAACATCGGATGCGAAAACCAATGAAATGGGCTTTGATGACGATCGTCCGCTACGGTTGGTTTGGGTTGCTGGTCCTGATCGCGTTCGGTTATTTGGCAGCGGGATTTTCGGATCGATCAACAAAGACGCATCTTGATCCCGTCGCAAAAACTAATTTTAGCGGCAACGAGGCCGAAGACAAAAAGAACGAGGCCGAAGATAAAAAGAACGCCGCGAGCGATTCAGGTCTGCCGCTGGCTGAGATCACCGCAGCGAATCCTCAAACCTTGGATCCGGCATCGCGTTTTGAATCCGCAACCAAGCGGGACGATGGCTTGCGTGATTCGATGGCGGCAATCGAGTCCAGTCTTGTTCGCGATTGGGACGATGCGGGGATCAGACGAGCCGAAGATGCCGACTGGCTAACCATCTGTCGACGGATGTCGTTGGCATTGGTCGGCAGCGGGCTGTCGCTCGAAGAGATTCGGCGACTCGAGGCGATGCCGGAATCGCGGCGCGAACACGCTCACCTTGAATCACTGCTTGTCGATCCGCGTTTCCATCAATATTGGGCCGAGCGTTGGTCGCGATTTTAT
>NZ_ANOG01000954.1 GCF_000346295.1 Rhodopirellula maiorica SM1 | reverse complement strand
CTGAAGAGTGAACGCTGTGTTCGCACGCCCGCTCCCGCGGTGGCGGGGAATTGGCTAAACGCAGCGGCTGGCAAATGTAGTCGACGCGCCGGCAGGTGACGCTGCTGTTTATGCCAAACCGGCAACCGACCAAACCGGCAACCGAACAATCAATCAACACAGGAAAGGTCGACCGTCGATGAAGTTTTCCGTCATACTGTTAGCCGTCGTCACCGGAGCCGCATTGGCGTGCGGCGTCAGCTCGACGCCACTTCGCGGGCAAGAACCCAACATCCTGTGGATTGTCACGGACGATCAGCGTGTCGATTCAATCGCGGCTTTCAACCGAATCCGGCATGGGGAATCGGATAGCCGTCTTGGGCACGTCTTATCGCCCAACGTCGATCGGTTGGCACGGATGGGCACGACGTTCATCAACACGTTCAACCAGAATCCGGGTTGCGCCCCGTCGCGGACGTTGATGCACACGGGACGCTACTCGCACCACACTGGCGTGTATGGGTTCGAGTACTACAACCCAATCGGACAATCGCATTGGCGTCCGATGGTGCCGGAGATTCTGCGTGACAAGGCGGGCTACCAAACGTTGGCCGTCGGTAAACTCGGCATCCGTGCTCAGCATTTTGCTAATCAAAAAGGCGGCACTGATCCGCCGCTCTATCAAACCAACCTCGGTTATCGAAAAGAATTTGCCGCCCAGGGAATGGTTGATTGGAACAAAGAATCAAAATGGGTCAAAGGCAAGCCGGGACCAAAGAACGAAACGTTTTACTTCGCCGATGGCGATCAGTTGATCTGGCCTGAGTTTGCTGACTCGGCGTCAAATGATCGTGCGGAGATTCAGAAGCGGCTCGGGCTGTTGCGTCACTACATGCCGGACGACGAAGACAAGCAAAGCGGCAGTATCCTTGCTGGTGTGAACCCACAAACGGGTGAGAATACTCGTGACGGAAGTTTTACCAGGGCACTGTTGGATCACCTCGCTCACGCAGGCGAATCATACACCGACATGCTCGACCGACCGCAAATCGGACCTGCCACCGACAAACCGTTGTTTGCCTATATCGGATTTGAGTTTCCTCATACGCCGGTCCTGCCACCGGCGGAATTTCGCGAGAGGTTTCAAAATCGGAAGTACCAGATCCCCGAATTCAGCAAAGAAGAATTTGCCGCGTTCCCGCCACAACTGAAGAAGCTTTACAACAACTCGCAGAGCGATCATTTTACCGAAGCTGAGAAACATCAAATGATCGCGGATTACTATGCGTTTTGTGCTTACGGCGATTCGCTGGTCGGCGAGGCGGCGGATGGCTTCATCGAGTTTTCGGAGAATCAGGACCGCCCTTGGTTAATTCTATATGTCTGTGGCGACCATGGTTGGCGGTTGAATCATCACGGTATGGTCAGCAAGTTCTCACACTATGACACCGACCTACATAATCCCATCATCGTAGTGTCATCGGACAAAGCGAAATTTCCGGCGGGTAAGGTCATCGATGAGTTTACTGAGTTTGTTGATATGGCCCCAACGTTACTGGCCGCCGCCGGAATAGACATCGATGATTCCGATTATGATTATCTCGATGGACGTGATCTCGCAAAGATTGCCGCTGGTGCTCTGCCACCACGCGACTACATCATCGCGGAGCCGACTTGGGTGATCGGCCCACGAGCCGTCATCCGAACGCAAGACTATAAATTTGCAATGAAGATCCGCCCGCGCGCCGGTCACACCATGACTGCGACCACGGCAGGCAAAGACATTAAATGGGCGCTCACGGCTGACCTGAAGGACATCGAACCGACGTTATTTGACTTGCGCAATGACCCCGACGAAATCAATAACGTTGCTTTTGATCCGCGTTACCGCACGGTGCTCGATGCGCTTCGGGCAAAGCTGCAAAATATTGTCCTGGGAGACGGTCGCATCGAAATTGCCTGGACAAAGACGGGGACGAATCTTCCGGTTCATCAAAGCAATTTTGCTGAAGGTGCCAACGATGGTCTCTTGAACGTTCCGGCGCTGCAGCAGGCACGCGATGATCATCGAAGGGGGAATCAATGAAGGCTCTCTTGTCGTTGACGTTCGTCGTTTTGACTTTGCTGTTACTGATCAACCGTTCTGCCAATGCGGACACACGTCCTATTGCCAGTGCGGACACACGTCCTAACGTGATCCTGATTCTCACCGATGACCAGGGGTATGGCGACATGTCATGCCATGGGAATCCGTGGCTGCGAACGCCAAACCTAGACCGATTGGCTGCCGAGAGTGTGCGGCTGCAGGATTATCACGTTGACCCCGTTTGTACGCCCACCCGTGCGGCGCTGATGACAGGACGTTATTCGTCGCGCGTCGGAGCCTGGACGGTCACCGAGGGGCGACAGCTGCTCGGGCCAGACGAAGTTACGATGGCTCAGGTGTTTTCCGATTCCGGCTACCGTACCGCAATGTTTGGCAAGTGGCATCTTGGGGACCCTTGGCCGTATGCTCCACGATACCGAGGGTTTCAGCATGTTGTGCGTCATCTCGCTGGCGGCATTGATGAGATCGGCAATCCAATCGGCAACGACTATTTCGATGACACTTACTATCGAAACGGAGTGCCCGAGAGAATCGAAGGCTACTGTACCGACGTGTTTTTTAGGGAGTGTCAGCGATTCATTGGCCAGATCTCCGACAAGCCGTTCTTTGTCTATTTGCCTTTGAATGCGATGCACAGTCCGCACACGGTTGCCGATGAATATTCGGCCCCGTTTGTCGCCGGCGGACATTCCGAGGTGCGATCGAAGTTCTTTGGACAGATCATCAACTTCGATCAGAACCTAGGTCGATTGCTGGGGTGGCTCGACGAACGAAAGCTGGCTGAGAACACGATTGTCATTTTTATGAGCGACAACGGTACCGCAGCAGGGGCTGGCGGCCATGGTTCCGACGCCGGCTTTAACGCGGGCATGCGGGCGAAGAAAGGCTCAGTTTACGAGGGCGGGCATCGAGTCGCTTGCTTTGTACGTTGGCCTGCTCGACTGCCCGCTGGACGGCAGATCGCACAACTCACCTCGTGTCGAGACTGGCTTCCAACCTTGATCGAGTGGTGTGATCTGAACGCTCCTAGCGGTATCCACTTTGACGGGCAAAGTCTCGATCCGCTCATGGACGGAGATGCTGACGATTGGTCTGATCGCACACTGTTCATCGATCGACAAGAAGATCGTCCTGTGCTCAGGCAGCCGTCCGAATCTCGAAACCGATTCCCGCACTATGCAGTGCTCACAGAAAAGTGGCGTTTGGTCGATGGCGAGCTCTTTAACGTGATTGACGATCCAGGACAGCAACACAACGTGGCGGCGCAGCACAACGAGATCGTCCAAACACTGAGGTCGCGTTACGAAGTTCATTTTAACGATGTGTTTCCGAACGAAGTTCCTTACACACGGTTTCAGCTTGGCGCAGCGGAAGAGAATCCCACCCGATTCACGGTTCGCGATTGGCATCCCACCAAGGGAAGGGTGATTTGGAAACAACCACAACTCGGCGATGACGAACTGGCCATTAATGGTTTTTGGGCTGTCAATGTGGTGCAAGCTGGCCGCTATTCAATCCGGCTGTCGAGGTTTCCCGACGACGCGCCCGCTGCAATGCGTGCAACGAAAGCGACTCTGAAGATCGGAAACCAGGAACTTCAAAAGAACCTTGATGGCAATGAGACGTCCGTTACGTTCACGTTGGACCTCCCGAAAGGTCCTGCGACATTACAGACTTGGCTATCCAACAAAGCAGGTGTCGATCGCGGCGCGTACTTTGTGCATGTTGAGCGGCACTAGACGTAATCACCCTCCGACTTCGAACTTTGAAACACAAGATGTCATTGTGAGTGCAGTTATGATTCGATCCATCATCTTTTGCTGCGTTTGCTTGGGGGTAATCGTTACACGATGTAATGCTGCTGAACGGCCCAACATCGTCGTCATCATGGCGGACGATCTGGGGCTCGGCGATGTCAGCTATCACGTACGCACGATTCAAAAACAAGAACCATTGGTTGAAACTCCGGTTCTGGATGCACTTGCGGCACAATCGCTTTGGTTCACGGATGGTCACTCGGCGACTGCATTGTGCGCTCCGACGCGATACGCGGTGATGAGCGGTAACAACAACTATCGGTCTTACGCACCCTGGGGTGTCTGGAGCACGTTTGGGCCGTCCGCGTTCAACGAGGGGCACGCGACGCTGGGTTCCGTCGTCCGCGATGCCGGGTATCAAACCGGATTCGTCGGCAAATGGCACCTTGGTGGCGACTTTTATGTTCCTGGAAGCCAGGAGATCTATCGCGGCAAGAAGGACGGTGATTTGACGGGCAAAGTCGACATGACGCGGATGATCTCTGGCGGCCCAAAGGACTGCGGATTCGACTATGACTTCACGACGCCGTGCGGAATCCAAGGGCCGAATTACCTGCTGTATGAAAACCAGGTTTGGAGTCCGCTAGAGGATGATTCAAAAATCGTATTCTTAAATAGAGAGAACGCGATCGACCCAAAGAGCATCAGCGACAAAGGGCCAGGGCTCGGTGATTCGAACTGGGATACTCGTGAGATCGGCAAACTGCTGTCTGCGAAAGCGGCCGACTTCATCACAAATTCCGCTGCGGACGACGATCCCTTCTTTCTGTACTATTGCTCGCCGATGGTACATCTGCCTCACTGTCCGCCCGACAAATTCGACGGGAAACCGATCAAAGACAAAACGCCAACGCGTCATTTGGACATGATCCTGGATCTGGATATGCAAGTGCAGCGAATCGTTGATGCCGTGAAAACTGCGGGCAAGTGGGACAACACGCTGATCGTGGTGACCTCGGACAATGGTGGGCTCAGCGATGGTGCGGCGGGAAAGCATGGCCACTACTCAAACGGCGGATGGAACGGGAATAAGAATTCTCCGCTAGAAGGTGGCCATCGCGTGCCGTTCTTTGCGGTTTGGCCAGGACACATCAATCCCGGCATCACGGACGAACTGGCGGTCAATCAGGATCTCGTTGCAACGCTTGCTGCGTTGGTAGGAACCGAGATTCCTGAGGGACAGGCAATGGACAGCAACAATCTGCTGCCGTTGCTAACCGGCAAAGGAAATTTTCATCAGCGCAAAGTGTTCATCCAACAGGCGGGATCAAAAAACGAGGTGATGATCCGCAAGATGCCCTGGAAGCTGATCATTCAAAGCAATCATAAACGTTCGAGCTTTGAGCCCAAGTCGCTATTTAATTTGATTGACGATCCGCACGAAGACACGAATTTGATCAACAAAGTGGAGCTCAAACCAATCGCCGAGCGTTTGTTAAAAGAATATCTCGAAACTGTCGAATCGGGGCGTCCGACTGCCCCGGGACGGATGAGAAACCGGCTTTTGATGAATACG
>NZ_ANOG01000953.1 GCF_000346295.1 Rhodopirellula maiorica SM1 | reverse complement strand
GGCCTGTTTTGCCGCCATCGTTGCTGTTTTCGCTTAGAATGTCGCTGACGTTCGACCGAGTCGCTTTCCTCTCGCGATTGATCTTCACGCCTCCGCTTTGCACTTCCCCCATTGGACCCGATGCAATGATGCTCGACACCGCCTCGAAAACGATTCGATCCCTGTTGATGCTTACCGCGATTGGTCTAAGCACGAACGTGGCGACCGCGGACGATTGGCCACAGTGGATGGGGCCGACGCGTGATGGCAATTACAACGAGACCGGACTCGTCGAATCGATTCCCACTGACGGACTGCCGATCAAATGGCGTGTCCCCGTCGACGGTGGCTATGCCGGCCCCGCTGTCGTCGGCGATCGCATCTATGTGATGGATTACCAACGCACCAAGGGGACGCTAGTTGAGGATCCCGGAACGAAGCCGAAACTTGAAGGGATCGAGCGTCTACGCTGTCTTGACGCCACCAACGGCGATCAAATTTGGAAATATGAGTATCCATGTAGCTACCGAATCAGCTATCCCGCCGGCCCGCGAGCGACACCGACGGTCGTCGACGGAGTGGTCGCCATCCTAGGGGCGCAGGGTGACCTGGCGGTGCTGGATGCAGAAAGCGGAAACGTCAAATGGCACATCAATTTGCCTGAACAATTTAATGCCCCTGTTCCCACCTGGGGATTCGCTGCGCATCCGCTTGTCACCGACGACATGGTCGTGACGATGGTTGGTGGCACTGATCAAGCCGTCGTCGCGTTTGACCGCAACACGGGCAAAGTGAAATGGAAGTCTCTGTCGAGCACGGATGCTGGCTATTGCCCGCCTTCGATCATCCAAGCGGGCGGAACGACTCAGCTGATTGCTTGGCATCCGCATGCGATAGCATCACTGAATCCGAAAACGGGCGAAACTTATTGGACCGTCCCGTTGATTCCCGATTACGGCATGTCGATCAGCCAACCTCAGCACAGCGGCGAGTACTTGTTTGCCAGCGGCATCAAAGACAAATCGCTGATGTTGAAACTTGATGCCGACAAGCCTGCGGTGACGGAAGTTTGGGCCGGTGCGCCAAAAATGTCGCTGAGCGTTTCCACGATGACTCCCGTGATTCACGATGGATTGATGTTCGGAACGGATGAATCGTTAGGCGCCCTAGTTGCTGCAAAGGTTGCAGACGGCGAGCGAGTTTGGCAAACCTATGAACCGGTTCGCCCCGAGCAAAAACGAAAACTGCCTGCCGGAACCGTATTCGTTACACGGCATACGGCTAGCGGCCACTACTTTTTGTTTGGCGAAGACGGCCATTTTTCGATCGCGGACATGGACGCCGACGGGTATCACTCGCGAGGACAAATGAAGGTGGTCGAGCCCACACAAACCGCGTTTGGACGCAAGGTCGTATGGAGCCATCCCGCCTATGCCAACCAAACAGCCTACGTGCGAAATGACAAAGAATTGGTGGCGATTGATTTGGCCAAACCTTAAATCCGGAGCGATCTAATCTGGAATTGGCTCGCAGACTGTCGATTCATAAATGTTTTTTCGTGGCGGAACTCGTCAACAGCTTGTCGGTTTAATCGAAATGTAGATTGCATTGGTGAGCCGTTGGCCGTGAGACGCCGTTGGCCGTGAGACCTCGAGTAATGCGCCGGACCCGGCCGCTAACGCGTCGCGGCTCACTAAATCAACAAGCCGTCACGAGGTTCGGCGGGGCAAGGGTGGACGAAAGTCTTCGCGACTTTCGCTACAAAGAAAATAATCATCGATCGGTATCGTGTCCCCACTTGGAATTCATTGCATGAAACGTCTGCGTCGTGCCGGTTTGGCTGCTCTGCTTCTCGCTGCTTCATCGTCTGCAACAACGGCGTCCGCAGTCGATTATTTCTTAACCATTGGCGGCGGTTACTCGCCTTCGGGTAACCAAGCGTCGCTCGAACGCAATGTACTGTTCTTTCAGCGACTACTGAAGAATCATGGACTCGATGAAAACGAGAACGACATCTACTTTTCCGATGGTGACCATCCTGACGATGACCTGCAAGTGATCGATCGCACATCGATCCCCAGGGCGAATCAATTGATGGCCGAGTTTTTCGGAAGTCAACGCGATCTCGGACTGTCCTATCGCAACCATCAAATCGACAATGTCCGCGGTTCCACGTCACCGAAAAATATCCAGGCATGGTTTGATGATGTCGGTTCGACGATGGCAAAAGGTGACCGATTGCTGCTGTACGTCACCGCCCACGGCAGCGAAAGCCAGACTCGCAATCAACCCTACAACACTTCGATCTCGTTGTGGAACCACAGCAAAATCACCGTCAGCGAGCTGTCCAAAATGCTGGACCAATTGCCCGAGGGAGTCAGCGTGGTGACGATCATGGTGCAATGCCATGCAGGCGGTTTTGCCCGACTGGTGTACAACGAAGGGGATCCTGACAAAGGGCGTTCGTCGCAGAAACGAAGCGGCTTCTTTGCCACCGTCCATGACCGGCCGGCCGCCGGATGCACGCCCGATATCGACGAAGCTTCGTACGTCGAATACAGCACCTATTTCTGGGAAGCAATCGCGGGACGAACGCGACTGAACCAACCTGTCGAACCGCCCGACTACGACAACGATGGTGTGATATCGTTCGAAGAAGCCCACGCTTACACCATCCTGAAAAGTGACACGATCGATTTGCCGATCAAAACCTCCGGAGAATTCCTGGGCGAAGAGAGTGGTTTTCAAGACGACCAACATCCCGATTTGCTTCCGCGTGACCTGGAGTACAGCGAACTGCTGAAGTTTGCCACCCCTGCGGACCGTGCCGTGCTGGAGGGATTGTCGGCGCAACTGGAACTCGAGGGTGAACATCGCTTCGAGGCTGCGGAACGCAAGAAGAACGAACGTCGTCCCCGCGGACGTGGACGATCACGGCCGACAAGCACCGACAGCAGTGCATCGCTGCGACGCAAAATCGCAAATGACTTGCGTGGCAAATGGCCAGCATTGGCTAACCCACTGAACCCGATCGGGATCGAGTTGATGACCCATCGTAGCGATGACTTTATCCATGCGATCCAGTCGCATCCCGATTACGCCAAGTATCGCGAGCTTGCCGATGCGAATCAAAACAGCTTGAGCGATCGCGAGAAATTGGTGAAGTACGAACGTTTCATTCGTACCGCCGAAGATGTCATCCTGCGAGAAAATCTGACTCGGCTAGGAGACGCCAATACGATCGCGGCATTCGAAGCGATCATTCAAGGCGAAACGGGATCACTTGAACGCTAAGCGAAAGATCTGGAACGCCGAACGGGCGGCCTCGCGAAACGTCAACTTGCTTTGGCCTTGTTGCCGCTCGGTAAAGGTGATCGGAACTTCGGCCATCATGGCACCACGACGATCCAACAACACAAGCAACTCTTCGAGCAGTGCGTAACCTCGGCAATTCCAATCACCAAGATTCAATTGACGCAGCGAATCGACTCGGTAGCATCGCATCGAACCGCTGCAATCTTTGACCGGCAGACGCAAACAGAGCGTGGCAAACGCATTGACCATGCGGCTCATGATCCGCCGACGTAACGGCCATCCGACGATCTCGCCGCCGACAACATAACGCGAACCGACGACGACATCGATTTTTGCGTTTTCGATCGCGCGATCCAGCAACGCCGGCAATTGGGCGGGGTCATGGCTGAGATCCCCGTCGAGATTCAAAAAGTAGTCATACGAATGCTCAATGGCATCCGACATCGCACAACGAATCGCACTGCCAAGGCCCCGTTCATGTTCGCGAACCGTGACGCGGACCTGTGGATCCACACCAGCCAAGTCGGACGCGATCGCCGCGGTACCATCCGGCGAGTTGTCGTCGACGATCAACAAATCCGCTTCGGGCAACGACGCACGCAATCGCTCGATCATCGCCGCTATATTTGCGGCTTCGTTGTACGTACACACACCGACCATCACGCGGCAGCGACGATCCGCAGCAGGATTCGATGAAGGGTTAGCGGCTTCGGACAACGGTGATTACAAAGGGGGCAGTGAGGGACGAACCAGGCAGACAAACGTCCCTCGAATCAGAGTTTTGGGACCGGTCACCCGTGAAATTTCCAACACAGATTGTAGCGTTGCTGGGTCAATTTGCGACCCTGCTACGCCATCGATTCTGAAATTCCGATCGGAACGATCCAGGATGGCAACGTGTCCGAGGTGGTGGCGATTCCCACCACGAACGTTGACAACAGGTGCGAACCGTTCTGCGTGGGGCGAGCGATCGCGGCGGTCCATGCCAAGTGGATGTGACGCCCATTTGCATTGCCGCGGGCGAGAACACGATTGATTTGGCGTGCCTGATACGCAAACAGGCGATTGGTCGTCGCTTGCCAAAGCCCGCCAATCGGACGCAGAACGTCGAATCGCACTTGGTGAATTCCCGCGTCCACAAACGCGTTGCCAAGCGAATCATAAAACGACGATCGCAAGCCAAAACGCTCTGGCAGCACCAATGCCGGCGTCCGCTCTTCTTGCTGACGAATCCGAATCATCCACTGAGCAATTTGAGAGAGCGACATCATGATGTGGCAAGATCGACGAAACAAGAGACAGGCATCGATTACCCGGCCCGTGGGGTCCGAGCCAGAGAAATGGCTGGGCCTTGGGCCTGGACGACGCAGAACAACACAACTGCAAAACGAACGCGTCGGATTAGGCATCGCTGCCAGTTCGCATCCGCTGTAGCATGCTGTGAAAGTCGACCGAAACTTCGCTTTCGTTGCGATCCAAATAGGTGGATTTTGGTGAGCGCGATAGATCGACATCCTCTTCGATGACCAACAAATCGCTGTCATCACGAACGGTCAATCGCAACGAGCCTTCCGAGAGATCCGTGCGAATATAGTTTTCGGGTTCACATGAATCGTCGCTGCCCGCGTCGTCGTCACGATTCAATTGCAATGTGGCAGGCGATTCTTCGACTTCGTCCGCGATCAATTCCAGATCCGCCACTTCATCGTGTTGCGATTCGGTCCACTGCGGATCCGATGCTTCGTGAAGTGCCAAGTAGTTGGCGCTGGATGCCATGTCGGCGATTCCAATGATCTCTTGATGCAGCATCGATTCGAGGTCATCACAACGATTGTCCGAGCAATACGCATCGCCCGAATGTGTTGCTGCGGCATCAATTTCAATCGTTTCATCTTGTTCGCATTCCACTTCGATGGATTGCGATGCGACAGGCTGTGATGCAACCGGCTGAGTAGCCGGAGGTTGGTCCGCGATCGGAGCGACCGTGTTCGCAGTACCTTTCAGACTCACCTCTTCTTCGTCATCAAACTCGCCAAAGATCACGCTGGGGTCTTTGACCGTGACGCGGCGTTCGGCAAGGCTATTGACTTTCGAAACCGGGAACGACACGAGCGAATGATACTGAGTCTCGCCCTTGACCTTGTTCTCGCCAACGCCGTCGGCAAACAACTCAGCACTGAGCATGTTTTCTCGCATTGTCGAAGCGACCAAGTCTTGCAGGTCACCCGATGCATCGGAATCCGTGGAAACCTCATCCGTGTCTTCACAGGAAACGTCGCTATCGGTTTCACATTCTTCTGCAATCGACGCATCGGCTTCGTCGACGTCGCCTCGGGCAGCGATGTTCGCTAGTGGGTTGGAATCCAGTTCGTCGAGCTCGCCA
The DNA here is from genome assembly GCF_000346295.1 of Rhodopirellula maiorica SM1. Classification (GTDB taxonomy): domain Bacteria; phylum Planctomycetota; class Planctomycetia; order Pirellulales; family Pirellulaceae; genus Novipirellula; species Novipirellula maiorica. Next base: position 8,340 of record NZ_ANOG01000953.1, on the reverse strand, counting down.
AATTCGACCGGCGCTCCTTCCTGTTTAACCGCCGGCGACTCGATCATCGGGCTTGGCAGTTGTTGCAGTTGAGCCCAGGCACGATCGATGGTGTTTTCGGTGATCAACGACTCGTCGGCGGCTTCAGCAATATCAATCGCTTCGGTCATGATCTGGTTGACCAAACGTGGTACGCCACAGCATGCATGGTGCACTGCGGCGAGAGCTTCGTCGGTAATCGTCGACGCAGGATCGGCACCACAGCACTGGATCGTTTCAGAGATGTAGTGACGGGTTTCGTCCGCGTTCATGGGGTGCAAGTAGCAACGGGCGGCGATCCGCTGCGAGAACGGTTCCATCGACGGCGCGGCAAGCGTGTCATCAAGCCGGACGCCACCCACAACGACGGCAAACACGCGAGGTTGTCCGCCGCTTTGGATGTTCGTTGACATGCGGATCGCCTCGAGCACTTCGGCGCTGAGCGCCTGGGCTTCATCGACGATGATCAACAGCCCATCGTTAGGCGGATCGTTGTCACAGACACGGTCGACCAAGGCCAATTGCAGATCGGCATCGGCGATACCGCGGTAATCGGCGCCAAGATGATGCAGCAGGTGACGCAAGTAAGCCGATCGCGTATCGATCGGGGTTTCGCCCAGGATCACGACGTCGTGAGTTTGACGATAGCGATCGACCAGCAGCGAACAAAGCAACGACTTGCCGGTGCCGGGAGGTCCGACGACCAGCGAGACACCCTCGCGTGCATCCACACTACGGCAGACGCGAGTCATGGCGTCGGCGATCGAACCAAGCGGAACGTACCGTGAAACACTTGGAAATGCTGGAAACGGTGGAGTCACGTATTGTGGATCGGGGCGTTGCATGGGTCGAGAACTTCTTGTTTCGAGGGGGCGTTGAAGCGTTTGCGATTTGCTAGTACCGCGGCTTTAACAGCTTCTTTGTGACGCACTGCCCCTTTAGAACCAAAAATCACCGAGCAGGGCAATGCATCTAATCACTAGGATCGACATAACCGTTACAAATCCTAAACCCAATCGGAAGAGAAGTCCGAGAAAAGTTGGCCCCGTTTAGACTTGGTAGTAGCCGCGGTACCAATCGACGAATGCTTTGACGCCCGTTTCGATCGACGTTTTGGGGCGAAATCCAACCGCTTCTTCTAACGCTTCGACGTCGGCATAGGTGGCCGGGACGTCTCCTGGCTGCATCGGCATCATGTTCTTGACCGCCTTGGTGCCAATCGCGTCCTCGATCACTTCGATAAAATGAGCAAGCTGGACGGGTTGGTTGTTGCCGATATTAAAGACTCGGTAAGGCGCTTTGCTGGTAGCCGGATCGGGGTTGTCGCTGTCCCAGTTCGGATTGGGTTTTGCGATCTGTTCGGACACTCGATGCACGCCTTCGACGATGTCGTCGATGTAGGTAAAATCACGCTGCATCTTGCCGTGATTGAAGACATTGATGGGCTTGCCCTCCAAAATCGCTTTGGTGAACAAAAACAACGCCATGTCGGGTCGTCCCCAAGGTCCATAGACGGTGAAGAAACGCAGCCCCGTCGTCGGCAGATCGTAGAGATGACTGTAGGTGTGCGCGGTTAACTCGTTCCCTTTCTTCGTCGCCGCATACAAACTGAGCGGATGATCGACTCGGTCATGCACCGAGAATGGCATTTGAGTGCACCCGCCATATACGCTGCTGCTGCTGGCGTAGGTCAAGTGTGGTGTCTTGGCGTGACGGCAAGCTTCGAGCACGTTCATGAACGCGACGACATTGCTTGTCACGTACGCATGAGGGTTTTCGAGCGAGTAACGAACGCCCGCTTGGGCAGCCAAGTGCACCACACGGCTGAAGTCATGCTTGCGAAACACGTTTATCACCGCGTCGGTATCCGCAAGGTCCGATTCGATGGGAGTGAAGTTGTCAAAATCCAGCAACTGAGCGAGTCGGTCGCGTTTCAATTGAACGTCGTAGTAGTCATTGACGATGTCGATGCCAACGACATCGACACCCTGCTTCAACAGTCGTAAAGCGAGATGATAACCGATGAATCCGGCGGTACCGGTGACAAGGTAAGTGCTCATGAAGGAATCGGATTCACAGATCAGAAAGGAAGCAGGAGAGGGGGAGGGCGAGGCGAAACGGAGCCTAGAATAGCAGATGCATACGCGGAGCTGTCGCGAGCGACACAATTGATCTCGTCATCCGTGACGCGTAGGCGACCGGTCGTGGGGCGATACACGCTGCCTTATAGCCCATGGACAAAGCTGTGTTTTGATCTGCAACCCAATCAACGGCCGCTTGTGTCGGCTGACAAAATCAATCGAGAGGCAAACCACCGATCGTAATTCACACTCGAAAAACGCGAAGCGTATCCCGCATTTCGATCGGCAGAGATGTCTATCAGCGGGGATGTCTAGACGGGTTCTTCGATCATCGCCACGGAATCGTGAACGCCGGGCACAATGCGAGTCACGCTGACTTTGGTCTGCCGAAGCTCTTCAATCTCGGCGGCCATTTGGGCGATCAAATCCGCTACTTCTTTGCCTGCGGATTCACCAATGTTGATCATCAATGCTTTGCGTGAATTGTCGCTGAGTCGATTTTTTTTCATGGTTGCGTTCTTTTATTCAATCGAGAAAGAGGAGAAGAGTGTTTGACTAAGGAGGAAAATCGGGAGTTACTCTACCGTCACACTTTTTGCCAAGTTTCGTGGTTTATCCACATCGCATCCTCTCAGCAACGCGATGTGATACGACAACAATTGCAACGGCACGACATTCACGATCGGCTGCAAAAATTCGGTGACTTGGGGCACCGCAATCACGTCATCGGCGACCGCTCGGACTTGAGGGTCATCTTCGCTCGCCAACGCGATCACGGGACCGCCACGAGCTTTGACCTCTTCCATGTTCGACATCACTTTGTCGTACGTGGTGCCACGAGGAATGATGAACACACTCGGGGTTTCTTCATCAACCAATGCGATCGGACCATGCTTCATTTCCGCCGCCGGATAACCTTCGGCGTGAATGTAGCTGATCTCTTTTAACTTAAGCGCCCCTTCCAAAGCGGTGGGGAAATTGTATTGACGACCTAGATACAAAACGGTCGATGCGTTTTGGTACTTCTTGGCCACATCACGCACTTGCTCGTTGCACGTCAACGCTTGCTGGACCGCATTGGGCAACTGACGTAAATCTTCGATGATCGACTTGCCGCTTTCGAAGCTGAGATGACGCAATCGACCAAAGTACAACGCAAGCATTGCCAACACACAGCATTGCGAAGTAAACGCCTTGGTGCTGGCGACTCCGATCTCGGGACCGGCGTGCAAGTAGACGCCTCCGTCGGCGGCCTGAGCGATCGAGCTGCCGACGACGTTACAGACCGCTAAGGCACGATGCCCTTTTCGCTTCGTTTCTCGCAGTGCCGCCAACGTATCAGCGGTCTCACCACTTTGCGTAATTCCAAACACCAATGTGTTGTTTTCGATCGGCGGATTTCGATAACGCAACTCGCTGGCGTATTCGACGTTCACCGGAATACGGGCGAGGTCTTCGATCAGATATTCACCCACTAGCGCCGAGTGCCAACTCGTTCCGCACCCGGTCAAAATGATTCGCTCGACGGTTCGCAATTGTTGCGGTGTCAGATTCAATCCACCAAAGACCGCAGTCGCATTCTCGTCGTCCAGCCGGCCTCGCATCGCGTTGCGAAGTGCCTCGGGTTGCTCATAGATTTCCTTCAACATGTAGTGGTCGAAGCCTTCCAAACTGGCTTCGCCCGACTCGGTTTCCAGCGGCCGAATGTCGACGCGTACCTTGCCTTGGTCGCGGTGCAGTACCGAAAATCCCTCGGGGGTCAGCACGGCGATCTGGTGGTCCGCTAGATAAACAATTCGGTCCGTACGTCCGACCAATGGCGACGCGTCGCTGGCGACAAAGTACTCGCCTTTGCCTACTCCGATCACCAACGGGCTGCCAAATCGGGCGGCAATCATAAAGTTAGGCCGATCACGAAACGCAATGGCCAAACCGTAAGTGCCGCGAAGTCGCGAAATCGCCCATTGGACCGCGGTCAGATAGCGGATATTGGGTTGGCCAGAGGTTTCCGGCGTATTCTTTAGCCCTTCGGCGACCAGATGGGCGATCACTTCGCTGTCGGTGGCCGAAGCGAATTGGTATCCCTTTGCAATCAACTCGTCCTTGAGAACCTGAAAGTTCTCGATCACGCCATTGTGCACTAATGCGACTTCGCCATCGCCGCCCAAATGAGGATGCGCATTTTCCACCGTCGCGGGCCCATGCGTCGCCCATCGCGTGTGACCTAGACCCAGCGTGCCCTCTGGGGGCACCGTCCCTAATTGCGAAGCGAGTGCATCGATCCGTCCGACCGACCGAGTCACACTGAAGGTCGTGCCTCCAAAAATGGCGACACCTGCACTGTCGTACCCGCGATATTCCAATCGACGCAAACCGTCGACGAGGAAGCTACCTGCGTTTTCGCTTCCAACGTAACCGACTATTCCACACATACGTTTGCCTATTGGCGAAGGGCAGTCCCACGCCACTCGAAATTTCGAGTGTTTGAGTATCGGATAAATGGACTCGCATGCATTCCGAATTCGCTCACAATGACACGCAAATCGTGATTAGTTTTCTGAACTTAGTTCAAAAATCCTTTCCAAGTCGAGGCTAAGTTCGCAGCGGCATCGCAAGGAGAATGGAATCAAATTGCCGAACCGAAACGCAGTCTCAAAATAGTTCGGGTGGTACCAAATGAAAAGTCAAAATGTATCGATCGGGCAAAAGGAGCCGCTGACAACCTTTAGGCAGCCACAAGGCAACTTATCACCCCACCATGGCGAAATCAACTGCCCCCATGTTGGTGCCCGCTAAGTTGTCGAAGTTCGGTTCGAATCGCTCCGGACACTAACGTTTTTCCGTAGCGAAACTCACCAAGAGTTTCGGTTTAGGTCGTAGGATAGGCTTCTAACCTGTCAGTGCGGATTAGCATCCTAGCCTGTCAGTGCGCAAGCTGTACCTTTCGCCTGCCTGAGGATGATGACAGACTGGAAGTCTATCCCACTTTTTAGCTAGGCTGCTTTGCGAATTGCCGGAGCGGTCGTATCGGCAAATCGCTCCCATTTCCCGTTCTCGCTGTAGAACACAATCGTTTCGGGATGGCAGACGCGGCGCAGCATCGCGATGGTGTTTGGATTCTGCCATTTATCGGTAGCCGCTCCGATCACCACCACGTCCACGCGTCCGATCGTGTGGCAAACGCGAATCAGCCCGTTGTCGATCGAATCGGGAAAGATTTGAGGACTGACCCCTTCGCCGCGTACCCGTTGATGGAACTGCATCAGCGTCACAGGTCCTTCGCCCATCTCGAAAGCATCGATCGCACAATAACGCAATTTGGTCTCGGGATTGGACGCTTGGACCGTTGCGACAATTGCCAAAGCGCGAGCACCGTCATCGACACCGACTTCCAATAGTGAGCCGATTTTTAGCGGTTTCAGCAGCTTGCAAAGCGCGGGTTCGACATTGCGGCTGCCGAAACCCAAGATTCCTCGCGCGGGTTTAGCGGCGGCGGGCTGGGCGGCAACCGACGACGCAACGGGTTTTGCGGCCGCGCTGTGTTTGGACGCCGTGGCAGATGCCGATTTGGACGTATTGCTGACAGCTTGGCCGCTCTGCCGTGTTTCACGCGGCATCGGTGCAGCAGATTCCGCAGCGGCGGCATTTTCGGTGGCACCGTGGGTTCGACCACAGATGGAATTCCATAGTTTGCGCAGTGGCATCGGACGACAGCCTCGTGAAAAGATCGAGCGTTCGCGGAGTGCAGATGTAACGACTTCTCTTATTGTGTCGGCGAATTCGACCTGCGAAGTCGATCTGTGAGCCAAGAAGTCCGGTTGCACCGATGGTGGTCGAGTTTGCGTCCTAGGGTTTCTGTACTAGCTGTTTTCCGCAAATTCGTTTGCCTCATCCGTCATTCTTGGCCGCAAAACTTCATGAAAATCTCGGATCACCATCAAGATATCGGTGAACAGGACGTCATCGAGCTGTGTGAAGAACGATTGGCGTTGTCGGCAAGTCTGCCCAGTGATCTGTTGCTCGAGGCGCTCAGCATCGGATTGTCGGACGATCCCCTCGACCCGACTGCGGCCGTAAACTCGGACTTATCGTCACCACCGGAACCCGCGGATGCGTCGCAGGTGACCGACGCTGAACTGGCAACCCCCAACCTAATCGAACAAGCGGCCGAAATCCGTAGCCAATCGAGCACCGGGAATTCGGTTCTCAACGGCAGCGGCCAAACGGTCGCCGTGATCGATAGCGGCGTCGCGTGGGACCATGTCGCGCTGGGGAGCGGATTTGGTCCCGGATACCGCGTCGTCGGAGGCTGGGATTTCGCCGAAAACGATGACAACCCTTATGACGACGGACCCGCCGGTTTTCACGGAACGCATGTTGCCGGATTGTTGGCCGGGGAATCCGACTCGTTCTCAGGGGTCGCCCCCGGCGCCGACATCGTCGCGCTGCGTGTCTTTGATGATGACGGCATGGGGCAACTGAGCTGGATCGAAGACTCGCTTCAATGGGTGCACGACAATCAACACGCCTTTGAGTCGCCGATCACGACCGTCAACTTGTCGGTCGGAGCCGCGCTGAACGCAGATAACCTTGCCGACGCGATGTCGATGCTCGAAGACGAATTACAACTGCTACGCGACGACGGCATTCTGGTGTTTGCTGCGGCAGGAAACTTTTTTGGAAACTCGGTCACCGACACTAGCTTGATGTACCCGGCGGCCAGTGACGCCGTGGTCGCCGTCGGCTCGGTGAACGATCTCGGCGATCTCAGTTCGTTCTCACAGCGAGCCGATGGCTTGCTAGCAACCAGCGGCGAATCGGTTCACAGCTCGGTTCCCGATCACGTCTACGGCTGGGACGGACAGGTCAATGACTTTGCCTCGCTGAACGGGACCAGCATGGCAACGCCCCAAATCGCGGCGGCATCAATGCTGGTGCGACAATCGATGATCGATGAAGGCGTCGAGCCCACTCCCGACGCCATTCTGGCCAGATTGCGAGAATCGACCGTAACACGAATCGACGCCGAAACCGGGGCCTCGTACAGCGTCATCGATTTGCAGGCTGCGGTGAAGATCGCTGCATCCGATCCAGTCACCGACGCCAGCGAACCGAACGGGCCGAACGATCCCATCGAACCGAACGGGCCTGCAGAAAACGATCCAGACGAGCAAGGGGAACAAACCGAATTTGAAATTACTCACTTCACGGGGACGAGTGACAACGAATCGTTTGTACTCGATCTGACCGATGGAATCGAACTTCGCAGCGGCGGGAACATCTATCGCTTTGACGCGACCGATTCGCTGACCACCCCGATCGTGATTGATGTCGGTGCAGGTGCCGATTCACTGCACATTATCGGTTCGGACGAAGCCGAGCGGTTGGTGATGTATCCATCCGCCGGCAGCGAGGCGAGCCGCTTGTCGACCAACACCTTTGCAATCGAGTTTCGCGGTGTCGAGTCGGTCGTGTTTGACGGCGGTGGCGGATCGGACCGTGCGACGCTGTACGATTCCAGCGGCGACGACACCCTTCGATCCGGTCCCGACAAAACGGAGCTTTCGGGCGTCGGATTTCAATTTGAAATCAACCAGGTCTCGCGAATCTATGTGCATGCCACTGCGGGTGGCGACGACCACGCATTTTTGAATGATTCCGTCGGCGATGACACGCTTGCGGTTCGGCCTCAATTCACCAGCCTTCGCAATGAAACGTCATTCCAAGCTGCCTATGGATTCGAGCGGGTGTATGCCTACGCGACCGCTGGCGGCAACGACACGGCGACGCTGTACGATTCCGATGGCGACGACACGATGAGCGTTTCGCCGAGCCGATCGATCATCAGCGGGCCAGGTTACCAGGTCAGTGCTCGGGGCTTCGAATCGGTCGACGCCTACGCCAGCGGCGGGGGCAACGACACCGTGAACATTTATGCCGACGACGCCAACAGCCAATGGGACCAAACGAGCGACCGGCTGCAGTGGACCGGCAGCGACGGTGCGACCCGGATCGCACGCGGATTCGAGCGGATGCAGGCATTCGAGCAATACGAACCGATCGCGATCGCCCCGCAATCGCTGAACTTTGCCTCGATGATCCTCGGCGACGACGCCGACGAACGACTCCGCCGCGAACGCCAAGCCTCGCAAGCCGTGTTCGAATGGCTCGGCTCAGAAAAGGTGTCGGACACCTTGCTGGGGGAATAGAAAGGACAGATTGAGGTAGGTAGTTGGGAAGC
>NZ_ANOG01000952.1 GCF_000346295.1 Rhodopirellula maiorica SM1 | reverse complement strand
AGGCGACTTACGTCTACAAGAAGTACTACGGATCGGTCGCGGTTGAATGGATCGAAGGTGTGATTCAGTACGATTTACCGACTGACGGCAGCGGGTCACCCGCGGTTGCGCCCGCGACGGGCTTGCACGGTTTCTCAAATGGAACGTCAAACGTCCCGGCCCACTGAACCGTGCCGCTGGTCGTTCAAATTTCCTGTCTGTTGTGGCACCAATGACAATGAATCTAAGACGCTACGCCATCGTGATCGCGTTGACACTGCCCCTTGGTTGTGGACGAAATGGGTCGCCGCCGCCATCAAGCAACACTCCGGCAACGATTGCTGAACCGACCCAAAAAATGCGGAGCCTACCGCGGTGAGTGACCAGTGGCCCTTTGGCGATCCCGAAAACACGGCTGCAATAACCTTAACTCGCATCATGGATGGTTCACAACCAATTCTGTATGTGGTCCACGACGAAGATGGTGATTGGCAATTTCTTGATGGTGGCGACGTTTCCGAGGAAGATGCCGCTACAGTCTCACTGAAAAACATCTCCAAGCGAGATCCGTCCATCATGTCGTTGGCGGATCTTCCGGTTGGCTGGGCGGCGGAACGACCGGCCGTCGACAAGGAATGGGAAAGATTCGAACGATAACGGCGAACAACGCAATCCACCGACGTTGCCGGCCGGGCCAAATTTGAAGCTAAAGTCACTGGCGGCAACCCCATGATTTCAACCATTACCCGACTGTGAGATAAGATCCTGGATTTTGCGCAAGCACTCGCGTCTAAATCGACACGCGCCCAAGTCGCGGCTGCGATCTTTCTGAGCTCTGAAGGTGTTCGCGGCAAACAACATCTACTTCAACTTCTAACGCTTTGTCAGTCAATCGATTTGCAAGCACCTGCACTACCAAGATACGAAGAGAACTTGGTTGTATACGGTGCTATGTCCGAACTAGTCACCTGCCGTGGAACTGCCTTCCGATGTCTAGCCGCGATCGATAGGCAGCTTGCACTTCCATACTTGGATACCCCCGCCTGTCACGACCACATCGCGTTGATTTCGCACTGGCTTAACGCACGCCCCAGCGCCCCTCAGTTGATTGACGAGCTGGATTGGATGCAGCGACAATAAGCTATGGACCGGAACCGCCGAGAATGTATATCCTGATGGAGGAATGATCGCCGCGGCCCGAACAGCGCAACCGTTCGCCTATTGAAAGACTCCGGTGGCTCTCGTGGTGACGCTAGATGCCGGAAAAAGGTTGGCAGAAAAATCTCAATATCTTCCTGCCAACATTTTCCTGCCATATTGGATGCCCCATCGACGCTTTGTGATTCCTTCTCCGTCGACGTCATCCTGATAGAATGCCCAAACCTGCACAGAGTACGCGAGGAACAATGACAAACTTTCCGTGCCCCGTGATGACCGACGTTCCTCGAATGAACCAAGCCTGAAGAAAATGGGACCTTCCCGATCAACGCATTGGCATCCATCATCAACAGCAGTGACGATGGGAACGCTCGATCACGAACTGTCTGGAAATCGCCTATCCATTGTGCATTTTTGGGCGACCTGGAACAACGTTGATAAGTTGATGGACGCTGAGGTTTTTACGCGATGGATTGATATACGAAAAGAAGACGACGTTGATTTGTTTGGTTGAAGGTCAGCCACGATTCTTACGAATGGCACATGGTTTCCGGATTCGTGTTGATTCGTGAGATCCGTGGCTAGTTCCTCTCTGCGGTCTTTCCCCAATCTAATAAACAAAGGCCGTTCTCGAGAATCACGCTCTCTTCTCATCTTCCTACCTCCATGTTCCTACCTATTTGCTCGGTCGATGTTGGCAGGAAAATGAAGGCAGGAAACTTTCAGGAGTGGTTGAATTTTGGAACGTCTGCGGCGCGGTCGATTGTTGCTCGCTCTCTCTTTGACCAGTATTCTAAGGTCTGCGGAACGAGGCCGATTGACGAGTCGTCCGCCACGCGAGTGGCGGCAACGTCGTTTCGTGACCACCAGACTCTGGGATGCCACCGTGTGACCACCACCGTTATTCTGGTAAGAGGTTGAATGCACGATCCGAACGAAGTTGCACCGAATGGTCTCACCTATGCTGAGATCGATGCGCGCGAATCCGATTCCGTGCGACGCGTAAATGAAGCTTTGCTTGCGCGTCAGCGTCTCGACGCTCGGTGGTGGGGTTACTCCGTCTCGCATTGCACATTCGATTTAATCATTGGTGATCCACTTGGTCGCAAAGACAATCTAGCCATTTGTTGCCCTTCGACTACCAACATCTGCGGCCCCGTCTCATGGCCGAAACAGCAGTTGCGTGTCGAATGGACGTGCGATCGTTCCACTCGCGACGTCTGGCACTACAGACTGATTGACGAAAATGCGGGATTTCGCTTGGAGACCGGCATGTTATTGTGGCGTCAGGATTTCGATATTCACGCGAATCACAGCATCTGGTTTTCCCCGCGTGCACCGCTGCAAAAACACCTTGAATACATTTGTCCAAAATGCAATCACGCGAGTTACGGCCATCATCCTTATTGTGCAGAATGCGGCACCAAGCTTCCGTCGGAATCAAAAATGTTCGCGATTGGGCTTACTCGTCCTGTAATCAATCCTTCAAACATTCTGCAAATCGGTTACAACGAACTCAACGCAGAAATCCGACCTGGCACGCGGAACAGCGATCGTAACCCATGAGGGCCAGAAAATCACGCGATCAACCGAAGTCGCATACGGCGCGTTTTATGAAGTAAAGTTTGTTCGCCGCGACTCGGTTACGACCGCCGTTATCCGATTCTTTACTCGGCGGTCGTGGTTGTTTTCACTTTTGCGATATCCGACTCAGCCAAGGACGTTCCACTTGAGCGCATCATCCTGACATCGCTTATCGACCTTGTTCGGTTTCTCATCATGGTTTTCGTGACTGCTTGGTTTGCGAAGGAAGTTTGGAACCGGCTGGTCACGGAGATGTTGGCATGCGGGTCCGCTCAACGATGAATCAATGGCAGGAGCGATCCGCTGCGAGGTTGCGAACACACTTCTAGACTTGGGTGAGCCGTTGCTATTTAGGAGCAGGCTAGACTCCTGACGTTCCGGAAAGATTGCCGCTCGGCGGTCACCCGGATGAAGGACCGGCAAAAAAATGGGGGGGCAAAAAGATGTCGAGACCGATAAATGCTGGGCAAAGGAAAGATGCCTTCATGCCTCCCCCCATTTTCTAACCTCCCATTTTTTAATCAATTTTCCTTGCTCAGGTGCGAGGCATTTACGCTGGCAATAACGGCGTTGCATTCGGTGGCGTTAATGCGGATTTTTGTCGTCCCTTTTGGATATCGAAAAGCACTGCAGACCCAATACCTGGGGGACTTGCGTCCCAGGCTACCCTCTACCGCTGCGATGCAGCTAGCCAACTTGTGGCCGCGTGACACCCGTTTTACCGTCAACTATAGGATTCCCCTGATCCTTGCGAAACTCGATAGCCACCGAGCAATTAAGTTCTTGCTCAGCGATGAATTGTTCCCGGTTGACTTTCGCTCAATCCGGCAAATTTTAGAAGCGTTCAAAACGGAGTCCTGAAAAGTACCTCGGACAGGACTGCTCGCTATTATCGAAGATGCAAGTGCCGAGCCAATCGAATACCCTATAGTCACCTGCACATTGTTTCGTCCCTTATCTTTCCCATATCAAACGGTTACCTGTCAGCTGGTGTGAGCTGACTTCAACGTTTGGGCGTTTGGAGGAATCAATCATCCGAAAGCGACGATTTTCGATTTTTGGGGTGATGGCATCGACCGCAGTCGTGGCTGTTCTCGTAGCCTTTGACCTTGTTGGCTTAGCTCTGGCAATCCTATTGTTTGCCCTACTGCCTCTCGTCGTCCCGACTGCAATCGTTCACTGCGTTTATCGCTCACAAATGTTTATGGCCAACCGGCTTACGCCAAGCTTCTATTCCCATGGAAGGTTTTGGATCATCCGTTTTTTTTGTGGTCGTAACTGTTCGGCTTGGGCACTCAACAACTATGCCGTCAAATTGTATTCAGATGAACAATATCATGCGTCAAACGATGCATTTTCGCGTGTGCTTCAACTTGATGAGAAGTCTGCTGTTTATTGGGCACATCGAGGTGCATCTCGATATTCGATAGGCGAATATCAAAGCGCAATCGATGATCTCAATGTCGCATTAAAATTGGAAAGCAACCACCAAATCGCATTGATGTATCGAGGATACACATTGATGGCGACTGACAACTATACAGCTGCGTTGGATGACTTGGCTCGGGTCGAATGCAACACTTCGCAACATTCCATGGTTGCTTATTTTCGAGGACACCTCAATGAACTCCTCCACCACTGGGAATCCGCGATTGATGACTATCTGCTCGCGTATAATCTCGATTCAACACAAACAGACGCAGCGATCTCGCTTGTCCGATTGCAGGCCGGCTGCCCTGACAAAGATCTGCGTGATGCGAACAAGGCCATCCAAAATGCAACAAACCTATGCGTCTGAATGAATTGGGATGATTGGGTTGCCGTTAGCGTTCTGGGGGCTGCCTATTCGGAGGCAGGTGACTTTGACCGTGCACTTAAATACGCGAGAATGGCATTGGAATTGGCACCTGCCCACGAGAAACCTGAACGCAGCAAACGAATCGCACAATTTCGAAATCATGAACCTTTTCGCATTCCACCAACGGATTCGAACACCGGACGTCAAACTGTGGAAAACACGACACAACCAAACGATCAATCTTAATTGCGCAGAGGACGTCGCTTCGGATGAACCGAACACGTTTAGAGCCCCAGCATCTTCTTTGCACATACTTTCACGGGCGCCAAGCAGCGCCACCCACCAAAATTTGGTCACTCGTTCGTTTGTGCCGGGTTGCCTCGGTCACATTAGGAACGGTTCGGCAATAAGCTCGTCGTTTGAATTTTGTTACTCACATTTGGGGTGAAACGTTCTTACCATAAGGAACGAGGTTACGTGTCCCATTTTGCCACCAATTCGCGGGGACTCGTTGCCTCGCCCACTACATTGAATGGCCGTTATCTAAAATGCGTTTCTGAGTCGAGACACCATGACAAACAAGACGCATCGATTGAGCCGGCTTCGCAAATGGATGCTCCGACTTGGGTTGCTTACAGCGGTTCTCTACATCGTCCTGCAACCCTATTTCGTGTCGCGGAGTTTCCGCCGTGCTTACCGAGAACGCGACTTTGCGAAGGCCGAGAGCTTCGTCGATTTTCCGACGCTTCGCGAGAACCTTTTGCAACGAGCCAAGCAGAAATACGTGCAACCAGCAAAGAGAGATCAGGCCGCGTCCATGTACAACCTCGCACACGCCTTTATGAGAAAAATGATTGATTCCACTGTGCGTCCAGGTGGCTTTGAAGCCTTTGCGAAAATGAGCCAGAGCCAATCCGACGATGGTGATGCGGCGATGCACAACGTCTCGGTGGATCTACATGCATGGAACACTTACGAGGGTCTAAGCGTTTTTTCGACGGAAATCTACGCTCGAAGAAACGAAGAAACGGTCCCCGTGATCAAGCTCTATTTCAGACGTGTTAACCTGAGCTGGAAATTGTACGACGCGACTTTGTTTGGCGAGATCTGACTTACGCTCACGACCGCTTTGGTCAATACACTTACATATCGTTGCTCGAGGGGAAATTTACAATTACAACGAAGGGCCATCCAAACATCACCGAAGAAGTGATGGAACTCGCGTCTCGTTATGCAAGTAACGTTGACCATTCGACTGATAGCAAGTCACTGAGTTACCGACCAGTGATGTCGAAGTACGATGCCGCGTCGTGTTTGCGAAATCGAATGGATTCGACCTTGTAGACGTAGACTAGATCGATAGCAACGATGCGAACAATGACGATTCGTTTTCGCCTACCAAATGAACCTTGTCCTGTTCTCGAGTTTATACGCAACTCCCGCTGCCCACACGTCGCCCCTGTTTACCGAACAAAGACTTGATTCAATGCTCAACCGCGACGTCAGTCGGCCGTACATTTACTCTGCCTTCAGCGTTGCATGTTTCGCGGTTGGATACTTTGTATTCGGTGCGATCGGTTCGCTAGTCGCCTATGGAGTAGGCATGATGCTCGCCATCTTTGTTTTGATCCAGCAAATACGCAAGCTCTGATTGCGTAAGCGATGGTGCACTCACCATTCGCCTGGGTTGGTTTGGACGGTTCTCTGGTGAAATCCGCGATTCGGAACCGGGGATTCCAGAACCAGCAAAGGTCAAAGGTTGAATTCAGGGACAGTGGCTTGAAATCCCGCAGACCACCGGTATTTGGCACGCAAACGCATCCACCACGAAAACGAAATAGCAAATCGGTAAATAGGAGGGAATTACGTGGTCAGACTTTCATGCCAAAGACGTTGGTGTGCGATTAGCACAAATGGATTCGCAAGCTCACCAGTCCGAAGATTCAACGCTGTCGACGCGTCCGCCATTTATTATGGGGCAACTATTGCTTGGTCCTTTTCCGGCGTGGTAAAATCGCAGCGCGCCATCACCGTGTTGGCGAATCACGCAGCCCTCGCCAACCCACGCCGCGATCACCATCCGAGAAACCGCGGCACGGCGTGTAAGGTTTCACAAATAGAAAATCCATCGTCGGCCATCATTGACGGTCGACTGTAGGGCAAGTCAATGTCTCTTCGCTTGTGAACCATGACCACCATCAACGAAATCGCCCCTGACCTGTTTCGGCTCTCGATCTACGTCGCAGAGCTTGACATGCAGTTCAACCACTTCCTCGTTCGCGACGAGGAACCGCTGCTCTTTCACGCCGGGCTGAAGGCGATGTTTCCGATGTTACGCGATGCGGTGGCTCAACTGATTGATCCTACCCAGCTGCGACATATTGCGTGGAGCCATTTTGAGTCCGACGAGTGTGGTGGGCTCAACGAATGGCTGCAACTCGCGCCACAAGCTCAGCCGGTTTGCACGCTGGTCGGCAAACTCGTAAACGCCGATGATTTCTCCATTCGTCCCGCCTTCGGAATGAGTGCGGACGATGTTCTCACCACGGGGAAGTATCGATACCGCTTTTATCGCTCACCCCACATTCCGCATGGCTGGGACGCAGGGGTGTTGTTCGAGGAAACGCGTAAGACATTGTTCTGTTCCGACCTGTTCCATCACTTTGGCGATGTTGAACCGTCAACTTCATCGGACTTGATTGCTCCAACCCAATCCGCAATGCAACAAATGCAACATGGACCACTGGCGGGTTACATGCCGTACACACGGCAAACCGAAGGCGTCCTGCAGTCGTTGGCCGATCTGAAGCCAGAAACGCTGGCCGTGATGCACGGATCGTCCTACACAGGACAGTGCGACCAATTGCTCCGCGACTTGGCTGGGGTGATTAAAGAAAATTTTGATCAAGATTAACAATTCCATGCACTAGTGATTCCAATCCAAGGAAATTTCAAACACGCTGACCCGGCGGTACGGGGTGCAATCGCAGCAAGAATAAGTAGGTGGACAAAGCCTGTACGACCGAGATCACGCTCAGCCCGAACGTTCTGTCAAAGTGTGTTGGGCTCAACGAATTAAATCGCTTTCGGAGACATTTCTATGCGTTTTCAGACAACGTTAATCACGACTGCCGTCCTCTTGCTTGCGACTCCAATCGCCGTTTTCGCTGATGCTCCCGATCCGATTCGAATACGGGTGGTGGACGAACTGGGCAAGCCGGTCGAAGCCGCATCGGTCCAGGCTCGCTACATGAAAACCGTTCGGCAAAACGGAAAGGACTATCCAGTGGCGATGGAACTATCGCCGCCGCAGACAACGGACATGAATGGCGTCTGCGAATTGACTTTGCAGGACGTTTCATGGACGCTGGCGGGTCTCTATGCACATCGCGCCGAGTTAACGTCCGACGAAGCGATGAAGCTGTGTGATGATGCTCCAAGTGACCCACTGGAACGCGAGGCGTTTATGCGGAAGCTAAACGATCGTTGCCAGCGTTTTAGCGCGGCTTACCTGATCCTCCATCCCGAAACGAATCGTGATGCACTGATCACCTTAAAAATGGCAAAGGCAGTCAAAGTTTCCGGCCGCGTCCTAGTCAACGGAAGCCCTCTTGCGAAGGCATTGGTTACGATCTATTCGCGCAAGAGTCAAATCGACCAACTTTTTGCGAGGTCCGCACCCGAGTTGACTGACCATGAGGGCAAATTCAGCTGCTATTCATTCCCTGGTGATCTCGACCAAGCACGGATTGTCGTCGAAAGACTAAGCGGGAATCGAGTTTTGACTCTGAGCAACATCCCTTCCAAGCCAACACCATCAGGATTGACGTTTGAACTCGATACCGAAGCGAAGGACTACAAACTCGTGAGTAACGACATATGAACCGCACAGCCGACCATGACGAGCGAATTGCGAAAATGACGTTCGCTTCGGTGTACCCTCACTATCTTGCCAAAGTCGAAAAGAAAGGCCGAAACCAAAATGAATTGCTACAAGTGATCCACTGGCTAACAGGTACGCTGGCACGCCAATTGGGGATGCCGACGACTGGAATTTTGGAACATTCATCTCCGCTAATTAACACTAACCGATCTGCAGGCTCAGCATTGCCTGAATTGCTACGTTGTTGATGCGACTTCTGGTATTCGCAGGGTGCTGGTCTCTTAGTCAATTGCGTTCGACATCGTCATGTGGAAGGACCGGCAAAAAATAGGGGGCCAAAAGATAGGGTAAAGATGGCTGTGGTCGATGCAACTTGCTGCGTCGATATTCTCGCCATTTTGTAACCTACCATCGTTCAAACTATTTTCCTTTACATTTAGACTGGACGTAGCGACGCTAACTTTCGCTTGCATGCTTTCGGCGATTAAGGTTGGAAGAATAATTGATGGGCAAAATGATTAATACTTAACCACCTCAATCTGAAGAACCGTTTTGCCAATTTATCATTTTGCCAAACCAATGTTCACAAGAGTC
>NZ_ANOG01000951.1 GCF_000346295.1 Rhodopirellula maiorica SM1 | reverse complement strand
AGAGTCGCCGAATCGGTCTTCTTGCCGTAGCGATACCTGCCCCACTGCCAGCATCGGGTTGACGACCAACGACACCAGCAAGATGCCAATGCCCCACCACGACATCGACGCGGTTTCTTGGCTGATGAACTTGCTGATCGCCTCGTAACAGATGAATAAGACAGCAATCGTAAAGGCACCCGAGAGAACCCCTAACGCGATCTTCTTTCTCTTCCGCTTGTCTCGCTCGTTGATACCTTTGGCTTCGCCGTTCAATTGCCAGATCATGAACGCGGCGGAGTTCGCTTCGACGATGCTATCGACGCCCCAACTGATCAGCGCCGAACTGCCCGTCATGAATCCGGCCGTTAGCGAAATGGTCACTTCGGTGATGTTGTAGATCAGGCTGGCAATTTCGACATTGCGACCCCGGCGTATCAATTTTGCTCGTTCCTCGCTCATCGCACTTCACTTAGCAGTTGAATGTTCGTCATGGCAAAGTGGTCAGCGGGAATGGCGGGAAGTCGATCCATCGCAATTTGCAAATCCTGTTCCGGGATCTCGTAGCTGCATCCGTTGACGAGCACGTCGGTGGCCGCCTTCATCTGCTCGATCGCGATCCATTCGCCGGGGCAGCGGTGGTTCTGGTAGTGATCGCCGCCGCCTTGAGGTATTAAGGTGAATGGATTCCCGTCCCATTCGCGAAAACGGGATGGTCTGAACGATTCTGGCTGGTCCCAAGGACGTGGATCATGGTTGGTGCCGTATAGGTCCAGCAGCACCTTCCGACCGCTCGGAAAGTGGTAACCGTGCCACTCGAATGATTCTTTCACCTTTGCTCCGGCAAACGGAAAGAATGGATAGTAACGCCGGACCTCCTGCACAAAGCAATGCAATTCATCCGGGGAGCCATCGCGAAGTTGTT
>NZ_ANOG01000950.1 GCF_000346295.1 Rhodopirellula maiorica SM1 | reverse complement strand
GGCATTGGAGCTGCTTCCATTGCTGGAGCAGGAGCCGATTGGTAAGGAGCCGAGTAGGGAGCAGGTGCTCCGCATCCGCAGCCGCTGTCGCAGCCAACGTCACAGCCGCTGTCGCAACCTTTGTCGCAGCCAAGGTTTCCGAACAACTTGGTCAACAGACCAGGTCGTTTGCAACCGCTGTCGCATCCGCTATCGCAGGTAGCAACTTCGCAGCCACAGGTAGGAGCTTCGCAGCCACATGCTGGGATTTCGCAACCTGAGTCACATCCGCAGCTGCTCTTGTGCGAGAACAACTTCGACAGCAATCCGCCGCAGTGCTTCTTCTTGCCACAAGCCGAGTCACATGCGTTGACTTCGCAGCCACATTCAGGTGCGACTTCGCAGCCACATGCAGGTGCTGCTTCGCATCCGCCACAGACGGGTGCTTCGCAACCGCAAGCGGGCTCAGCACATCCGCAAGCCGATTTGTCGTGACCGAACAGGCCACAACCCGATTTCTTACCGCATGGGGCTTCGCAACCGCAGGCAGGTTCCGCACATCCGCAAGCGGGAGCTTCGCAGCCACCGTCACAAACGGGTGCTTCGCAACCGCATGCTGGCTCGCCACAGTGGCCGCCTAGCAGGCCGCAGCCCGATTTTTCGCAACCGCCACATGGGGCTTCGCAGCCACATGCAGGTTCTACGTCACAGCCACAAGGGCTGTCACAGTCATATGTTGGTGCATCGCAGCAGCTTGAAGTGCTGCCACAGCCTTTAACGCCAAGCATTCGATCCAACAGATCGAATCCAAAGCTTTGGCTACAAATTGAACTACCCAATACGAGGGTCAAAGTTAAGATTGTCCGCTTCATTGGAGCCACGTCTCCCTTTATGCCATTTTCTGCGGGGTGTAAGTCGGCATTTCTGTGATGAGTGCGACTGCTCGTTGTTCAGGTAAGCGGAAGATCCAGTCGTCGAACGAAGTCGCCGACGATCACACCTTATGACTGTTTCAACAAACCCTAACGGATTCGGGTGCGAGCACCCGGCCCGCCGACTTCGTTAGTTTGCTGTGAACCTGAATTCATCAACGCCGCGATCCGAACGGATTCGAGTCGTGGCAGAGATGGGTTTGAGCGATCGAGCTCTCCTGGGTCGAAATACCTTTTCGCCTCGACATCCGATATCGAAGCCTTCTGTTTTGCCTCGCCAAGTCCGACGTCACCTTCGTTGATGTGAAGCCTTTGTTGGCGGGACACTAACGATATCGGCGCTCGGTGCCTCGAGAATCAGTGATCCGACTGATTTTCAGCTGCTTGGAAGGCTTTGACGGCTAGGCAAACCCGACGCCATGTTCCAGCAAATCCGACTGTGACCATTCTGCGCATGGCATCTTGC
>NZ_ANOG01000949.1 GCF_000346295.1 Rhodopirellula maiorica SM1 | reverse complement strand
CGGACGAGGTTAGATTGAGCGAAGTCGAATCCTTCGCGAACAATGCTGTGTCATCGTTCATTGGCTGTTCTGACCGTACCCTAAACCTTGATTTTCAACCGGATGACGCTGGGCAACTCATTTTACTGTCTTTGTCAGGCGTGATGTCAGTCGCCTTACCCGAACGTATTGGTGCCATTTTCATTAAAGGCGATGACGCTAAGACATTTGCGACCAAAGCGAGATTCCGGTGTCCCTCTGCCTCTGCTCCTGATGTTCTGCGTCTGGTAGAACATAAATACTCAGCGATCCGAACTCTTCGCAGCCTTCGCGATTCGGGGAACCGGCGGCTTCATCGTGGCTCGGTAGATGCACGCGGCTCCGCGTCGGCCGATTTCGGCTAATCTCGAGTCGCTGGGCAACTGTTTTCGCAATGCTTCAAATTCGACTTGATCATCGACAATCAGAACGGCAGAGCCGTGGATTGCCACAAAGTCACTCAGCCCTTCACCGCGTAAATTCAAAAAGTTCGGGATGTCGTTGCGGTCCAGATAGAAAGGAACTCCCGAGAATTCATGTTTTACCGTCGCGATCGCGGGGTGTGATTCGGTAGGAAGCTGCTCGACCAGCGGTGAGGTATCACCGAACAGCGTTCGCGAGCGACTGTAGTCGGGTACGATTTGATGCATCACCATCACAGCAAACAGGAATGCGACAACCGATGAGGATGCCCACGCAATTTTGGCTTGGCTGCGGTCGGTCATCAGCAACAGCGACGACATCGTCAAACATGTCCAAAACATCGCCCAGCCAAACAGCACCATCGTTGCGGAACGCGTCGCGATCATTACGAACAGGACGAACGCGACGCCAGCAAAACACGTGGTCGCAGTCGCAATTCGAGCCGACCAGAAACGTGCGAAGAAATACCTGGACAAGTTTCCGCCGTGACGCAGGACAGCGTCGAGGTAGTGTCCCATCATCAACGCCAATGCGGGTGCAGCGGGCAATAAGTAGGTTGGTAGTTTGCAACGGCTCAATGAGAAGAAAGTAAAACACCAACCACTCCACAGCAACAGGTAGCCTACGGCGGGCAAGCGGCGCTTTCGTTCTGCTTCGCCACCGCCAAACAGAAATTTTGCGTACGGGATCGTCAAAAAGGACCACGGGTGACCGGCGACCAGCAGGACTGGAATAAAAAACCAGAATGGTTTGGCATGAAACTCGCCGGCAAAACGCGCGACGTTGTGTTTGTAGAAGAATTCGATCAGGAAGGATGGATCTCGTTGATGCACCAGAATGAACCACGGCGCCGCGATGAGGGTGGCAACCGCACCGATGATGCCGTAGTGCCACCATCGGAGTCGAGCGTGAGCATCCGACAACCAAGTCATCACCATCACCGGCGGCAGCCATAGCACCACCGCAATCGGTCCTTTGGTCAGAAACGCAAGTCCAATGCAGACTCCCGAAGCGATCCACCAACCAAGTTGAACGTCACCGATCCTCCGAAACCGAAAGTAAGTTGCCGAGTTTGCCAATTTCCGTCCACATACCGGATCGCGAATCGCCTCGTACGCAGTAAACAACGAAAGCGACACAAACAGAGAAAGTACTCCGTCGAGCAACAGATAGCGGCTGGTAAACGCAAATCCAACCGACAACATCAATACGACACCCGCGAGCAAACCGATTCGCTTGCCAAACAGACGCGAGCTAAAAAACATCGTCGAAGCGAGTGTCGCCAAGGCCGCCACGGCGGGTACGAGCCGCGCCGAGGTTTCGCTGACTCCGAACAACTTGTAGCAGATCGCGCACAACCAGTAGAGCAGCGGCGGCTTGTCGTAATAAGTTTGGAAGTTTAACTGGGGTAGAAGCCAATTGCCTGTTGCAACCATTTCACGGGGAATTTCGGCATACCGAGTCTCATCGCGATCGATCAGCGGATAGTTCAGATTGGTCAGCATGAAGAGGGCGGCAAGGAACAGCAGCCCGACTTGAAGCCATTGATCTCTCGTGAATACGACGCCTAAACGAGCGGCGTTTTCAATGTCCGCTCGCTTGTGCGTCAAACTGGTCCTTGGAAATTGCACTTCATTCCACCAATACCGCAGCAGTGCGGTTAGCACCGCGGGGATGTGTCGGAGCGAGACCGTGCTTTCGCCAAGCAACCGTGGTCGATGCGAAACGCCAACTTCTACCACACTGTGACCAAGATGCTTCGCCTGAGTCAGCAATTCGGAATTGACCAAGAAACCATCACTCGTGATTCGCAGCTCTTTTGCCACGTCGCGGTGAAACATCTTCAATGCGCAATCCACGTCGCGCACTTCGACACCTAACAAACGACGCACGAGCAGATTGTAGACTTTCGAGTACCAACACCGCAGCGATGTGTCTTTGCGGTCGATGCGATAGCCGCAGACGATGTCGTAGCGATCCGATAGCAGCACAAACCGATCCAGCTCTGTCAAATCGAATTGACAATCCGCATCGGTGAATGCCACCAACTCGTTTTCGGCTGCGGCAAATCCCGATCGAATCGCCGCTCCGTAGCCTTGATTTGGCGAGTGTTCAATGAGCCGGACATGGTCGTTCAGCAAAGCCGACTGGCGAACAATCGACGCAGTTCCGTCGCTGCTACCATCATCAACCACGATGATCTCATAGGCGTCGGACATCTGGGACAACGCCACGTCCGCTTCGTCAATCGCTCTCGCAATCACGTCGGCTTCGTTAAACGCCGGCAAAATCAGCGAGATCGTGGGCAAACGTCCTGTCGTTGAGCCCGTTCGTGAGTCACCCCTCTGAAACGAGACGGCGGTATTGATATCGTGCATCCAGTCACTCCTATCTACGGCACACTTAGTAGTTTGATTTGGCCCACGGTACAGAAGGCCTAGCGATCCTCGCAATGGCAACTCCTAATCACTTAGGAGTATCAGGTAAACGAAAGCTTTGCATTACGGAACAGGTCGCGGCGATGGACTCGCCACTTCGGGAGGGGAACGTCGCCCGCGTGGCTTCTCAAACGAGATTCAATCTTCTTCGCACACCAGTTCGTGCATCTGAACTCGCTCCTCGAACAACTCGAAGTCGCGAACATTCACATCGATCTGATGCAATGCGTTTGCCGTCCACGTCGGCCATGGTGACCAGTGGGTTCGCTGCGACGCCATTGCGTTGGTTGGCAGCCAGACTTGTTGAATGACAAACGTGCACAATATCAGGGCTGCCAGCGCCGCAATCGCTTGCCAGCGAGACGTTGGCTGTTCGCCTTCGGCCAACTGCACCAATCGATTGCTGCGGCGGATCAGAGCACTTGGCTGG
>NZ_ANOG01000948.1 GCF_000346295.1 Rhodopirellula maiorica SM1 | reverse complement strand
ACCTCGACTCGTCGACGATCTGCACTTTGACCTCGGAGAATCCGATGGTTGAGCAAGAAGCTGGTCGACCTTCGCCTCCAACCGCGTGATTGCCTGTCGGAGTTCGGCCATTCCTTGCGTGGCGTTTTCGTTTGCGTCACTGACCTCTTGTCGACCGGATTGATCGCCATCAAACCGAGGGGAAGGATCTTGGCCGGAGGTGGATTGAATCGCAGTCAGCGCAATCACACTGGTAAACAGCAACAATAAGGCAGTCTTACTTTGCATGGGTGCATCCGATGAGTGTCAAGCAGTGTGCCGGCCCCAATGAGGATGCAATCTGCATACCCAAGAAACCGGTCGCGCCCGCAAAACGACACCAGTGCAGAAGTCTTGGACGATGCGTACGAGAACGGCGTCCGCGAAGATTTCCGACGCGGATGGTGAATCCGGTGCTCGTCCAACCCCTGTCAGTTGACTGCGACCACGCGAGCGTTTTTTGCGTCAGCGAAGCAGGACCGGTTCCTACCGGCCAATGCCATCTACTTTGGAAAAACGGAGAATGATCAAGTAGTGGAATTCGCCAGAATTCCCGTATTTGCTGTTGAGGCACTAGGAACTCTGGCGAGTCCCACTACGAAAGTCGATGCCATTCGCCTGTGGGAACCCGCCCTTCTTGGACCGTATTCGTTCGTGAAAAGACGAGCCAAAGGCGGGGCAGTGCAAGAAGTAGGGGTGGCAGGACTCGAACCCGCGACCAAGGAATTATGAGTTCCCTGCTCTAACCGACTGAGCTACACCCCCGGTGTGTCGCAGAGTTTAACACACTCTCGCTACGTCTCGCACTAGGTGGTTTTCGCCTATAAGAAAAACGACAATTTCCCTCACTCGCAGGTTCGCTGCTATCGATTTTGCGCTCGCTTGCCCCTATCGCTCAACTCTCGGAGTTGTCAGCGTTCTCGGCGGCCGTCACTCTGTTTCGCCATCGTCTAACCAGCCAACTTTTAACCTTGTCTTGCCCGACCGTCGGCATCGGCACGGCGACACCGATTGGCAATCGCGACCAATGGCACCGCTGGTGTGCTTGTAAGAAACCGGCGGCAAAGACATGAGGGACAAAAAGATAAATCCGTCCTCCCGTCTTCCAAAAATTTTTGCCACCCATTTTTTTGTCGGTTCTGTTCTTGTTCGAAACATGAATGCTACAGACCCGGGACCTGTCGACAAATTTCGCCAGACGATGCTAGGCCCGACGACGGCTTGCGTCGCTCTGTCTTCTTTGGAACGCGAACGATGGAGTGATTGATGTCACCGCGGGTGTTCTGGAAAGCGAAGAAGACGGCGGCAAAAACATGAGGGGCAAAAAGATAAATTCGTCTTCCTGTCTTCCAAATATTTTTGCCACCCATCTTTTTG
>NZ_ANOG01000947.1 GCF_000346295.1 Rhodopirellula maiorica SM1 | reverse complement strand
GCACTTTAAATCGGATTCGATTTGTCGCTGATTCTGTGACGTCGGAGGCACAATCTTGGCATCCGAAACAAGACCATCGTCCGTGATGCCGTAGTGATGATAGATCAAGCCACGAGGAGCCTCGGTTGCAGCGCATCCGAATCCGGTTTTTGCAACATATGGCATGAATGCCTGTTTAGCGGTTTTGTACCGCTGGATGATCGCGATCGATTCCTCTAGGCAACTGACGATCTCAATGATCCGCGCCAGAATCGAATGGAAGCGGTTTTGCAGACCGGATACCGGACAGATTTTCTCGGCCAATGCCAACGCCTGTGGCGACAGCCGGCTGCGATTCAGTGCCAATCGCGATAGCGGTCCAAGAAAGTAGGGTGCAGTCTGTCCACGACGCGTTGATTGCAGTGCCGTGCTGTGGGCAGCATGTTCTTCGACAAAGTTTTGCTCGTATTCGTCGACATCGATCGTCGGAAACCGGGTCGAAGCGATTCGCCCTGCGTTCATTGGATATTCATCGGGATGACTTAGCGCAACCCACTCGCCGTCGACGTCAAAGCAGGGGAATGGAAATCCGGCGATCCAGTCCGCCAACTCGATCGCGGTTTCGAAAGCCCACTGAAGCTGCGACAACAACGGTGTCAGCTCCTCACGCGATGGCAAGCGATGAAAACCACCGATGCGAACATTCACGGGATGAATCGCCCGGCCGCCAATGATCTCGAGAATTGAATTCCCGACCTTCTTGATGCGTAAACCGTCATTGATCTGTTGCGGGAATTGTCGAGCCAGCTCGATCCCGCTCGCCGATCCAAAAAAATCGGGGGCGTGAAGCAAGAAAACATGGAGTGTATGGCTTTCGATCCATTCACCACAGTAAAGCAATCGCCGAAGCGATCGGATCTCCGGTGTCACCGTAATCCCCAACGCCGTTTCCAAGGCGTGAACCGAAGTCATTTGATAGGCAACAGGACAGATACCGCATATTCGCGCCGTGATGTCTGGCACCTCTTCCATCGCTCGACCACGCAACAGCGCCTCGAAGAAACGCGGAGGCTCATAGATCGACAACCGCACGTCTTCGACTTCGTCGCCATCAAGCTGAATATGCAATGCCCCTTCCCCTTCGACGCGGGTCAATGCGTTGACCGTGATGTTTCGTTCGCGGCTCATGGGCGTGACCTAATTTGAAGAAGGGTTGTTTTCGATACGATCGCTCTCGATTTGAAATAACCGCGCCCCCGCGTTCATATTTCGCAATTGATGCACCATCTGCATCGCAGTGGTCCCTTGGTTTAGATACTGATCTGACAAGGACGCCGTATTGGCTTGCGCACAAGGGCCGAAACAACCGTAGCACGCACGATGGTACGCGGGGCAAATCGCGCCACACCCGGCCTGAGTAATCGGGCCAAGACAGGGTTGGTCTTCGGTCACTGCGATACAAATCGTGCCACGTCGTTTGCAGTCCAAACAAACACTGTGCGAGGGGATATTAGGTCGACGCTCGTTTAAAAACGCAAGTATGACCTCAAGCAATTGGTGTTTGTCGATCGGACAACCACGCAACTCAAATTCGACCGGAACATGATCACTGATTGCGGTGCTGGTCGCGAGTGAATCGAGATATTCGGGATGGGGGTAAACATACTGCAGATACTCTTCATGATCCGCCCAATTTCGCAGCGATTGAATTCCTCCCGCCGTCGCACACGCTCCGATCGTCACCAACACTCGCGATTGACGACGGATTTCATGAATCCGGTCGACATCTTCGTTTGTCGATACCGAACCTTCGACGAGCGTCAAATCAAACGGCCCGGGCAAGGTGCGACTACTGGCTTCCAAGAAATGAGCAATCTCCAGCTTGTCGGTGAGCGCAAGCAATTCGTCTTCGCAGCTCAACAGCGAAAGCTGGCATCCGTCACAGGATGCAAATTTAAAAACGGCAAGTCGCTTCTTTTCTTTACTTGGCAAATGGCTCATAGATCGGTCACCTCCATCAACCGCTCGACGCGATCGAACGACAATACCGGACCGTCCTTGCAAACAAAGTACGGCCCAAATTGACAATGTCCGCAGGTGGCCACGGCACAGTTCATGTTCCGTTCGAGCGATAGCCAGATGTTCGGGCGCTGCAAGCCACGCGAGATCGCAGACTGGATCGAGTACATCATCATCACCTCCGGACCGCATGTCATCAGCAAGGTTTGAGCGGGATTTCTTAATTTCAGTCGCTCAAGCAATAGTATCACCACACCGATGTTCCCCGTCCACGTCGCTACCGCCTGGTCCACGGTCGTATGGACCTGGATGCCATGCGATTCCCACAGTGCGTATTCGTGTTGGTAGAGCAAATCATCCGGTGTCCGCGCCCCAATCAACAAATGCACCTCACCGTAGCGATCTCGACAACGAATCATTTCATTCACGAGTGTTCGCATCGGTGCCAAACCAATCCCACCACAAACCAAAACCACGTCGTGATCGACACAGCGATCGAGGGGCCAAACCGAACCGAAGGGCCCTCGAACTCCGATTGTGTCGCCTACCGCCATCCGAAAAATCGCTCGGGTCACATTCCCAACTTCGCGAATGGTGTGCACGATTGGACCGGAGCGAATTTCGTCGTTGCTGACAGAAATTGCCACCTCGCCCACCGCCGGGACATATAGCATGTTGAATTGGCCTGGTCGCGCAGCAACGCGTTGCGACGAACCAGCGTCCACCCAATCGAATTTAAACGTGGCAACGCCAGGCGTCTCTTCACGAATCTCGGTCAACACCGCCGCGTCCACATGCCATGGATTTTGGTAATTCGGTTTAGAGAGTGGGGCAGCCATCGATTGCCACTTGGCGGTGTTGAGGTTGTCAGCCCCCGGTTTGCTCAACCGGTTTGCTCGTTCGGTTCGCTCATCCGTCGTCCTTCCATCGCTCTGCTTTGATTGACCGACGCGTCGGATGGGGGTCGTTTCCGATCGAGTCGTGACCCTGTTGGGCAACCATGCAACTGCATCTGCGGTGCCAAAGCAGCAAACGCGTATCGAGACAGTAGCTGAATCGGATCACTCGGACTCAAGCGCGCCCTTTCGGCCATTCACCTGTGCCCTCAGGATCAATCAGGCTCGAAAATGTCGTGGCAAATGAACTGCAAAGGTCGTCCCCACCCCGAGTTGGCTCTCAACTTCCAGATGCCCATGATTTTTATCGAGAATCGCGGCCGAAACGGCCAACCCCAACCCCATGCCTTGCGCCTTGGTGGAATAAAGCGGTTCGGTAATCCGTCGAATATGCTCGTCTTCGATTCCGACCCCCGTATCAATCACTTCGACGACCACCTCGGTATCGGTCACGTTTGATGCGAGCGTGATGGTGCCGCCATCGGGCATCGCATCCGCGGCGTTTCGTAACAGATTGTGCAATACGATCGAGATTTGATTGGGGTCAACCATCGCGATGGGCAGATCGGTTGCGACTTGAATTTGCACGCTAACACTATCCGGAACCGAAACGTCGGCGATCACGTCGGCGATCAACTCGTTGACGTTACATTTGGTCAAACGTGGTTCGGGCAAGCGGACAAAATCGGACAAAGCGGTGATTACTTTTTCGATCAAGGAAACCTGCCGATCGATACGATCGAGATGCTCAAGTGTCTTGGCCGGAGTCAGATTTCTAGCATTGCGAAGATAGTAGGCCGAGGTGCGAACGGCATTGAGCGGATTGCGAATCTCGTGCGCGATTCCTCCAGAAACTTGGCCGAGCGTTGCGAGTTTTCCGGCTTTCAGCAATTCCGCCTGAGCCGCATGCAACTCGCTCGTCCGCTTGCGAACCCGATGTTCAAGTTGATCGTTGATTTCACTGAGTTGCTGCTGAGCATTTTTCAAGTCGCTGATATCGCGAACGATCCCGGCAAACAGTTTCTTGTCCCCCAGCGGCACCTCGCTGACGGCTAAGTGCATTGGAAACGTCGTTTCATCTTTTCGTTTGCCGGTGACCTCGCGACCGATCCCGATAATCTTGGCGCGGCCGGTTTCGTGGTAACTACGAAGATAGCCATCATGTTCATCGCGGTAGGGCGACGGCATCAGCAGTTTGACGTTTTCACCCACCATTTCCGCTTCGTCATAGCCAAACAATTTGGTGGTAGCGGGATTGACCGACTGCATGATCCCCCGATCGTTGATCACGATAATCGCATCAACGGCCGTCCTCAACAACGCGGCAAGCAGGACCTGATCTTGATTTTGCATGAGAGTTCAAACCTGGCATGGTTTTGGTTCAAGAATCGAGCCACGAAACAGTGTGCTTACTCGAGCGATGCGAATTGAGAAGGGTTCAAGAGGTCGGGGCAAGCGTGCCGTGGCATACGAATAGCCACGCATGCGCCGGAGGAGCAAGGTTCGACCCGGATCGTGCCGCCATGCGCTTCAATAATGCGTTGGCAAATTGACATTCCCAGCCCCGTCCCGGTTCGCTTTGTTGTGTAAAACGGTTCAAACAGCTTTTGCTGTTGGTCGGGGTTCAAACCGGGACCATTGTCGGTGACCTTGAATTCCACGTCGTCGTTTAGGCTACAAAAATCGATCTGAATTCGCACCGGATCATGACATGCGGCGAGCGAGTTTTCGAATAAATTGCGAAAGACCTGCTCCATGCGGACCGTATCAATTTCGATCTCCAAATTTTCGCTATCGCACGACGCAGCCAGCCCGGCATCCCGTCCTTGGCGAACGGTCGCGATATCGCTCCAGGCACGACGCCATACATGATCCAGCGACGTTGCATGACAATGCACTTGAATGGGGGCTGCAAACGAACGCACCTCTTCAAGCAGACACTGCAAATCGCTGCTCGCTCGTTGAATTGCATGCAGATCATCCTCGGCGTTTTTGTTCCCGGCAATCTCCAGCGAAAGCACGTCCGAGGCCGCCTTGATGCGCTGCAACGCATTGCGGCTTTCGTGGCTGAGCGCCGTCATCGTCTGGCCGATCGCAGCCAGCCGCTCTGCCTGCAGTGCTCGGGACTGGGCTTCGACAAGGTCGCTGACGTCCACTCCGACCGCCAACACCGCCTCCGCCGTTCCCTCGCTACTTTTCAGAATGGTGTTGGACCAACGAATGCGGTGACTCCGACCGTCCTTGCCCAACACATCGTTCACGATCCCGCGAGTGTTTTCCAGACGCGAGGTCGCAACAAAGACTTCTTTGACGCGATCACGCTCGTGTTCAGGAACACAATGGGCGAACCAATCCAGTCCTTTCAAATCCGCCTGCGTCCAACCGGACAATTGTTGGAAATAGGGGTTAAAGCGGATCACGTTGCCATCGAGATCGAGCACCAAAACGATGGCCTCGACCGTCCTGAGCACCTCGTTGGTAAAGTAATGCTCTTCGGCCAACTCCGCCTGCAAGCGTTTCTTTTCGGCGATTCGCTTGACAATCGAGCGGATGTCATCGGGGATGATCGGCTTGATCACATAGTCGGTCACCCCCAAACGCAGTGCGGCGATCGTGCTCTGCATATCGCCAAAACCGGTCACAACGATGATGTCGGCATTGGCCGAGTCTTCTTTCACTTCGGGAAGAAATTCTTCGATCATCCCTTCGGGCAACCGCCGGTCGGTGATGACCAACCCGACCTTGTTCGTCCGCGCGACGGCCCTGGATTCGTCAAACGAGGACGCCACCACCACCTCGTGACCATCGAGCTCGAGAATGTCGCGCAAATTGGCCCGCGTATCAGGGTTGTCCTCAATAATCAAAATGCGAAAGGGATAGTCCATCGAACGGCAATTCAGGTGTGGCGATTCTCTGGCGGGCCCAAAAAACGGTTGCTCTCGCCGACAATCATACCGAATCGTCACAGTAAGGGTCTACTAGTCGAGTTCGGTCGAACGAAATACGCGACAATTTGACAAGATTTTCTTCATCTCAATCTCATCCCCACCGGTTCAAGCGAAGAAAACGCCCCTTTTGGCAGTAAGAACTTTGCAAAGGAAACTCGATTCGGCATCGCGGTTGCTAGTGAACGCTGTACTTCACACATGAGGCGAGCGTAAATGATGACGAAAACCAAAAAGCAACTGTTGGACAACGCGCCGCTGGTCCGTCGGTTCCTGCAGTCTTCGCCCCTCGCTTCTGCTGTGATCGATGTCAATGGCACCATCTTATTTGCAAACAACAAACTTACCGACTTGTTGGGCTATTCATCTGAAGAACTGCTTGGGAAATCTTCCGCTGCCCTGTTCCCCAACCTCGCAAAATGCCTCCGTCGGGCACATTCGGCGCGCGGTGCGTCACAATCCGAGTGGGAACCGCAACAGCATGAACAAGAGGTGGTTCTCAAGAGCAAGAACAATCAAAACCTTTCGTTGAAATTAACGCTTCAACCCATCAGCGGAACCGTCACGTCGCCTTGCCTTGCCCACTTTGCTCACGCGGATACACCACGATTGGATCCCAATTTGCTGCAATCCGAACGATTGGCGGCGATTGCTCAAATGGCCAGCGGACTTGCTCACGAAAGCCGAAACGCCTTGCAACGCGCCATAGCCTGCTTGGATCTGCTGGAGCTGGATCTAAAGAATGACCCCGAGCAGATGAATCTGTCCCAAGGCATCCGCAACTCGCTCGCGGATTTGATGGGAAATTACGAGGAGGTACGACGCTACGCCGAACCAATCACGCTCAGACCACAACGCGTCCGCTTGTTACATCTTTGCCAAATCGCCTTTGACGAAATCGCAGTCCGACATGAATACTTTCCGCATCAACTCCGCTTTTCATGTGAAAGTGAGCACGCCGATGTGGCCCACGTCGACCGTGAAAAAATGAAACTGGTGTGCCACCATCTAATCGAAAATGCAATCGATGCCTGTGAGGATATCGCGGAAATCGATGTTCACTGCGAACGGATCATGCGGCGTCACGACGACGCCGTCCAATTGACCTTCCACGATCACGGTCACGGTTTTGCCGCCGAGACGCTGCCACTTGTTTTTGACCCCTTCTACACCACCAAACAACATGGAACAGGACTCGGATTAGCGATTTGTCGTCGTATCGTCGAAGCCCATCGAGGCGAAATCGAAGCGACCAACCACGATGATGGAGGCGGCATGATCTACGTGACGATCACCGCAGATGGGAATGCCTTATCGTCGCCATCCCAAGCGAACAAAAGCGAGACATAACGCACGCCAAATGTGCGACAATACGCACATGCAGACAGGCTTAGATACGGTTTTCTTCGTAAAACCGCAATTGGAACAATGTTCGCTCCACGCTGGTGGATGGATCCATGTTTCCAGCTCGCTTCACCGCACTCACTTGGGTATTTGATGATGTCCCCCCCACCTATCAAGCTGCTATTGGTTGATGACGAAGACGATTATCGCCGTAGTTGTATGAAGTACATGGAGCGAAAAGGGCACAACGTTCAAGAGGCCGCCAGCGGGGCCCAGGCGATGATGCTGCTCGAGCGAGACACGTTCGATGTTGCAGTTTTGGATATCGACATGCCCGGCATGAACGGGCTGGAATTGATGCAGCGAATTTGCGAAGCGAAATTGAACCTCGAAGTCGTCTTTCTTACGGGGCACGGCAGCATCGAAACGGCGGTTTCGGCAATGAAGCTTGGGGCCTGCGATTACTTGACCAAGCCTTGCTCGCTTGGCGATCTCGAGCACCGTTGTCTGTTAGCGCGCGACCGCAATCATCTTCGCAAAGAGAACATTCAGCTAAAAGAGTTGGTGTCACGTTCGACCCCCAAGCAAACCTTGGTTGGTGAGTCGAGTGCGATGCGGGACGTGGTGCGGATGATTGAGAAGGTAGCACCGACGGGCAAGCCGGTGTTGATCGAAGGCGAGAGCGGCACTGGAAAAGAGGTTGTGGCGCGTTCGATTCAAGAACGCAGTCTGCTCGCGGACAATCCGTTTGTCACCATCAATTGCGCAGCGCTGCCAGAAAATCTTGTTGAGAGTGAACTGTTCGGTCATCAAAAAGGTTCGTTTACAGGCGCGTCATCCGAAAAACTCGGTCTATTTGAAATTGCCGATGGAGGCACCTTATTCATTGACGAAATTGGCGAGCTTCCGCTGGCGCTGCAACCCAAACTGCTGCGGGTCCTCGAAGACGGTTCGCTTCGCCGAATCGGTTCTCATCGCGAGCGTAAAGTCAAAGTTCGAATTATTGCGGCGACGAATCGTGATCTAACGCAAGCGGTGAAAGAGGGGACGTTTCGCGAGGATCTATTTTATCGCATCAACGTATTCTCACTGATGCTTCCGCCGCTCCGCCAACGTGAAGGGGACGTTGGGCTGTTAGTCGATCACTTGTTGCCCGGAGGGTGGTCAATCGAACCGGATGCGCGTGATGTGCTGTTACGCTATTCATGGCCGGGCAATGTACGTCAACTAATCAATGTGATCGAACGCGCCACGATCCTTGCGGACCACCACGAAATCACACTCGATGATTTGCCCGCCGAGATCGCGCACCCCACGGGGTTACAATCAATTGCCTGCGACGATCGGCATCGCGAATCCAACGGAATCGGTCAAGCGAATTTTGTCGTCGGGTCGCCGGATGTGAAAGTGGATGATTTAGTAAAAACGCATGTGCTGGAGGTGCTTTCCAAAGAGAAGGGGAACAAAGCACGTACCGCGAGAAAACTGGGTATCCACCGCCGTAAATTGTATCGATTGCTCGAACGCTACAACCAATCCTCTTGTGCCAACGATAAACAACTTTCCGAAAGCGAATCCATATTGAGCTAAAGTCCAGCGGCGCGTGTTGCGAACACGAGTATCGAGAGCAGGGCGACAGCGATGACGGCTGCCCAGAAGATTTTTTCATGCGGGGTGTCTTTCCATTTGATTCGGCGCATCGGTCTGTCTCCGGCGGATTTTGGCAACAGGTTTATGCATCCAATAAAATGCACGTTCTGTGCCAACCCATCCCGCAATGAGTCCAACGCATCCGGAATGAATCCTTGAGAAATGAGAGGAACGTCACATGCGAGTCTTAGCGGCAGTCGATCGATCCGCTTATGCAAGCTACGCATTGGATTGCTTGAAGCGAATGCCCTGTCATGACGAAGTGGATCTGTCGCTGGTGACCGTATCGCCACGAGTGCCCGAATACGATCTCAGCGGCACCATGTTTGCCATGGATGCTGCCAGTGTGATGCAGCGTGAAATCGAGGCCATTCGAGAATCGCTCAACGCAATGGCCGCGTTCGCACGCAACGAGTTTCGATCGATTGAAACGCTGTCGCCGATTGGTCCCCCCGGCCATGAAATTGTTCGCTTGGCGCGAGAGAAACGAATCGATTTGGTGTTGATGGGGGCCACCGGACATTCCGCTCTCGCCCGCGTCTTGTTGGGCAGTGTATCGGACTACGTAGCGACCCACGCCGACTGCTCGACATTGGTCGTGCGCCCCATGGGGAACCAAACGCCCGATCCCAAGATGGCCTCGCCCGCGCCGTCGCGAGTCTTGATCGCCATTAGCAATGCGGAGAGCGACGTCGATTTAGCGGCATGGATTGCCCGTTTGGGTTTATCGACGTCGACGGAAATTCATTTGGTTTATGTCGAGCAAATCTTGCATTTCTATGATCAAGAATTGTTTCATCAAGCATCGAAGTATCGTCAAGACCTGCGGCCGATCGCCGTTGAAACGATCGAAACGATCAAGACCGACCTGCAATCGAGAGGTTTCATCGCTCAGGCGAAAACGCTCGAGTCGAGTCATATCGGTCACGGCATTGTGGAATATGCAGAACAGCAAAAGTGTGATTTGATCATTACCGGCGACCAGCGTGAAACATTAATCCAGCGGCTGTTTCTAGGCAGCAACTCGCGTCACGTGCTAAGACACGCGCCGTGCAGTGTCTTGATTTCACGCACCAGCGTCCTTGCCTCCACTGCCGCCGGCGACCAAGCGGACAAAGTCGCTAGCGGATAACATTCCCAACAATTTCTTGTTCTTGGTCACGGCCAAGTGGTGGAAACCATCGTCCGCCATTTGTTTGGCCGCATCGTTCATGGTGGTTTCGGGGTGGACCAACGCCACATTTTCACTCATCACCTCGGTGACTTTGTCGGTGCCAAATCGCCGCTGGATCAACTCGACGGCCCATAAACAGTCTTCGAAATGCGGATAGTCGCTGTCGAGAATTTGATCGGTCGAAAGGACCACATTGGCAAGATCCCCCCGGGTCACGATCCCAACCACGTTTCCTTCGGAATCGACGACGGGAATGGAAGAAACATTTTTTGATTTCATCAACTCCAACACGTCACGGACCGTCGCCTCTCGATCAACCGCCGAAATCGATGTGGACATCCATGCCTCCACCGCTTCGTCACCCTTTGCGAATGTTGTCATCGCATGCTCCCTTTTTTCAGATCGAATTCTTCGGATCACGTTGACGAGGATTTGCCACTGATTTGGAAAAATCCGCCTCACGAAACTTAGTTTACCGCGGTACCGAAATAAGCAATGTTCTGCATGGCACTTTTGATGTGACGTCATGCACACCCGTATCGATGATGCGACGTCGCAAATCGCCGAGTCGAGGTACCGCTGCCCTTTTTTGGCAAGAGATACATTCATTTATTCTACCCTGCGACAACGTTTCACGTTGGCATTTGTGCCTTTGCTTGCCGGCAACGCATCCGATCTTGGCATTCGCTTTGCTTTGTTTTGACCATCCTTCGACCGGCTGATTTCGCTGTTTACTTACTGTTAGGGACTTTCGACGATGAGCCACGATCAACTCGACAAGGAAGGCTCGCTGTTTTCCGTTGAACCGTTGGCTGAGTTAGCATCGCTGCAGACGTATCCCGCGCAGCAGCTTCTATTTCGTGAAGGCGAAGTTCATGCCAGAATCTATTGGATCAAAGAGGGAAGGGTCCGGCTTGAGATGTCGGGAACGCGAGCCGGAGCGAAAGCGATGTTGACGGCGGGCCCCGGCGATTTGTTGGGATGGTCCGCACTGCTGGGCGACCAACGAATGACGGCAACGGCGGTCGCCACTCTCGAAACAACATTGATTTCATTTGATGCGGTCGCGCTTTTGCAGCTGTGCGAACAAAATCACGACATTGGATACAAGGTGATGCATACGATCGCCAGATCGCTGTCGAAACGCTTGGTAGCGACTCGTTTGCAACTGCTCGATTTGTTCCATCAACCGCAGGGGACAACCGCATGAAGAAGCCATCGATCCACGAGACATGGTGGTTGCCGAGGAGCGAGTTGCAACGATTGATCGATACGCTTCATCGCCGCGGATACCGCGTCGTTGGTCCGACCGTACGGAACGCGGCGATTGTGTACGAAACGCTCGCCGATGTGGATCAGCTGCCCACGGGATGGACCGATACACAGTCCCCGGCAACCTATCAAATTCAAACCACGTCGAGCCAGCGGCAATTCGGTTTCAACTCGAGCCCTGATTCATGGAAAAAATTCCTTTATCCCGCTCGTCAACAGCTCAGCGGGGCCAAGCTTACCCGTGACGGCTGGCAATTTACGGATAAAATCGAGGCCCCCGAAAAGCTTGCGTTATTCGGGGTACGGGGCTGCGATCTAGCAGCGATCGAAATCCAGGACCGCGTCTTTTTGAATGACGATTTCGCTGATCCCATCTATTTGCAACGTCGGGAATCCGCATTGATCATCGCCGTTCAATGCTCTACCGCTGCGGCAACATGCTTTTGCACCTCAATGAACACCGGCCCGGAATGTGAAAGTGGTTTCGACATTGCATTGACGGAAACGGACGAGGGGTTTTGTGTGGAAGCCCAAAGTGAAGTCGGGAAAAACATCATCGCCGAACTCGATCTCGAGTTTGCAGACGTGGATCAGAAGCAATCTGCCGCGTGCGAGCTCGAGAACGCAAAACAAGCGATCACTAAACAGCTTGATACGAGAAACCTTCACGACGATCTACTTGACAATCTTGAGCATCCACACTGGGACGAGGTTGCCACGCGTTGTTTGTCGTGTACCAATTGCACGATGGTTTGCCCCACCTGTTTTTGCTCGACCGTCGACGAAGTCAGCGATTTGGACCAGAGCGATGTAACACGCGTCCGTCAGTGGGACTCGTGTTTTAATCTTAGTTTTAGTTACACTGCGGGTGGCACCGTTCGCAACGACGTTCGCAGCCGATATCGTCAATGGCTGACGCACAAGCTCGCGACGTGGCAGGACCAATTCGACACGATCGGATGTACAGGCTGCGGACGGTGTATCACATGGTGTCCGGTCGGCATTGATTTAACCGACGAGGTCGTTTCGATTCGCCAACCGCCAAAGCCGAATGCGGATGTTACAAATGAGGCATGATTTGGAACCGGCGGGTTCTCCGCCGTGGTGCTCTTCGTTCGCGATTTAATCGCCAACCGCATTGGAGCGAACGACATTGAGTTTTGCCGAAAGCGCAGCAACGTAGTGAACACGCGATTCCTCGTCGGCAAATTCGATCGGACGATTTAATTGAAGATCGTTGATCGAGTTGAATTGATGTCGTTTTAGAAACTCAATCAGACCGTCGATGAGTTTTCCAATCACCTCAGGCCCCGATCGATACAACTCGCTGGTCACCATCGCGACGTCCGCTCCGGCCAGCAGCACCTTGATCACATCATCGCTGCTGGCGATTCCCCCGCTGGCGGCAATCGACATCGCAGGACAATGCGAATGGACTCGCATGATGGGATCGACCAACTGGATTGCAGATCCCGGCGAGGTCAGACTCCACGTCGATTTCAGCTTCAAGTTATCGAGACAGATGTCGGTATCCGGTCCTCTTCCGTACAGCACAAAACCGCTGGCGCCCGAACAGACGCGCCGGGCGAGATGCGGCAGACTGACGCCAACACGCTCGATCTTGACAAACAATGGGATCGAGATTGCTTGATCAATTTCTTCGATCGCAGCCACAATGGACTCTTCGATTTCACCAGAACCGGAGTGCTCGTCAACAGGCGGATGGTGCACGTTCAATTCGATTGCCGCCGCATCGGCCTCTTGTAATTCCCCCGCATAGTCAAGCCAACCGTTGGCCGCGTATCCGTTCATACTTGCGATTACGGGGATATCGAGTTGTGAACTCGCTCGTTTAAGTAACGCCAAGTAGCTGTTGGCATCCGAACATGCCGATCGAATTTTCAATCGCTCACTTCGCGCCAGCAGCGCTTTTTCACGGTAGGTGATCGGACGCCCCATTTTCTGAGTCCAATCAATCACCTGTTCTTCAAAAACCGAAGGCAAGACAATCGCGCCGGCACCTGCCGCTTGCAGCCTTGTTCGCATGTGATCATCCGTCGACAACGGGCAAGCCCCCACGACAATGGGTGTACGCAGCGTCAGTCCGCCGTAGTGGGTCGCTAGATCAATACTCATCAAAGCACTCAAATGATTACAGAGGAAGTGAATTTAACCGAGACAAATCTGTGCAGGACCGCTGCACAACAATCGTGGTTTCAGGGCGGGACTCTCAAACCCGCGCGGCAACCTGGACCGGTGAAAGGAATCCCGCCGGCTTGATGGCAAGCATCGAACAGCTCAGTTCGGAAAAAATGGTGTCGGCGGTATTCCCCACCAAGGCTCCGGACACACCGCTGCGACAGACCGTTCCCATCACCATCAAATCGGCTTCGATCGTATCGGCCACACTGCGAATGACTTCCGATGGATCACCGTGATGCAAGTGAATTTGAATACGATGGTCGTCATACATTCCGCTGGGAATCATTTCATCGAGCGAACTTCGCACCTTCATTTGTTGAAGTGTCACCATTTGATCGACCGTTTCGTCCCCCATCCGCTTTCGCAGTGGACCTTCCATCCACAGCCCCCACGCGGCAACAAGATGCAATTGAGCTTGTTCGGATTGTGCGATCGACAATGCGAGATCGAGGATATCGCGATTGAGTTTCTGATGCTCATGGTCATCCGCGTCCAAATCGATCGCGGCGAGGACTCGATCAAATTGGCCGTGTATCTCCGGCTTCAGCAACCACACCGGGCACGGACACATCCGCAGCAGGGACCGCGCTACACTTCCAAATGTGCCACCGAGGCCGGGAACACCGTCGGCGTTCTTGATGACCAAATCGATGTCAGCCAAAATCACTTGTCGGATAATCTCGGTTGCCGGATCGCCGGTAGCGACCACCAATTCGATCGGAACCGCGGTGTCGGCGTATTCGGCCAATCGTGCCAACAACGACTGTTCGTGCTCATCAACCATGATTTGCTGTAGCTCATCCGCTTCGGTCGCAGGATCAATCATGGCGATCCCTTTGGGGATCGGCTTGATCACATCCATGATCGTCAACGACGCCTCATTTTGGATCGCCAAACTCACCGCCCTGGACAGTGCCGCTTCGCTTGAATCCGTTCCGATGTAGCACAAGATTCGTTTAAAACGTTTCATGAAG
>NZ_ANOG01000946.1 GCF_000346295.1 Rhodopirellula maiorica SM1 | reverse complement strand
ACTAAACGGGTGGCGTTTGTAGCGGTGCGGCGCGGGGCCCGCCCGGTCTAAACCGAACGTTTTACTCGCCTCAACCGGACGGCTCGCGCCGTGCCGCTACCAAAGTAGACGGCATTGAACTCGTGCCCCTCCGCTACAAAATGCTTCACAGCGTTGCCTTGAACGGGCGGGAACGCTGCGAACGCCCCTCACAGAATCAGGCTTACGGTGGGGAGGCGGCGATAGAAATAGGCCGATTCGCCGTTGATCACGCGACTAGTGACTTAGCGGGGCGTATGTGATTTCCAGCCCGAAAACCACGAATGCTGGGTCGATTTGGGGATTTGATGGGTTCGCGAGGCACGGCACCGCGATGATTTCGCAGCAGGAACATCACCCGGCTCATTTTGAGCCAGTAGTTCGTCGGCGGCAGATGCCGCACAAAGATCCGTCAATTCGTTGCTGGGCTCAACAGACTCCCCCCGCAAACGGCGACACTCATCACAATCACACTCTTCCACTAACGGCGCTCGTTTGATTAAGACAGCGACAACAAGCGCACAGATAGCGAAGAAAACGAGAACGCCGACAATGATGGCCGTAAAAGTGGTCATCTCCCAAACCTTTTTAAAATCAAACGGGATTCGCCCGCAGAAAGCGCTCCGCAATCGCCTTCCATAGCAAGCGATTGACTCCCTAATCAATAACCTAGGTCATAAACCCAACGACTGCACGTAAAACCACCGCGAAAATTTACGTTCATCTCATCTTTTTACAACTGTCTCAATACGAGTCACGCTTCCGCCAATGCGATCCCGTTTCGGTATCCAACCGCAAAGAAACACCAGCAAACGCGGCCGTCACTCCTTCGACGCTACTAACCATTGTCCACCTGGATGGCAACAAGGCAAATTCTGCGCCAAGCTGCCATCAGACAGCAGCTTTTAACTCAGTTTGATGTTTATTGCTTGGAAAGGAGAACATTTCGAATGTCTCCGCGACTTTCGCTACATCTAAGCAGCTAGTCAGAAGTCGTTCCGCAAATTAGCCGCTTTGGCGCGGGCGGGCCGTTGTTTTAGTGAGCCGCTCGCGCGTCAGCGGCCGGGTCCCACGCATTACCCGGTGCCTTACGGCCCTCGGCTCACCAATGCGATTCGCATTTCGATTGATTTAGTCGTACGATGGACTTCCTAGTCCGTCGAATACACCAGCGATGGAGGCGGTAGCCATCAGCTACCCCTTGCCACAGGAAACTTCATCAAATCAACAGCCCGCTAATGCCTAAACGCAACGCGGTGAAGCATTTCTCCCTCTAAGGAAATCACAAATTTACTGTAGCTAAAGTCACAGAGACTTTCGGCCACGCCAGTAATACCGAAACTCTCTGCGAGTTTCGCTACGAAAAAATGCTTCCCAGCGATGGCCCAAACGGCTAACGGTATTTCACCCAATGATTCCTGCCTACCTGCTTCGTTCTCTAACGCTTTTGTCGCTCATTTTTTCGTCGCCGATTTTCTTGATCCAATTACCGCTTGCGGAACCACTAGGCGACGAAGTAATAAATCACCAACTTCACGTACTCGATCCAAATCGGAGCATCTACCTCGGAACTCTCGCTTGGCCCCGAAGCAGCATACACTTGGACCTCGACGTCCTCCGGCATCGAACGTTCGAAACACAATCGACTTCGCCGCGTATGAGGTGCCGATGTAACGACGACCAAGCTGCCTAGATCCGGCTCGAGCCTAGCGACGGCACGTGACTCACTAAGCGATCCCAGCGCCGGTTCGACCTCCGCTGGAATTTTGGTCACCTTCTCGGCCGGCACCCCGTGCAAAACCAAATAGTCAATCGCCCTCTGGACCCGAGTATCCGAACTGCGGCGAACAAAGTTAAAACCGCCATTGTCACGCTCGTCCAAGATCATGATCCGCTTGACGCGATTCATGTGATACAAGTCCGAAGCAGCACGCAGTCGTTCCCAATACGCATACCCGTCGGCCATCACATACGCAGCCTCTCCCGATGCATCTGCATCATGAACGTACAGAGGCATTGCAACAATTCCGCGAACCATCGAGAACGAAAGCAGAATCGAGGAAAGCCCCCACGCCGCCGCCAGCAACAAACAACGTCGCCGCCACTTGTGTTCCTGCGGTGCAACAGGCTCGGTCATTTTCAATCGGCTCCCTGGTCATTCGAAACTCGTTTTCACTTCGTTTCGATGTAAATCTCCACCGGCAAACCGACTGGCAAATCGACCGCATCGTCGAGATTGATCCACACACGGCGGCTATACGTGTCGGTCCGCTCGCCAGCCCACTGACCAAACATTTGCTTTGGATTCATTAGCGGTTCAATCTCGACGACTTCCCCTTTGGCTAAAATCCCCTCGGCTGCATCCGATTTGATCGCACAGACTTGGCCGACCACAACATTCAACGCGTCATACTCGTCGACTTCCGCAACAGCGCGCAGTTGGGACGTGTCCGACATGATAATCAGCGGCTTCGCACTCGTGGGAGCGGTCATTTCACCGACCTCGGCGTCCACCGACAAGATCCTCCCTGCGCTGGGCGCAGTGATTCGAGATCGATCCAAATTGATTTGGGCGATGCGAAGTCTTGACTCGGCGGCGCGAACCGAAGCCATCGCCGCCATCATGTCATCGTTCCTGGGCGGCATCTCCAATGTTTCAAGTCGGCTTTTTGCCGCCGCCGCGGTTGCGCGTAGCGATCCGAGGTCGACTAGCATGTTGTCGAGCGTCTGCCAGCTGATCGCGTTGTTCTCGGACAATTTGACACCGCGATCATAGGTCTTCTGAGCCCCTTCGAGCCTCGCGACGGCAGCATGATATTCCTGCTTGGCCGTTTCGATTTCGCTGGGGCGATACCCGTTTTCTAATCGCTCCTTCTTGGCCTCCTCCATCTCTAGCATCGCAGCGGC
Organism: Rhodopirellula maiorica SM1; assembly: GCF_000346295.1. Taxonomy (GTDB): domain Bacteria; phylum Planctomycetota; class Planctomycetia; order Pirellulales; family Pirellulaceae; genus Novipirellula; species Novipirellula maiorica. The sequence goes on along the minus strand of NZ_ANOG01000946.1, from coordinate 23,449 downwards.
CAAGTTGCGTTCCTGCAACAACAACTCCGAATCCAGACTGAGCAAAACTTCACCGGCCTCGACCCATTGCCCCTGCGTCACATGAATCTGATCAATCTGTTCCGCAATGCGAGCACGCAAATCAATTTGTTCCGTTCGTCCTTCGATACGCCCCGCCGCTCGGATCACCACAGTATCGAGTGACCGCGACACCTCGGTCGCATCCATGCGGATGTTGTCGGACAGCTGAGATTGACGTTGGTTTTCATACACCAAGAGCGCCGGCACACAGACCAGCACCACCACGATCGTCGAGATAAAAAGTTTCACTTGAATTGCCCGTTTTCGATTTCACAAATTCGATCCGCGTACTTCAAAATGCGTGGGTCGTGCGTCACGATAACCGACGCCGACCCTGTCTCAGCGACCAGTTCCTTCATCAGTTCCATCACTTCGGCGCCCGATTTACCATCGAGTGCCGCCGTTGGCTCATCCGCAAGCAAAAGCTTGGGCTTAGTAATCACAGCGCGAGCGAGCGCCACGCGTTGGCATTGTCCTGGACTCATGGCGGTGGGTAATTGCCGACGATGTAGCGACAACCCAACGCGTCCGAGCAGCTCACCTGCTTTTTCACGTGCCTCGGCTAACGACATGCCTTGCAACGTCAGCGGCACCGCGACGTTATCCTCCGCCGACAAGCCGCGGATCAGTTGGAAACGCTGAAAAACAAATCCGATTGATTGACGCCGAACTCGCGTTCGCTTGGAAACGCTCAATTGATCGACACGCTGTCCGGCGATCGAGATTTCACCCGAGTCACACTCCAACAAACATCCCATGATCGACAGCAGTGTGCTTTTACCGCTTCCGGATGGGCCAGATAGAAAAACACACTCATCCGCATCAGCATAAAAATTAACGCCGTTCAGCACGCAGCGAGGTTCACCGCCAATATGGTAGGACTTGCGAATTTGATTCGCCGTCAAAATGTTCTTTTCAGAATCCCGCGTCGCGGCATCTTCGCTTCGAGCTCCACTGGGTACCGCCACATTCACGACGGTTGCCGATAGCGAACTCAAGTCCGCAGAGGTTTGATTGGACATCCGATTTACCCTTGCAATACCGAATGAGGATCAACGCGGCGAACACGCAGATAGGGAAGCGCCGAGGCGGCTAAGCAAATCGTAAACACCAATGCCGCGCTGGCGATGTAAAGTCCCGGTGGAATTTGAATGGATGCCTGAGGCGTGCTGAACAGATGACGAATTCCAACCGTGAACGCCAAGCCAACAGCGATCCCCACGATCGCCACCATCCCGGACTGAGCCGTCAACAGGACCACGATTTCGCGTTCGCTCGCACCGATCGCTTTGAGTGTCGCAAATTCGCTGATTCGGTCCAACACCATGGCGTAGAGCGTTTGTCCGACCATCACCAATCCGACCAACAGCCCGAGAAAGGTCGCCGCACCGAAACTAAGTCCAATTCCAGTTCGTGTCATCCAAAAATTGACGCTGATCGCCGCGTACTCTTCGGCTGGCATAGCCGCGACATCACTCAATCGGCGGCGGATTTCAGCACAAACCTGCTCGCGGTCCACGCCCGGTTTCACACGGACTAAAAAGTAGGATGCCGTCGATGGATCGCTACCAACGAACTCGGCAGCACGGACGTAGGTGGTAAACACGTAGGGATTAACTAAGAAACTAAGCACACCGTGGCTTTTGCCCGAGATACGCACTCGATTACCACTAATCTCACGAACGTCCCCTATTGCTGGATCCAGAAGTTTTTGATTGTCACACTGATCCACGATCACCCCGTCGCTATAACTCAGGGCATCTTCCGGGCCCTCAACGATTTCGAAAGCTCGACCTAAATCGGTTCCCTCGGTGATCCCAACAACGTTCACCCCTTCATAATTACCATCGGGCAGCGATATTTCACCAAAGCCAATACGTATGGGCTCCGCAGCTTGGACTCCTTCGATACTGCGGATGCGATAAATCCAGCGTTCGGGAATGTTGTGGGGGAAATCCACATTGTGCATCCCACTATGGCCCACCCAAATGTCAGCTCCGCTGCGGTCAACCAACAGACTTGCTTTGTGGATCAAACCAAAGAAGAGGCCGCCCTGGATATTGACCAGCACGACTGAGAAGATAACGCCAATCAGACCGGCGAACAGCTTGCCACGATCGTACAGCAGCGTTTGAAAAGCAATATTCCAGAGCATGACGACCGCATGAGATTACCAGAGGAGCTGTACATAAAAAATAGAACTGCTTAATGGTATCGACCGCCGAGCATAAGCGGCTTTAGCCAAAACCCCCCGCGGAGCGGCGGGGGAGACAGGGAGTTGGGAGTAGGAGTGTCGTTGATCGCTCCGCGATCATTACGTTCTTCCGTTTTCATCCAGCCATGTAGTGAGTCCAGTCACGCAATGATCGCGGAGCGATCAGCGACAATGTCGTCCGACGACTCCGCTCGTCGGTTTCCCGTAGGCCGGAAACGCAGCGGTAACGAATAAACCATCACGCTCGCATTGCAGCGCGATGACAGGCTGGAAGCTCTATCCCACACTACTGCTCGATCGTACCCAACTGCCGCTCGAGCACAAAAATCCGCCGCTCCAACTGGTCGATCTTCACCGACATTTGCACCACCAACTCTCGCAACTGATCGCCTGTCATCGCCCGAGCCGACTTTGCCATGTCACCCTGCGATTGACTTGCGTTCGCATCCGAGGTGTCGGCAAACGTTGCCAACCGCTGTTTGACCGCTTCGATTTCCGCACGAACGGCGCCCAACGACGGATGCCCCGCTCCCATTGACGCTTCCGAACGACGTAGGTTGCGAAGCTGTTGTGCCAACCGCTTTCCATCGATCGTTAACAACGCGGCTGCCGGAATTTCCGACGAATAAGTCTGATCTTCACCACTCGCCGACGAAGCAGCTGACACAGAATCATCCGCGTTCACCCGAAACGGATTGGCATCGTTTTGTCCCCACACTAGCGGCGCGACGATGCAGCTGAATATCAGCCCCATAATGAAATAGGGATGCGAAAAACGATTCATTCTTTTTCTCCACACGAGAATTAAGGAAACGATTGTTTAAAAATCAAGACGCAGGACGCAATTTTGCCGCTCCTGTTAACCGTTTTGGCCAACGCTGTGAAGCATTTTACGTAGCGAAACTCGCAGAGAGTTTCGGGTTTACTCGCATGTCCGAAAGTCTCTGCGACTTTCGCTACAGTTCTTGGTTCATTCGCCTCAAAACCGGCACCAGCACTACGAAGCTTTACCCAGCTAAGGAATACCACGGACGATTGAGGGGCCAATCATGCGTGTCAATGCAACCGGCAGCCTCTGCCATATCTTCACGAGTCGTTGTTTGCAAACCACTGCGGATACAGTCGATCCACGAGATTTGAGGCCGATATCCAAGTAGCAATGCGATAGAGACAGTGAGCGATGTGCCTACAGGATAATCACCATCGGCCGACCATGAAGGGGGCATCGTCGTTGATCGCTCCGCGATCAAAACGCAATTTTGCAAAAGAGGACAACTCATCAACGCAACAACCACTCAACCGACGCAGCAAGCGGTGTTGCTGCCCCGCTGTTTCCCAGACTGCCGCCGAGCACAAAAACAGGAGGCAGGAGCCTCCGCAGCAGTGCGTTACCAGGCAGGAGCCTGGGAACGAGCATGTGGGATAGGCTTCCAGCCTGTCATAGTCGTTGATCGCTCCGCGATCAAAACGCAATTTCGCTAAAAGAGGACAACTCAACGACGCAACAACCACTCAACTGACGCAGCAAGCTGCATTGCCACGCTCGCTGATTCCCAGACTGCCGCCGAGCACAATAACAGGAGGCAGGAGCCTCCGGAGCAGTGCGTTACCAGGCAGGAGCCTGGGAACGAGCGTTGCAACGAGCGTTGAACGCACTACCGAATCTTAAGCGACTCAAGCGACTTTGTTCCCGCGTCATACCCCGCCTGAATAACAGGTTCCGGCGACGTGAAATCGAACCACGATACATGCTGCACGTCAGGCCGGATGACCACATCCGCAGCCTGCAGCGAGTGTTGTCGAATTTGCTGTTCCGCCAATTCTTGGAATCTCAAAATAGCATCCATCCCCGAACGACACTGCACATTCCGGTCAAGCGTTTTGCCAACGTCCACTGCGATGATGCCGCGAGTCTCACCCGAAGGGTGGTCACATTCATCGACGACACCGCAAGGAACAGCATCATAAACACCGACATCGCTGAGCAATTGATCTTCCCACGGCACCGCAGGAAAAATCCCTGGAATCGACATCGAAGCACGCACCGCCGTTCGCAGCGGTCCAGCGGACAACACAACTCGGCGTCCGGTGACGAGGTCCACTGCAACCAAGTGAAGCGGGGTCGGCAAATCACGGATATCGACGTCAGGAATCAACGGATCGATGATTGCATCTAAGAACGAGCCGGGTAGTAGCGAGGGTGATCTCGCCATGCGTGCGAGAAATTGGTGGCTCAATAAGCCATGAACAACCCGAGCAGCCCAGCGGTTGGTTTCGCTTTGACGTGCTGCTCCCTTGGCGGCACGCATCACTTTCACCTGCAATCGTCGATACGAGGATGACTTCAAAAATTGCAAAACCGAATTCGTCGCGTTATCGATGTTCCGCTCATAGGCACACAGGCTGGCAACCAAAGCTCCCATGCTGACGCCGATCAGATTCGAAATGGCATTGCCACTTTCGCCGATCGCTTTCATCGCGCCGAGATGCGAAAGTCCACGTGCTCCGCCACCACCCAAAATCACGTCATAAACGTGTGGCGATGCACCATTGGCACTGGAATCCAGGTTCAAACGGAGATCGGAAGTGATTGTTTGCATAACGGGAGGGACTGTTTTTAAAGGCGGTTCGTGGGCAACCGAACATTTCTGCCAAAATGACAACGCATTTCATCCGAGAAACTCTAGGATGCAGAATTGTCATGTGCAAAATGGAAAACCAAGAAACCATATGGATCGGACTGCAGCGACGCTCTAGCATCACGACAGAAAGAAGAAGGGAGAGAATAGCGGAGAAAAGCATTCACTCTTCCGCTGTGAGAGACGGACGTGGGGCGTTGCTGCACAAGGGCTGGTTAAATTGAAAATGCACTGTCCAGCTCAAACGTCACGAGGCCTCACCAACGAGCTTGCTCCGCTCGCTTTGATCTCCCAATACCAAAAACAATTTTTGAGAAGATGATTCCACTCCTGCTTCCAGAGTCAAAAAATAAACTTGTCGTTGGAGTGAGGACGTCGAGCGACAAATTCGGTGCTTTCATGTTAATGGGCGACTCAGGTGACTCTGCACTGCTCGATTCGCAGAGAACCATGCCAATGTTGAAATTGCCGATTCTATTTCAACCTCTGTAAGCGGCATAAAAATCGTTCTTACAGAACAATCGCGTGATCACCGACGAACGTAATTTCAAATTCTCACGACGTCTTATCCTATCCGCTAAAGACTGTATGACCGGATAAATCAAATAAATTATTACAAATTCCGGAAGCGAAAAACAGCAATTATTCTAAGCACGCACTTTGCGTAGCCTATTTAACACTGTCGGTTTATTAATGGGTGCTCCAAAAACACCCGATCGCATCGCGCATCGGAGTCGATACATCATGGCAGTTGCTGCATATTCTAGAACGGATTTGGAAGTAATAACAAATTCACCCCCTCAAATTCATTGCCAGGAAGGCACGGACGCTTGGACAAACAATTGGGCCCCTTTAATTGAGCAAGCACGATGGGCACCTTCTGGCGACAACGGCCAGCCATGGCGAATTAAGCCTGGCCATACAGCCGAAACTGCGTGGCTAGCCCTCGACCGAAACCAACCGCTAGGATTCCTGGATTTCAACGGCGAAGCATCTCGCATGGCAATCGGTTCTTTTCTCGAGAATCTCCGGTTAACAGCTTCGCAATACGGTAGTGCAATCGAAATCGCCAATATCAGCGACACAGCTGATGACGTGTATTCGCTCCAACTGAACAAGACAAGTATCCCAGGGCTTTCTCCAGACCCGCTGGCACTTCATGTCAAGGATCGCCACAGCAATCGCAAAAAACAGGATCGCGTAAAACTCGCGCCTCATTTGCTCGACTCGATGCAAAGACAAGGGAATTGTACGGACGGAGTCCACACAATTTTCTGCTCCGAGCAGTCGACAATCCGCAAGATCGCTCACGCCGTTTCGCTGGCAGATCGCGTACGTTTCATGCAAGAACAGTGTCACAAAGAATTTTACCAGAAGCTTTTCTGGACTCACCAAGAAACCGAAGTCGGATTCTCAGTGGATACATTTGAGATTAGTCGTTTTGAAAAACTTGCGCTCAAGGCAACTGAGAATTTCCGCATGTTGCGTTTCGCAGATAAATGCTTTCGGATGAGCTACTTGGCGGCAAGGGCAGCAAAAAAACAAGTGATTCATTCGTCCGCAGTCGGCGCGATTGTTGGAAATCTCGAAGCGGAAAATTCCTGGCTAAATGTCGGCAGTGCTTTGCAACGAGTTTGGCTGCAATCTGCATCCTTAGGCTTAGGTTTCCAAGTGCTCGCTGTAGCACCAATTCTAAGTCGTCAATTCCGCCGCGCAGGAGGTGAACGATTTACTTCTCGTGAGCGGAAAAAACTTGCCAGCGTCAATTCATTGCTGCAAGAAATCTTTGGTTCGTCAGATGAAGTGGCCATTATGTTTCGAGTGGGGACAGCGTCTCCAGCGAGCGTTCGTGCTGGTCGACTCCCGTGGCATCAGTTGATCGAATCTCTCTGATCCCAGCCCTTATCCCGCAAATACAGCTCTTAACCACTTAACAATTTAACATGTCACTCACAACCGATAGCGGAGCGACGTTTCAAGTCGCGCCAACGATCCTTGCCAATCCAGAGGCTAGTTCACAATCCCAACCATGGAACTACCAAGACGCATTTAGTCGCAACTACGGTTTGATCTCGCGTGACGAGCAGGAACGTTTGCGAAATTGCAAAGTTGCGATTCCTGGAATGGGAGGAGTAGGTGGTCTCCACCTTGTAACACTCGCACGCTTGGGGATTGGAAAATTCATAATCGCCGACCCCGACGTTTTCGAGTCGGTGAACTTCAACCGTCAATATGGAGCGTCGGTTGAAACAATTGGACGTTCCAAAGTTGAAGTGATGAGCGAGGTCGCGAGAAGCATCAACCCGGATGTCGAGATTTCTGTCATCAAAGGAAAAGTCGATCGCTCTAATGCTGATGACTTTCTTTCTGATTGTGACATTCTTGTCGATGGAATCGACCTGTATGCAATTGAAGCTCGCAGGCATGTATTCAATCGTGCTGCCGCACACAACATTCCAGGGATTACTGCAGGACCGATGGGCTTCAGCACTTGCTGGCTGACATTCACGCCAAGCGGAATGTCATTCGATCAATACTTTGATATCAATGATGATACTTCGTATGGAAGAAAAGTAATTGCATTTTTAATGGGACTTTGCCCTCGGATGCTTCCGCTTCAATACATGGACCGCCACCAAGCCAATCCGATTAGTGGTTCTGCGCCTTCGGTCAGCGCTGGTTGCCAACTTGCTGCTGGAGTAATGGCATCCGAGGCAGTAAAGATTTTGTTGGGGCGCGGCCCCGTAAAGCCAGCGCCGCACTACCGAATTTTTGATGCTTACCTTGGGAAATTCGAGTCAGGAAATCTTCGCATGGGAAACCGTAGCCCATTGCAACGAATCAAACGCAAATGGCTTGAGCGTGAATGGAAAAAGCGATTTGAGACGCTTGATATCTAAATAAACCACAAAAGAGCTAACCCCATGACATCAACAACGTCATTCACAACTCCAGCAAGCGTCGTGGTAATCACTACTCCGGCACCTTCGGTCGAACATCAAGCGGAAGTTGCGACGCACGACTACCGACGCCAGCTACAGCACGAGATTTCACAGGACCTAAAGGCACTCTCGAAGGTGGATGTCACGAAAGGCCTCTATGCAGTCTTTGCCGACTGGGCGGTAATCAGCGTTGCAATTTATCTGGCGATTTGGATTCCCCATCCGCTGGTTTTCCTGGTCGCGATGATCGCGATCGCGACTCGCCAACACGCCCTCTTGATTATCATGCATGATGCTTCGCATTTTCGTCTCGTCAGCAACAAAACTATAAATGATATAATCAGCAACTGCATGTTGTCCTATCCGATGCTGATTAGGACAGATTCTTACCGTCGCAACCATTTGGCACATCATCAACACACCAATACCGATGATGACCCAGACTGGTTCCGAAAGTCAGGTCATGCTGAATGGAAGTTCCCTAAAACACGAGGCGAGTTGCTGGCGTTGCTCACCCGTGACCTGCTTGGCGGTGGGTTCATTTCGTCGCTTCGCGCAGTTCACTCGCTTGGCACCAAGAAAGCCTCTAAGACAGGAAAACGAAGAGGAACGATTGATCTCGGGATGCTTGCATTCTGGGGGATCGTTGCAGGCGTCTTATTCTTTACCGGAACATGGACCTACGCATTGCTGTTGTGGTTTATCCCCGCCTGGACAATCTTGCCAGTTATCCTTCGCATCCGTAGCATCGCCGAGCATTTTGGGCTCGCCAACCAGCACGAACTTAACGCGTCACGCAACTATCACTGCAACTGGATTGAAACGGCGATCTTCGCCCCCCATAACGTTTCTTACCATCTAGATCATCACCTGTTTCCATCCGTTCCTTTCTATAACCTGCCACAGTTGCACCGACGACTGATGGAGCAAAAACTCTACGCCGAACATTCGCACCAGAGTGACGGACTTTTTGGTATGAGAAGGCCATCCGTCGAGCAAGATGTTTCGCCGACGGCAAACGCATTAGTGTAACACCTAGCATATTCAGGAACATCTAAATGCTCACGTTCTCCGACGTTGCAGACTCGCATCAACCATTGAAGTCTAAGGCGAGAACAAAACCGCGAATCTTGTTCGTCGCTGAAGCTGTTACATTGTGCCACGTAACTAGGCCACTCGTCTTGGCAGAGGGATTAGATCCTGAGGAGTACGACGTCCATTTCGCATGCTGCGAATCCAAGAGAAATCTGGTTGAGAATGAATCTCGCAGATTCCATCCAATTGATTGTGTCGGCAACGAGTCGTTTATCCAGAATCTAAGCGATGGACGTCCTGCATTCAGTAAAGAGACGCTCGTGGGGTATGTTGAACAAGATCTAGAGCTTCTTGAAAGTGTTCGTCCTGATCTTGTCATCGGGGACATGAGGTTGTCGCTGGCAATTAGCGCACGAAAACTCGGCGTTCCTTATTGGACACTCACAAACGCCTATTGGAGTCCCTACGCGAATCAGCCTTGGGTCGTACCGGAATTACCAGTCACGAGACTCATCGGACCCACAATTGCTAATCCATTCTTCAAGGTTTTTCGACGGCCTGCCTTCGCAATGCACTGTCGCCCGCTAAACCAAGCGTCCGCCTATTGCTCGGGAAAACCGCTCGGTTACAACCTTGAAAAGATGTATACCGACGCGGACCAAGTGTTGTACGCGGATGCTCCGGGGCTTGTCCCAACTAACGGCTTGCCACACACCCATCACTATCTTGGCCCAATACTGTGGTCGTCACCTGGTGCGATGCCCGACAAATGGAAAACCATGGATCCCGCGAGAAAGACCGTGTTCGTTACGTTGGGAAGTTCGGGGCCCGTACGACTCTTAGCGACGCTGGTATCAAGCCTTGCGAACGCGGATCCGAAAATCAACGTTCTGGTCGCAACATCCGGAAGATTCGTACTGGACAAAAGCATCCGGGACCGGCCTAACGTCTTGGTTGCTGATTATCTACCCGCGGAAGAAGCATCGAAGCACTCGGATCTAGTAATTTGCCATGGTGGCAGCGCATCGGCATACGTTGCACTTGCTTCCGAAACACCCGTGTTGGGAATTCCCAGCATTCTTGATCAACATCTTACAATCGAATATATCCGAAACTCGGGAGCGGGCGAATCGCTCAGGGCGGAATTTGCTAACGAAAGCCGAATCGTATCAATGACGCAGCAAATATTGGGGGATGAAAGTTATGCAAATGCAGCGAGACAGCTAGCGAAAGAATTCTCTTCGCTCAATCCTAGCGAACGGTTCCGACATTTGTTGGAAAGATCGCCTGCCGTCATGAAGACTTGAAAAGTGTATTCTTTAATCCAAACTCATCCCTGCGGTGAACCACAGGAGAGGCTTCCACTTTTGCATTGACTTCCTGACGCTCCACTTTGTCAGCAGTAAGTGTACGTAAATTAGTTGACACTACGTTCACTAGACCGCAGATTTGTGCACTCAATGGAATCGACTTCATTTCATCAAAAAACCTCGCTTGGATAATCCAAGCGAGGTCATATTCGTCATTTTGCTTAACGACTCAGCAATTAGGCAGTCTTCTTACGTCGACGTCGGCCAGCAAATCCTGCAGCCCCCATCAATCCAAAGATTGCGATTGAAGCGGGCTCAGGGATCACACCGAAGCCACCACTTCCGTCGACATTAGCGTAGAAGTCGCCATTCGTTGGGGTCGCAGGCACGGGAGTAAAACCAGTACCAATATCAACGGTATGTGTTCCACTAATGTTAGTCAGCGTGTTCGCAGTGCGTGTGTCGGTGCTAATTACTTGCGTTGCAAGAAGCGAGCCATTGTTTAACGGATCATACCCACTCGGTAATTGAAAGAAATCGTCAGACCAGTCACTTGGTGTACCGGAATCGAACTGACTTACCAGCTTGAAATCAAAGCTACTAAACGTAGATGGCCCACCGAACAGTCGCGTCTTCCCTTCGATCAGTTCGAATGTAGCAACCAACACGCCATCTACCGAGTTGGCGATATCACCCACTGTAAAATCATCAGGGGTTGATACATCAAGGTACAGATCCAAAAAACCACTAGTAAGGTGGTTGAACAAACCGAACCCGTCAGCACTAACAACTCCCGCCAAATCACGGAGGACACCAGTCAACTGAAACGATTTGGCTTGCCCTGCATCGAGAGGATCCAGAGATCCTCCTGCTTCGAGCGAAACTTTGTCGATTAACGCGTGACCAACCACTTTGATGCTGTCACCGATGCCAAACGAACCATCGCCATTGTCGGTTGAATTGACAGCCACCCGCCCGGTTGCAGAACCGAAAGAAATGTCACCGAAATTTACACCATTAACACCATTGACATTCGTCAGAGCAGCATCAACAGCACTCAAATTCAAATTGACGGCCTTATCGAAAACAATCCCAGCCTGAGCGGCAGGCGAGACCAGAAGCGATGCTGCACCTAGTGCAGCAGTAATTAGAAGCAATCTCATTTTTCAATATCCAGATTTTTTTGTAAACAGAAAATTCAAAACACAATCGCAACGGAGCGCTGCGGTGGCCTGAGTATTCCGTCTAAATCTGGAGACGACGGCAAGATACTGTTGGCGAGACATAAACGACTAGCCAACGTGAGACAACAGTAAGATTGAGCACTGCCATCCGTCAATGCAAGTAGCGGTGCAGATGAAGAAACCGAAATCGTTGACCCACTCATCCCTTGAGAATCACGGTGTGTCAAAAACGGATCTTCACTGTCGGCATTCTTCTTAAGCTCGGCGTCAATCAATGACCTCATTACCGCCTCGGAAGGTCGCACGAACGATAGTGAGTCGTGTGAGGTCGCACAAATAAATCCCGCTTGCGCATCGGACAATGCGCAAGTAATGGCGAGAACGATTATTGCAACAACGCGGTTCATGGGGACTATGCTACCACCCAGGAAAGCCGCTTGCAACTCGTTCCATCATCAATGACAAAAAAGAGAGCAAACATTTGCCTAACTCAACAGTGGAGTGCACAAACGTGCGCTGACATTGGTCACTAACTCGAAGGCGAATTCAAATATATATGCGACGAGAACGGTCATCGCGAATGCGGCCACTGCGAGGACGAGCGGCGTCGTTAGCGCACTGTGCCCAAATGACCTCGCCGCCACGACCACTCCCCCGAGCACCGGATCGTGGAACAGATAGATTAGGTAGCTTAGCCGCCCAGTCATTAACAGTACTCGTCCTTCAAGAATGGTTCTAACGATCTTCGATTGTGGGACAAGGCTCACTGCAACAGCCAGCAGAAGCGGAACGGTAGGAAACATGTAACGAAAAGATGGGAGACGAACGATCACATCGAGTGGTGTCGAAATGATGGCGATGACAGTGAGACAAATTAATAAAATGGCCGCGTCACATCGAACTGGAGCAACTTTCGCAGTTTGCTTTCGAGCGAAAAACATGCCCATGCCTAGGACGAACAGAGGCATGTGTGATAGCAGGCTATGATCACGGAGCGTTGCATCCGACCCAAACCAACTGGGATGCACGGATGCGGAGGTCACCGACATTGCGACGGCCATCAATTGTGCCGCGACAGCTATTGAGCAGAAAGTCATCAACAGAACGCCAGAACTATGGATGCCCAATCTTGACGAAACTGCTATCACCACAGTGAATGCAAAATACCACTGCACAAAAACCGCGATCGCCCACAGGGGTGACGAGATGCTGTAGAGACTGAACTCAAAGAAGTTGTGCAAGCAGAGAAGATGCAGCAAAAGGTCGAGCCAACCTTGCGAGCTTTGCCAGTCCCCACCCGCCAACCACATGGCCAACAAACAAACGTAGTACGCAGGCAAAATGCGATACATGCGTCGTGACGCAAACCGGCGAACGTCAGCAAGTGATGCTAATCGAGGTCCTTCAGGCGTGAGATAATTCATGCTGGCAAAAAAGCCGGACAGGATCATAAAGACGGCAACCCCGATGTTCCCGTTCTGCAGAAACTGCCCCAAGTTGAATGGGCCCCAGTTTCCGCTAAAGCCGGTTTCTTGATGCCAATGAACGAGAAACACGGCAATACATGCCAGAGCGCGAAGTCCGTCCAGCCCCAGAATTTTTTCTCTTAAAGCCGGGTTGACGGCTGACGATGAACGCAACGGATAAATTACAGCGATCGGAGACTCCGCGAAGTGCCGATTTTAGAGTCGGAGAACCACCAGCCGAGTAGGGCAGCAAGCAGACGTGTATGTTGTTTGGCGTCCAAACTCAATCCTCCGTATAGGAAGGCTGAAACGTAACCCTTGCGGCCGAAAACCCAAGCCAAATCCCACCCGCTTGCGTGAGAAAACCGATGCCGCCAGCGGTCCGAGTTGCTTCAAGCAATTGGCCAGCCTCAATAATCAATGCAGTCAAAAAGGCCAGCGGCAGGATCGCGTACTTTGCCGTCGTTCGGAGCGACGGAACAGAGAGCCGCGATGCCCCACCGCCCAACAAAGCTCCCAGACCCACGGAAAGTAAGAACGCTCGGAAAACGACGAACAAAGTTTTTAAACCGTTTGTCTCTACGTCGTGGAATGGACTGGAACACAATTGATTTAGCCGTGTTTTGAGCTGTTCCGAGTCAGTCACAAAATCGAATGGATACCAGCTCAACAGGGACCATAACACACCGTAAATCATCGCCATCAAGAACCAGTCGCTCGATGACGTCATCCATCGTTGTTTAGATGTCTTCTTGTCCGTACCGAATTGCGACTGACCAGGAGACTCGATTGATGCGAACAACGCTGGTGCAACCAGAAGTCCACTGCCGACACCGATGGCGGTGAAAATCGCATCAGTGGACGAGGCGACTCGGCCCTCGATTGGTATTTGCAACAGTTCGGGTAGCCCCCCCAACGCAATTGCGACAAGTACAATATTGGACCGCGATAGTCCCTTAACGAACAAGAATGCGGTTGATCGCCTTGCCCAAATCCCTAGCGGGATACCAAGTACATAGCTGGCGACCCACTGGTAGAGGGCATTTAGCGTCAAAATCGGATAGGAAGTGAAAGGAACCAATTCGATCTGCCCCCTTGTCCACTTGCGGACGATGGAGACCGGCGACAGGATAAGATCAAACGGTGCGATGGACCAAACGATCATGCCAATCGCTGTCAGTGATACCAACGCATTGATTCGGGAATGAAGTTTTTGGCCACGAAGTACCTGTGTGATCAAGGCTGCGATTCGTGGCCCGCAGCACCACCAAGTGACAACCCCAAATAGTGCTCCGGTGAGTTGGGCTTTGACGTCTCGCAGGGAAGCCACGCGAGTTGGCAGCCATCCTTGTCCAGTCTCGCAGAGAAGACCGAGCGATCCTGACGCAACGAGCGTGATTGCAGTCAGCAAGATCGACCGAGCGATCCCCACTGCGGCCCCTGACGAATTTCGCCGCCAAAGAGACCGGGTTTGCAAATCAAAGAACCCAATCAAAAAAAATCCGAGCGGGATCGTGATCACAATGTTTGCGACGAAATCGGCGCGGGAGTATTGAGAAGCCGTTCCGGCGATGATCAACTGACTGCAGACCGCCGCCAGAGCGTCCGGTCGAAAATTGAACGGCGCCCAAGAGACAACTACGAGTGCCATCGAAACAGCCAGTGATGACCAGCCCAGAACGCCAACGGCCGTTGAGGTATCGGAAGCCTCTTGCGTCGGAAATAATCGAGTCATGGTTCCGTAAACTTAACGGGCTGTTCTTCGCAAGCCGATACCGCGTCAAGGCGAACTGCCTTAATGTGATTTGGTCCTGGTCCACCAATCAGGCAGCCCACTAAAAAGAACATCAGGCCGTCGTCATGACGACTAATCGCTATACCACACCCTAGCATGCCCATCACGGACGCGAGCTTCGCCGATGACGCAATCCACTTGCCTAGCGACCGGCAGGATCGCCAACGCTGGCAAACGCACACCATCCCCAGTAACAACGGCCCCACGCAGAGGATGACGCCCACGAGTCCAAGTTCAAGGATGATGGCCAGAAACGTATTATGTACTGCAACCAATCGCACTGAACCTCGTTCCCGCGAGATTGCTGCGGGGCCCTGCCCCGGTCCCTGCCCCCACCAGAGCCGCTGTCCGTCAAGCGACTGAGTGGCTGCTTCCCAGAGAACAAGACGGGACAGAACATTTGGGTCTTGTTCGCGGTGCTGAATCACGGAGTCCATCCGTTCTTTCAGACTCGCCCCATCGAAACCTGGGACGAGCAAGAAACAAACCACCGACGTGATCAAGAAGATGGCAGCCAGACCGACTGCCCTGCGCCCGGCACAAGCGATCAAAGTCGAGCAAGCAATCACTAATCCAATCGCTCCACCCCGATTGGCCGTTGCCACTACGGCGGCGATGGCGGCCACTGTAGTGAGGCCCCAGAAGCTGCGAAAGATTGTCCCTCGGCATTGCAGAGCGGATGCGGCGCAAAGCGGAATTAGTGCGACGAGCAAGAATGCGACATCTCCGTCTTCTTGCAATTGGAATGTCCAAAGCAGGCGAACGATGACAACGACAGCTAGCACGGTTGTCAACTGAGTCATCGCTATTCTGCGACTGACGGTAATTCCCAAGTAACACATCGTTAGTCCAGCCAACATTCGCAGCGGCGAGTGCTTCAAGTCCCCAAACCAATTCGAGTCTGGAGTAATCAATCGGCACGCGATGGAGAGGCCTAAAACATAGACCGCAAAAACGGCCATCCACCATTGGCCAATCGTAGCAGCGAGGTGTTGGAAACGTGAGTTCTCGCAACATTCGCTAACGCAAGACGAGCTGTCGCTTGGATCACGTTGTATCCAGAAAAATATCACCGCGAAAAGTGTCACGATTTCAGGCACGAAATGCCGCAACATCCATTCGCATTCTGGTTGATACCGTGGAACGGAGTAGCTAGCAAGCAGATACGCCGACACAGACCACGTTGGCGAACGACGCGAAAACGCGAGCAAGCAGGCCACGACGGCAATCACAACGAAAAGGGAAGCGGGAGGAACCCAACCTTCGGTGATCCAACCAAGTTTGGGCACTGGATACCAAGTCCAGTTGGCGACCAACATTCCGAACTGAATGACCGCAAAGATTAAGCACAGTGTAAAGTGGATTCGTTTCGTCATCATCACCGTTGTGAGCGAGCCACGCTAGCGAGGCCGTGTCCGACGACATCCTTTTTACTGTCAAGTGCGTACAATTTCTGAAGTACCACCATTGAAACCTTATGGAATGCCACGAACGATAGATGGGCCAATCAGATTCGCGATCGGCAAAGGCAGTTTCTGCCAAGCCGCGATGGCGAGTCCGTATTTCGCGTTGTCGGGCCGCACCGCGTTGACGTCGCCTTTGCGACGATAGTACTGCCAGGCTACTTCGGAGGGCGTTGCACCCCATTTTCGCTTAAAATCGAAGGTCGGACCTTCGGGCGTACTACGACCAAAATCAAAGGTGTTCGCTCCACGCTGGACGGATCGTCGAATCAATTGCCAGTACATCCATGTGTTGACCGCCGTATTTCGATGGGCTCGCAGCGCGCTCGCCGATGGCACTTCACTGAGTCCGTGATCGAAATGCAGCGTCATGGCGCAAGCAATAGGAACGCCAGCTTTCTGAACCACACACAATTCAGCTTGGTCGTCCATCTGATCGAGAAACTCACCAAACAACCCCAGCGAATAGACGGGTGTCCCCAGATCACGCATATTCTCGGAAAAGACTTTATAGAACGTAGGCATCAATTCGTGGCCCCCGAATCGAATGTCGAAGTCTTGCTTATCGCCTTTGCGGACTTGAGTTCGAACCGTCGAGCGACATGCTTTCCAAGCCTGTTCTTCGGTAACGACCGGCATCCGCATTTGAACCTTCTCAGAGCGCACGTCCGATAGTTTTTCATGTTCAACCATCTTTTCATGTCGAAGCTCTAAGAATCGCACGTCCAGCTCATCAGCCAATTGAACCGCCCGATCAATCAGCGTTTTCTGCGTTGCAACGTCAGTCGCGACAACTCCTCCCCAATTCAGATAAGGCAAGCTGACGAGATAGCGACCGAACAGCATCGTATTGACGTGTACCAGAGGCAGGACACCAACGATCTCGTCTCCGCGGGTCGCCTGAATCCAGTATCCGCGATGCGAAAGCCCTCGACAAACTGCTCGAACAATATTGGGTGACGCGTGCGTCCCCGCAACGCCGTTTTTTAGAGCCCATTCGTTTGCCCTGGAGTCATCGTCAGGATGCAGCTCGTCGATGAGCGAGCATTGGACTCGCAGTTCGCTAGTTATTGGCATTCGTATTTTTTGTTAAAGTTTGAACAAAGATGAATTTCAGGTCCGGGATTGATCCCTTGAGCTGCCTGGCTCGTAATCGCCATTCGCAAGCACAGTTCGCCATAGCGATGGCAAAACAAATCTGGGCAGTTTTCTGTTCTCCTACGCTTGGTCTGGAAACCAAGAGCAAGTGGTAGAAAACCTCGCAGGTAGTGAAAGACAGAATATTCCGGATAGGGAGAATAAGTATGTTGGGTTGACTGAAAGACTACCCGACTGGCTATACTTCACCCTCCGCTGAGTTCCCTAACTATTTCGGAGCTTGTTTTGGTCGCGTGGACAGGTTTTTGGTTGAGTGGACAACCGCGGACAAATAAAGACGCAAGATCTATCCCGCAAGCGATGCTCCTGCCTGGATCATTGGCTCGTTTCGGCATTGCATTTGCTGAATATTAGATATTGACTCAGAATTCATTCAATAAATTGAGGTCATCGTGAACGGCATGTTTACTACGCGTCGTCGTCTTAAGACCAATGCATGCAAAGCATTGAGAAAGCTCGAAGTCCAGCAGCTCGAGTGTCGAAATCTTTTGGCTACGTTACTTCCCGGCCCCCACGGAATTCCTGATTTCGTCGAGGACGAAACCGTCAGCACTGTCGCCAGCGGATATTGGGGCGACGCCTCTATTTGGTCAAATGGGCAAGTCCCTGGAGTTTCAGATCGTGTGTTGATCCGTAGCGAACACGATGTGGTGTTTGATAACGGAGACATCGATGTTCTGGCTATTGGTGTTCACGGCGAATTGGAAATTTCCGCATCGCTGCGTGTGAAAGATTTTGTCGTCTACCAAGACGGCAGCCTTTCGATGCTTTCGGGCGCCGAGGTCGTATTCGCTGACGCAGCCAATTCCATTGACGACCCTTTGCAATGGGGCACAGGTCTAATCGTTCAAGGAGAGTGGACAGCGACCGGTGAGGCCAAGACTCCCTACGTACGAGCCGTTTCCGATATTCCTGCAGGGTCGACCCAATTCACGGCTGACGAGATTCCTTTGGGCTGGGAAGTCGGCGACATTCTGGCGTTGCCGGAGACAGCGCAGTCGGTTGTCACCAGGTCGGGTAAACCACTGGAAGAATCGGAAACAGTGACGATTGCTAAGATCGAGGGAAAGACGATTCATTTCACCTCGGCAGCAAGTTTTAACCACAATGGTATCTCCCCAAATCCGTTTGAGATCGAGCGGTTTGCCCATGTCGCCAACTTGACTCGTTCGATCGTGCTGCGGTCCGAAAATCCGCAAGGGTTCCGAGGCCATACCGTTGCGACGTACCAAGCACAGGTGGATCTGGATGGTGTCGCGTTTGTGGGCCTCGGCCGAACTTCAGCCGACGAAGCGGTCGACGACACAGTGATTTCCGATGGCGGAGACGTAATTCACGTTGGAGCCAATCCTGCGGGTCGTTATCCATTTCACACCCACCATTTACATGGAAGCGTGGCACTCACTGATTCCGTCGTTCAGGACGGTTTGAAGTGGGGGATCACGATTCACAAAACCAACAATGGATTGATTGAAGACAATATCGTCTACGACGTCGATGGCGGTGGAATTGTCACCGAGGACGGCGACGAGTTTGGCAATCAATTCCTTGGTAACTTAGTGATCAAAGTCGACGGGGGGCACCAAGTGGGTGACGGTCGGGCAGGTGCGATGCAGAACCTGCCCCGTTCAATCAGTAAGCCAACGATCGAAACGGGTGCTGACGGATCGGGATTTTGGTTTCGTGGCCCTGCCAATGTCGTTGAGGGCAATTTTGTCTACGACGCAGCAAGTTACGGGTACAATTACAACGGATACTATCGACAAGGCACGACACGACAAGTCACGTCTTTTCGGGACAATGAGGTCGCATCAAGTCGCGGGGGACTCTGGGCAACATGGTCTCAGTCGTGTTGCAACGCGGATGATTTCAAGCGGCAGGTCTTCGAGGATTTGTTGGTTTGGCATGTCAGCCATCATGGCGTGATTGCGTATCATGAAGCGGAAATGACGCTTCGCAACACTACCGTGATAGGCAATCCGAATATAGCGAGTTCGAATCAAGGTAGCGAATACACCTACGCCGCTCGGACGACGGTTGCATACGCTTTCGGTCACCAACAGTATGAAAACCACGATCTGATACTAGAAAACATTCGGGCCAGTGGAAACAATATTGGATTAATGGCTTCGCCAAATCCAGGTAACGGTACCATACTCAATGGCGCGGTCTTACAGAATTACATCAATATCGGACTCGACAAATCGTTTGAGAGTCCGGATTTGACAATGAGCAACGTGCAATTCCTTCCAACGTATGTTCAAAAAATCAGCGGTGCTTATCCGGACTTGCCCGCCAACGTTTGGCAAGAGTCGGTTGGCACTCTTGAACCTGGCGAGTTTGCATCGGGGGCCAGCGGTGCGGTAGGATCTCAGCCGACCGCGATCGCAACAACAGTCCTCAAGCTAGAAGGCGGTGCTGGTGATGACATCGTGACGGTTGCAATACGCGGCGGATTGATTGATTTAGACCTAAATGGCGTCCGTTCTACTTTGCCGCTAGGCAACATTTTGTGGATCGAGTTCAGTGGAGGGGCAGGCAATGATCATTTTACCAACGCGACACACCTTCCCTCAAAAATCAGTGGAGGCCCTGGTAATGACACGTTGTTCGGCGGATCCGGTAACGATACGATCCACGGCGACGCTGGGGATGATTTTATTTCGGGTGGTGATGGCGACGATATTATCTATGGTGACCTTGGAAATGACCGACTGCTAGGTGACGCTGGCGTCGACCGAGTCCGTGGGGGCGATGGAGACGACCATATCTTTGGTGGCGATGGAAGTGATCACACACTTGACGGTGGCGCTGGAAATGATCACATCGACGGAGGTAGCGGGGGTGACCGCATTTTTGGAGGCGAGGGTGATGACGTCTTGTTCGGGGGAACGGGTAACGATCGTCTTGTTGGGAACGCGGGACACGATGTGCTCTTTGGCGAGGCTGGAGATGATATCCTTTATGGCGATGACGAAAAAGTCTCCAGTCTCGCAACGGGTATTGATCGACTGGTGGGCGGAAGCGGCAAAGATCGCTTTCGACCCGGCGGATCTGCAGACGAGGTGTTTGGATCCATCGATGATCTGTTTTTCACCGCCGCCGATGATCGCGTCCTGCGACTGAATGGGGCAAACCAAGAAATTGACGCTTTTGGAACAGAGCAATTGATCCGATTGCTCGAAGCCAGCTTTCAGCTCGATCGTGACGAGGCACTACGTCGCATCTCAACGATGTAACGTATCGGACACTCGTAAAACAGGGGCGTTCAAACGCTCGTGTGACTTGAGAAGGTTCGGTCCGCTTGTTTCCAGGTCGTCGCCTGACGACCAAGGAGTCCCTTAACCATGCCGACCGCCATCGCGATGTGGCTCATCGTAAAATAGAATGCGATGCCACCGATCTTCGTGTTGCGGAACGCCAATGAGATGGTTGCCAGAGTCGCCAAACTATAGAAAGCTGCCTGCATGAAGAGCATCATCTTGTACAGGGGATGTGCCCCCGACAATGTGAGCACCGCGCTAGCTACGAATAAGACTGCGAGCAACAGGGGATTCGCCCATCGCAGAGCTTTGTGCGACAAAAATTGCCAAAGCTCTATGGGGCGTGTAGCTGGTGGCCAGAATCCACCACGCAGGATCTGCACCGATCCCGCCGACACCCGAACCCGCCGTCTCCATTCTTGAGTTGCGGTCGGGGTTGCCGTTTCGATCGCAAATGCGTCTGGCTCATATGCGATTCGAAATCCCTTGCGAATGACTCGCATGCTGGCAATGAATTCTTCGTTGAGTGCCCAGCTTGGTAGGGTGTCGAATAGTGATCGACGGATGATATACATTCCACCATCGACCCCCATCACGGAACCCAATTTAGACTCGCCAAGTTGGATCGCCCGTTCCAATTTGTAATAGGCACTTTCGCCTTCTCCAAAATTGGCTTCGTGGCTTTCCAGTCGCACGTCCCCCGTGACGGCACCGATAGCTGGATTGCCCAGATGGGCTACCAAGCGTTTTAGTGCATGCGGATCAAACATGACATTCGCATCACATAGAAACAGCACTTCGCCACTGCTCTTTGCGATCGTTTCGTTAAGCACCGATGGTTTACCACGTCTTATTCGATAGTCGTAGAATTTGACTCCCACGTCAAAAAATCGAGAGGCGATTTCCGCGGTTAAGTCATTGCTTCCGTCGCTACCTAGCAAGATCTCAAGTTTTTCGCTTGGATAATCAATCTCCAATGCATTTTCTAGTTTTTTCTTGAGGACACTCTCCTCGTTGTACGCGGCGATCACCAGGGAAACCCTGGGCAATTCGGCCTCAACAAAAGTCTTGCCGCCTTTAAGTTGCCCCACGAAAAAAAGGATTCCCGGATAAATGATGAATCCATAAAGCAGTCCAATTGCTGAAATCCAAAACGCAGCTAGCAACATTAAATTCACGATTGGCTTTCGCTATCTCTGCGACGCAGAAAGAGGAATGTGACGATTGGATCCTTGTTGCAATGCGTTAGTTGCACTGTCGACGGGTGGGCACTCCCATGGATTTCCAATTGCACGAGCATAAACATCAGCGACACGTCTCATTCGGTGTTCGAAATTGAAGGACGATTCGATCGTAGTCCGAGCATTACTGCTTAGGCGATCACATGATTCGGGACTGCCGGCAAGATCCGCTATGGCGTCGTAGAGTGCGGGAACCGATTCAGGATCAATCAGTTTTCCGTTGTGATCGTTCTCAATCAAATTTGGCAAACCCGCGATGCGGGTCGCAATCACCGGCGTGCCCATGGCCATCGATTCCAAAACGACATTGGGCAAGCCCTCGCGAAGGCTGCTTAGAACAAAAATATCGATTGCTTGAAAGAAGAGCTTGATGTCCTTCACATGCCCAATCAATTGCACATGCTGCGTGCATCCCAGTTCTCGAATCAGTTGTTCAAGCGACGCTTGCTCTGCCCCTTCGCCAGCAATTTTAAGACAGACCCGGACCCCGCTGTCGATCAGTTGCGATACAGCACGAATGAGTAAGTCGAATCCCTTTTCAGGCGACAGACGGCCCACCGCGCCAAGAACAATCGTTGTCTCATCCCAGCCAACTGCATCGCGAGCATCACAAACGCTCATGGTGCGACGAAATTCATGCGTGTCGATGGCGTTTTGAATAAGATGGCAACGATCGTCACTCACCCCCATTCCCAAACATTGCTCGTACAGGTCTTCGGAAACGCAGATGACTTGATCGTAACGTCGGATCGCGAACCGATCGATCGCATAATAGAGCGGCGTTTTCCACGTGTGTTGTACCCAACCATGAACCGTTGTCACGAGTTTCATTGGCCATCGGCGGCGAACCCATAAGCCGAGAAGGTCCGTTTTGTAATCATGACCATGCCAAATCGTAACGTTTTTTGCTCGGCATATTTCAGTGATTCTTTTTACGATCCCAAAATCAAACGGACCGTTGTCGAGAACGGACAAAAAAGGTGCTTTGATCTCATTGGCCCTGGCGATTAAGTCTGGGCCGTCAGCCTTGCTGTGTAGGTAGGCGCAATAGGAATCGAAACCCAGTGGTCGTAGAAAACGTGGCGAGTTAAGGATCGTTTTCTCAGGTCCGCCGCCCAATCCGCTGATGCATCGAGCATGCAGAACCACAGGCCGTTGGGATAATTGATCGCTCGATGACATGGAGTGGCCAGCGTGACGTTCTGGATTCATTTATTTACCAATGAGTACGCGTTTTCGGTCAAGAGGAAGCCTCGCGTCAAACATCTGCTGATAACCATGGTGCACTATTTTCTGAACAGATTTCCAATCGAATTGCTCTTCGACAAGCTGGCGAGCAGCCCGTCCCATCGTTGCTCTTTTTTCCGGCGACGCCAATAGCTCTTGTATTGCGGCCGCAAACTCCGAAGGCGAGTCGGCAATCAGGATTTGATGACCATGTTCGACAGGAATTCCTTCAGCACCTTTACTGGTCGAAACGACTGCTTTCCCCATGGAAAATGCTTCCAATATCTTGAGACGAGTGCCCCCACCGGTTTGCAACGGCACCACGAAAACGCTTGCCCGCTGAACAAACGGACGGACATCGGCAACCGTCCCCGTCACATTGATTGATCGGCCATCGTGAAGAGCTTGCAGAGAGGCTGGCGGAGTCCGGCCTACTAGATCCACACGAACT